>NZ_JBVIHM010000035.1:0-73555 GCF_055570295.1 Streptomyces sp. NPDC031265
CCCGATACTGGTTGTATCGGGGTGATCCCGACAACGCGGCGAGCGTGCGTGCCAGACGCCGCCGGGCAGACGGGACTTTCGAAACACGCCCTAGGACGCCGGCGGCGTCGGCCCGCCGCCGGGCGCGGCCAGTCGGCGGTCGAGCGCCGCCACCGCGTCGCGGAACGCCCGGCCCAGACCCGGCCGGCCCATCCGCAGCGCGAACCGGAAGGGCGCGCCGCCCGCGGCCGCGAAGGTCCACTGCACCCGGGTGCCCCCGGCGGTCGGCGTGAGCCGCCACTCCTCCAAGAGGGCGTGCGGACCGGGGGCGTTGGTGACGTCGACCCGGTAGGCGTAGCGCACTGAGGGCTCGGCGGCCATCACCGTCTCCTCGAACCGGGTGCCGCCCCTCAGCCGGACCTCCCGGCCGCCGTCGGTGGCCCGCGAGTGGGTCACGGCCGCGAACCACTCGGGCCAGGTGTCGGTCTCGACGGCCAGCGCGCGGTAGAGGGCGTCCGCCGGGGCGGCCGCGTCGGCGGCGAAGACCAGGCGCAGCGGAGCGGTCTCGACGAAGTCGAGCTCCACGGGACGGAGTCGGCGAGCCATCGGGCCGCACCTCCAGCGATCGGTGTGGACGGGCACGAGCGGTCAACAGCGAGCTCGCACACCTTAACTGGCGGCCCGTCAGATGTCTTAGGCGGGGCCCCCGTCCACCTCGGCCGAGTCGCCCTCGCCCGCGACCAGCAGCCCCGGCAGATGCTCGGCCATCTCCTCGCGCGCGGCGTCGGACAGCCCCGAGTCCGTCACCAGCGTGTGCACCTCGTCCAGCGAGGCGAACGAACTCAGCCCCACCGTCCCCCACTTGGTGTGGTCCGCGACCACCACGACCCGCCGCGCGGACTGCACGAACCCCCGGTTGGTCTCCGCCTCCGCCAGGTTCGGCGTGGAGAGACCCGCCTCCACCGAGATGCCGTGCACCCCGAGGAAGAGCACGTCGAAGTGGAGCGAGCGGATCGCCTGGTCCGCGACCGGCCCCACCAGGGAGTCGGACGGGGTGCGCACCCCGCCGGTGAGCACCACGGTCGCCGCGCCCGGCCGGATCCCGCCGTTGCCCGCGGCCCGCTGCGCCGCGTGGAAGACGTCCGCGACCCGCACCGAGTTGGTCACCACCGTCAGATCCGGCACGTCGAGGAGCCGGTGCGCCAGGGCGTACGTCGTCGTACCGCCCGAGAGCGCGATGGCGCTGCCCGGCACGGCCATCGCGGCCGCCGCGCGCGCGATGTCCTCCTTGGCGCTCAGCTCCAGGCCAGACTTGGCCTCGAAGCCCGGCTCGTGCGTGGAGGCCTCGACCACCGGCACCGCGCCGCCGTGCACCTTCTCGATCACGCCCTGCCGGGCCAGCGCGTCCAGGTCCCGGCGCACCGTCATGTCCGAGACGTTGAGCTTCCGGGTGAGCTCATTGACCCGGACACCGCCACGCCGTCTGACCTCGTCGAGGATCAGGGCGCGACGCTGCTCCGCGAGCAGATTCTGGTTGTCGGTCACTGCCGGGTCGGTCCTTCCGCGTCGCCGTACATGTCGTCGCCGTACATCCGAATCCTGTCACGGGGAGATTCCGTGAGGACACCGCACTCCGGCAGCAGATCCGAGATCCTGAAGAACCCGCACGCCGAGGCCCCCGCGCCGAGGTCCTCCGGCGCCCGCACGACGCCCGACCCGCACGATCCGCGATCCGCACGACAACCCCCGCCGTGTCCCGCCGCCGATCCTCCCATCATGAGAGCGAGTCACAGAAGTGTCCCGTGCCACACCGGCCGCCGACGACGGCGGGCCCGCGCTCGAACTGCTCGTCCACGGCGTCGGTGGTGCCACCCCGCAGTCCATGCTCGACGACCCGCGTACGGTCCGGGTCACCGGGGACGAGACCGCCGCCGTCCACCGCCGCACCGAGGACGCCGACGCCGAGGACCACCCCGAGCGCTACCGTGGCCGGCCCGTGCCCGAGGCGTACTGCTGGGCCAACCTCACCTCCGGCAACGGAGCCCGCGCCCTGTGGCTGCTGCTCCTGCCGTTCATGGTGGTCAACCTCGCGCACTGGATGCGCCCGCCCGCCCGGGGGTCCGCACGCGCGGTGCGGCTCTACGGGGTCCTTGTCCGGCTCGTCGCGCTCAGCCTGACCGTGCTGCTCATCGCAGCCGCCTGCGAGGTCGCGCTCGATCTGGCCGCCTGGCAGTGCGCGGGCGCGGCGAGCTGCGCCGCCGGGAAGTCCTGGCTCGGCTTCCTGTCGCCCGAGCGGCACGGCTGGTGGAGCCCGCCCGGCCGCCGACTGGCGCTGGCCGCGCTGGTGCCCGCCGCCCTGACCGGGCTGCTCTGGTACCTGTCCAACCGCACCTGGAGCGCGTACGAGTCCCAGCAGCCGCTCGGCACCGCCGGGGACGACGACGAGCCGCACGCGCCCGCTCTGAGCCGCCCCGGCTTCTGGTACGGGCGGCGCCTGGTCGCCCGGCTGCGCGCCGCCCACACCGCCGCCGGGTTCCTCACCGTCGCCGCGGCCGTCACCGCAGCCGCCGCCCGCCACGACCGGGCCGGCGCGAGCACCCCGCTCGACGTCCTCGGCTGGCTCCTGACGGCGACTCTGCTCGTGGGGGCGGCCGTCGTGGTGGGCGTGGTGTGCGGCCGGGGCCGCAGCGAATCGCGCCTCGACGAGCACCTGGACCGGGCCGTCATCACGTTCCTGCCCGCCGCCGCCCTCGGCGTGCTCGTTCTGTCGATGGTGTACGCGTCGTGGGAGCGGCCCGGCTGGGCCTCGCACTCCACGCTCCCCGGCGACCGCACCTTCGGGGTCATCGCCCTGGCCCAAGGCGTCCTGGTCGTCCTGCTCGCCGGGGTCGCGCTCCTGCTGCGGCGCCGCGCGCACGACTCCCGTACCGCGCTGTCCGGCCTCGGCGGCCCCGCCGTCGCGCTCCTGGCGTGCGCGCTCGGCGGAGTGATGACCGGCGGGGTCGCCCAGCGCGTGGCCGACTGGCTGGACGGCTCCGGTACGCCCGGCGAGGCCCGCGACGTCTTCAAGGGCCCGCCGCCGCTGCTCACCTGGCAGGCCTCGGTGATCCCAGCCCTGCTCGCGTTCCTCGTCCCGGCCGTCGCCTACTTCGCGTTGCGCACCTGGCGCACCGCACGTGCCGAGGAGCCGGGGCTGCTCGCGGACTACCCGGGCGAGCTCCCGGACGCCGCCCGCTCCCGGCGGATCGCCACCGCCCGTGCGATGGCCGGACTCACCGACCGCGCGCCCGCCTTCCTCGGCATCGTCGGCGCCGCCACGCTGCTGCTCGGCGCGGGCGCGCTCGCGGGCTCGTGGGCCACCGGTCAGGTGCCCGGGCGGGCGGCGGCCGACGCGCCGGGCGCGGTCGCCTCGGCCGCCGACACCGCCCAGGCGCTCGGCTCCTGGCTCACCGGCCTCGGCTTCCTGCTCTTCGTCACCTGGGGCCGGCGCGCCTACAAGGACGCCTCGGCCCGGCGCACCATCGGCATCCTGTGGGACGTGGGCACCTTCTGGCCGCGCGCGGCCCATCCGTTCGCCCCGCCCTGCTACGCCGAACGGGCCGTGCCGGACCTGGCCTGGCGGATGAACACCTGGACCGGGCGCACCGGCGGCCGCCTCGTCATCTCCGGCCACTCCCAGGGCAGCGTCCTGGCGGCCGCCGCCGTGTGGCAGCTGCCCGCCCGCACCCGCCGCAGCGTCGCGCTGCTCACCTACGGCTCGCCCCTGGAGCGGCTTTACGGGCGCTGGTTCCCCGCGTACTTCGGGCGCCCGGAACTGACCGCCCTCCACCGGGAGCTGCACTGCTGGCGCAACCTGTGGCGGGCCACCGACCCGATAGGCGGCCCGGTGCTGCCCGGCACGAACGTGGACCGGGGCCCGCTCCTCGACCCGCTCGCCTTCGGGCGTACGAAACGGCAGCCGCTGCCCGCGCCGATCCTGGCCCACTCGGACTACCAGGCCGACCCGGCCTTCGCCGAGGAGCGCACCGCACTCCTTGAAGAATTGGCACCGGCGCTCCCGCAGCAGCGCTGACTAACCGTCAACAACCTTGCTTCTCAGGGAAGTTCGGGCAGATCGTCCGCGTAGAGGAGGCTCAGGTCGTCCGGGCTCGCGTCGGCGAACTGGGCGACCCGGCCCGCGTGCCGCTCCACCATCGACTCGAACGTCTGGCGCGCGGTGCGGCCGTTGCCGAACGCCGGGCCCTTGGGCAGCGCTGTGAAGTACTTCAGGAGCGCCTCGGCCGTCCCGCTGCCCAGCCGGTACTCGTGCTCCTCGGCCTGCTGCTCCACGATCCGCAGCAGTTCGTCCGGGTCGTAGTCGCTGAAGGTGATGGTCCGTGAGAAACGGGACGCCACCCCGGGGTTGACCCTGAGGAAGCGTTCCATCTCCGCCGTGTACCCGGCGACGATCACCACCACCGCCTCGCGGTGGTCCTCCATCAGCTTCACCAGGGTGTCGATCGCCTCCCGGCCGAAGTCCCGTCCGGAGTCCTCGGGCGACAGCGCGTACGCCTCGTCGATGAACAGCACGCCGCCGCGCGCCCGGTCGAACGCCTCCTGGGTGCGGATCGCGGTCGACCCGATGTGCTCGCCCACCAGATCGACCCGGGACACCTCGACGAGGTGCCCGCGCTCCAGCACCCCGAGCGACGCCAGGATCTCCCCGTAGAGCCGGGCGACCGTGGTCTTGCCGGTGCCGGGGGAGCCGGTGAAGACCAGATGGCGGCGGGCCGAGGCGGCCTTGAGCCCGGCCCGCTGCCGCTTGCGGCCCACCTCGATCATGTCGGTGAGCGCCCGCACCTCGCGTTTGACGCTCTCCAGGCCCACCAGCGTGTCGAGTTCACCCAGGACGTCCTGCGAGGAGCGGGCGGGTTCCTCCACGGGCACCGCCGCGGTTCCGGTGGGGCGCTGCCCCGGGACCGTGGAGAGCAGGCCCATCGTCTGGGTCGCGGTCTGGACGGCGGGCGGCTCCTGCGCCCCGGGGCGCACGCCGCTCTCGTCGCTGGTGCAGTCCTCGGAGACCGGCCCGTCCTCGCCGAACTCGTACCCGCCGCGCGCGCAGCGCTCCGTACGGCAGCGGGTCAGCGTCGTACGGCAGCCGTCCACCACATGGAAGCCGTAGCCCCCGCTGCCGGTCACCCGGCAGCCGTGGAAGGTGCCCCGGCCCTCCGCCGACACGTAGAACCCGGCCTCGGCGGGCGCGGTGACCGTACAGCGCTCGATGCGGGGGTCGGCGCCCTTGGTGACGATCACGCCGGTCTGTGCCGCGTCGATGGTGCAGTTGGCGAGTGTGCCGCCGCTGCCGTGGTCGCGGAACCAGGCGCCCGTGGAGACCTCCCTGATGCGGCAGTCGTCGAGCTGCGCGGTGGCCCCGTCGCTCACCGACACCGCGGTGTTGCGCACCTGCGAGATGTCGCTGTCGACGACGTCGGCGCGCGAGCCCCGGTCCAGGACGAACAGCGCGTCCGGCACGTCGTGGACGCGGCACGCCTCCAGGACCGCCGTCGCGCCGTCGCTGACCCACACCGCCGGATAGTCGCCCGTACTGTCATGGATCTCGCACTGGTTGGCGTCCACCCGGGTGCCCGGGTCCCACACCGAGAGGCCGTTGCGGCCGAAGCTGCGCACCGCCGAGCGGGTGAGCGTCAGGACCGAGCGGGAGCGCAGGTCCACCGCGTTCTCGGGGATGTCGTGGATGTCGCAGTCGGCGAGCGTGAGCACCGCGTCCGTGTCGAGCGTGACCCCGTCCGCCGAGGTGCGGTGCACCGTGCAGTCGGTGAGGTGCGCCACGGCGCGCGCGGCGATCTGCACCCCGGCGCCCTTGATCTCGTACACCTCGCAGCCCAGCGCCTCGAGGCCGGTGCCCTCGCCGGTCACCGAAAGGCCCGCGCCCGAGGCGTGATGCACCCGGCAGCGCTCCAGACGGGGGTGGGCGCCCGCGCGCACCGAGACGCCGGACTGGCCGGCCGCGACCACCTCGCACTCCTCGAACAGGCCGCCCGCGCCGTCCAGTACACCGATGCCGACGCCGCCCGGATTGTCCACGGTGCAGCGCCGGACCGTGGGGCGGGCCGCGCCGCGCACCTCGATGCCGACCGCCGAGCGGGTCACCACCCGCAGATCGCACAGCTCGGGCGCGCCGTCCTCGATCAGCAGCGCGGGCGCCGCCGCGTCCTGCCCTTCGAGCTGGAGGTCCTGGACGGTGGCGGAGGCGCGCACGGTCAGCGGCACGCCGTCGGCCGGGGCGATCCGCACCGATCCCGCCGACCCCTCCGGGCCGCGCAGGGTCACGGCCCGCCGCAGGACCAGGTTCTCGCGGTAGGTGCCGGGTGCGACCGTGAGGATGTCGCCGTCCGCCGCGGCCTCCAGGGCAGCGGCGAGCGAGGCGTATTCGCCGGTGCGGCGCCGCCACCTCGAAGTGCCGGTGTGGGTTACCTGGACCGTGCCCTGAGCCATGGCGCTGCTGTGCCCCCACCTCGTGCGTGCGAACGCTGTACGTGCGACTGATGGTCCACCGTAGCGCGCGCGAGGCCGGCGAGTTGACCGGTCAGCTGCCTGCTCCCGCACGGCCCCAGTCCGGACCGTATCCGGCCCAGGCGCGGTCGAGACGGGCATACCGCCGTCGCACCAGCCGCCATACGACGAGCCGTCGTATGCCCTCGACGAGGCCGGCCGCCGCCACGGCCGCGCCGAGACCGGCGAACACCGCGTGCGCGTGCGCGGTGGCGGAGTCCAGGGGACGGCTCGTGCGCATGCCCCGGTCGTCCGTCCACATGCGGAAAGTGGAGCCCGCGGGGGCCGACCGCCTGGGGGCGGCGACCGTGCCGGTGTGGAGAGTGCCGTCGTACGCCGTCCAGTTGGCCACCACCCGGATCCGGCCCTCGCGGCCGCCCACCCCCTCGGCGTCGGCGAGCGCACTGCGCTCGTGCGCCTGGTGGACCACCACGGCCGTCGTCGCGTGCCGCTCGCGATGCTGCCTGGTCACCGTGCGCTGGAGCGCCCGGTCCGTGACCGCCCCGCACAGGCTCCCCAGCACCGGCGAGGCCAGCGCCATCAGCACCAGGGCGGCGAGCGCCACCCATGCCTCGACGAGATCCGTACGGCGGCGTAAGGGGTTCTGCCGCCAACGCCACACCCCCACTGCGGATCGCACTGAATCGCACCCCCTTCCGCATGCGTCCTGGCCCCGGATGGTGCGCCCTACGCGCGAGCGGGCCCAAGAGAGAGCAACGTCACCCGAGCCCCCCTCCCGCACAACGCGTCCGCCGTCCTCACGAGTTCCCGCCGACGGGCGCCTTACGCGAGAACGCGCACGGGATCACCGGTGCGGATGACACCGGTGCGCTCCGGGACGACGTTCTGCCCGAACACCAGCTTCGTGCCGAAGCGGCGGTGGCGGCCCAGGGTGCGCAGCGGCTCGCGGCCGCGCGCGGAGGTCGCCTGGTTCGTGGTGGTGATGACACAGCGCCCGCAGGGCTTGGCGACCCGGAAGACGACCTCGCCGATCGCGATCCGCGACCAGTGGTCCTCGGCCCACGGCTCGGTGCCGTCGACGACCACATTGGGGCGGAACCGGTTCATCGGGAGCGGGCCCTCGTGCGGATGGCCACCCTGCGCGATCAGTGAGTTCAGCGCCTCCAGCGAGGCCGTGGTGGCGACCAGGAGCGGGAAGCCGTCGGCGAAGCTCACCGTCTCGCCCGGCCGCGCGAAGTCCGGGTCGATCGGCCGCCGGGTCGCGGGATCGTCGAGGTGGACCAGCCGGACCTCCACCCCGAGGTGCTCGCTGAACCACGCGTGCGCGGCCTCGTCGGCCGCTATCGCCTCGACCTTCTTGCCGAAGAGCGTCACCGCGCTCGCGCTGATCGGCTCGGGCACGGCGACGGTCAGATCCTCCCGCCCGGGCGCGGACAGCCGGACGGAGCCGTCCGGCAGTGCACGGGCGGCGGCCAACGCGAGCCGCGCCTGCTCGCGTTGGGTCACGGCCTTCCCGGCGGCGTCGACGACCATCCAGCGGCGGTCGCCGGCCGGACCCCATGGTTCGACCTGCACCTCGTCGAGTCGGTACCCCCCGACCGACTTGACGGGGTAGATGTTGATGTGGCGCACGACGGGCTGAATCGGTCTCTCCATGAGCCAATCCTGCCAGCCGCCTCGGACATCCGGTCGAACGCGGAGGAGCGGTGGGCTACCCCGCTCAGTACCCCGTGTTCGGGTACGGCTGGTTGTAGCCGTCGTACGGCGCCGGGGCGGGCCGCGGGGCCGCGGGGCGCATCGCCTCGTAGCCGGTCGGGCCCATCGGGCGCTGCTGCTGGGCCTGCGGGCTCGGGTAGCCGCGCGGGGCGCCGGTCTGCTGCGGGATGTAGGGAGCGGGCGTCTGCTGCAGCGGCATCGGCTGCGGCGCCTGCTGGTAGCCGTACGACGAGGCGTAGGCGGGCTGCTGCTGGGAGGGGGCGGCGGGCAGGGCGGGGAGCGCGGCCGGGAGGGCAGGCAGATAACTGCTGCCGGTGTCGTACAGGGCGGGTACTCGGATCGGGGCGATCTGAGGCGTTCCCCGTTCTGCGACGAGGGAGTCGTAGATGGGGGTGTCCGGGAAGGACGGCGCGGAGTAGTAACCGCCGCCATAGGTGGAGCGGGGGGAGGTCATGGCACATAAGTTAAGCCCACGATGTGGTCGTTGGGGAGCCCGATAAGAGGGTTGTTTTACGGGTTCGGAGTGATCGCACATCCCCAATGCGAGCGAACATGGGAAAATCGGTCGCCCCGGAGCGTACGGATCCTGTAAAGGCCGAGCTCGGGAGGGGTTACCGGCGGGTGCCGGAACGCCTGCCGGGGTTTAGGTTGACGGTGCGGAAAATCTTTCGGCACCCCGACTCGCGATGGGGGCGAGCATGTCCATGCTTAAAGGGTCCAATGTTCCGGTGCCGGCGCCGACCGTACGCGTCGAATTGGCCTGGCGTTCCGGTCCCGGGGTGCCGGATGCCGACGCCTCGGCCCTGCTGATCGCGTCGGGCACCGGGAAGGTCCGCTCCGACGCGGACTTCGTCTTCTACAACCAGCCGGCGCACGCCTCCGGAGCGGTGCGGTACGAGGGCAAGCAGAGCTCGGCCGAGGACGTCACGGACACGCTCTTCGTCGACCTCGCGCGCGTGGAGCCCGACGTGGAGCGCGTGGTGCTCGCCGCTTCCGCCGATGGCGGAACGTTTGGCCGCGTCCCGGGGCTGGCCATCCGGGTCCTCGACGGGGTGAGCGGCGCGGAGCTCGCCCGCTTCGACAGCGCGGACGCGACCGTGGAGACGGCGTTCATCCTGGGCGAGCTCTACCGGCGCCAGGGCGCGTGGAAGTTCCGTGCGGTGGGCCAGGGATACGACTCCGGACTTGAAGGGCTGGCAACGGACTTCGGGATCACGGTCGACCGGCCGGGTGCGCAGGCCCCGGCCGGGCCGTCGGATCCCAACCAGGCACCGGTTCCGGCGGCCGCCCGGCCGAGAGCCGCGCCGTCCGCTCCGGCCCCGCCCGCTGCGGCCCCGCCCGCTCCCGCCCCGGCGGCGAGCGTCCCCCCCTTCCCGGCAGCCGCCCCGCCGCCTTCGGCCGCACCGCCCGCGCCGGCCCCCGTACGCCTGTCCAAGGTGACCCTGACCAAGGCGGCTCCCACGGTCTCGCTGGCCAAGCAGGGTGGCAGCTCGGGGGCGCTGAGGGTCAACCTCAACTGGCAGATGCGCAAGCAGTTCAGCGGCTGGGGCGCCAAGCTCGGGCGTGCCGTCGCCAACCACGCCGACCTCGATCTCGACCTGTGCGCCCTCTACGAGCTCGCGGACGGCCGCAAGGGGGTCGTCCAGGCACTGGGCAACGCCTTCGGCTCGCTCAGCCGCCCCCCGTACATCCACCTCGACGGCGACGACCGCACCGGCGCCGTCACGTCCGGCGAGAACCTCACGGTCAACCTCGACCACAAGGACCAGCTCCGCCGCGTGCTGATCTTCGTGACGATCTACGAGGGAGCGCGCAGCTTCGCCGACCTGCACGCCACGGTCACCCTCCAGCCCGAGCACGGGGCGGCGATCGACTTCTCGCTCGACGAGTGCACCGTGCCCTCCACGGTCTGCGCCCTCGCGCTGCTCACCAACAACGGGGGCGACTTCGTCGTCCAGCGCGAGGCCCGCTATCTGGTGCCCGGGCGCGGCGTCAGCCCGCAGCGCACCATCGACCAG
Organism: Streptomyces sp. NPDC031265; assembly: GCF_055570295.1. Taxonomy (NCBI): domain Bacteria; kingdom Bacillati; phylum Actinomycetota; class Actinomycetes; order Kitasatosporales; family Streptomycetaceae; genus Streptomyces; species Streptomyces sp. NPDC031265. The sequence continues at coordinate 10,227 of NZ_JBVIHM010000035.1, forward strand.
GAGTACGGGTGGGGCATGAACTGGACGCCCGGGCGCAAGTGACGCGCGCGTGGGCGCGGTTTTTGACGGCGGAGGCGAGAAGGCACCGCCCGGCTCACTGGTCCGGTGTAGCCTCCGGGCGCGCGTAAGTGCGCCCCTTCCATGCCGCCCCGCGCCCCCGGTAGTGCTGGACGGCGGAGTCCACCGTCATCAGTAGGTACAGCAGCGCGGTGACCGGCAGCAGCGGCGCGAGCAGCAGCGGCTGCCGGTAGTAGCGCAGCATCGGGACGTACGTCCCGGCCATCACCAGCCACGCGAACCCGCCCGCCCAGCCCGCCACTGCGTCGTCCCGCGCCATCCCGGCGAAGAGCGTGACCGGGGGAGCGAGATAGATCAGCGCGAGCCCCGCGACCGTCCCGAGCAGCAGGACCGGACTGTGCCGGAGCTGGGCGTACGCACTGCGCGCGATCATGCGCCACAGGTCGGCGAGGCGCGGATAGGGGCGCACGCTGTCGACGCGCTCCGCCAGCCCGAGCCAGATCCGCCCGCCCGAGCGGCTCACCGCGCGCGCCACCGACACGTCGTCGATGACCGCCTGGCGCACCGACTCCGGAATCCGCGCCCGCTCGGCGGCCTCCGTCCGCAGCAGGACGCAGCCGCCCGCGGCCGCCGCCGTGCGCGCCTCCGGCCGGTTGATCCAGTGGAACGGGTACAGCTGTGCGAAGAAGTAGACGAAGGCCGGCACCACCAGCCGCTCCCAGCCGCTCGCCACGCGCAGCCGCGCCATCTGCGACACCAGGTCGAGCCCGTTGGAGCGGGCCGCGGCCACCAACTCCCGCAGGCTGTCCGGCTCATGGGCGATGTCGGCGTCGGTCAGCAGCAGATACTCCGGCTCGCGCGCGCGGGCCAGCGCGATGCCCTGGCGCAGCGCCCACAGCTTCCCGGTCCAGCCGGGCTCGGGCTCGCCCGGCCGGACCACGGTCAGCGGGAGCGCGCACTCCTCCCGCGCGGCCAGCGCCCGCGCCAGCTCACCCGTGCCGTCCGAACTCCCGTCGTCGACCAGGAAGATCTCCGCCTCGCCCGGATAGTCCTGGGACAGCAGGGTGGGCAGGCTGCGCGGCAGCACCTCGGCCTCGTCCCTGGCCGGTACGACGATGGCGACATACGGCCAGTCCGGCGGGGCGGAACGGGCGGGGAGGCGCTGGTCGGTGCGCCAGAAGAAGCCCTGTCCGAGCAGCAGCCAGAGCCAGCAGAGCAGTGACACCACGGCGATCCATGCGAGGGCGCTCATCCGCCGCAGTCTGCACCACCTGAGCGGGTGCGCAAGGGCGGTCGACTATGGTGACCGGGTGAAGATCGCGCTCATGGACTCCGGAATCGGCCTGCTGGCGGCGGCCGCCGCCGTGCGCCGGCTGCGGCCGGACGCCGACCTCGTCCTCTCCTCCGCCCCGGACAGCATGCCGTGGGGCCCGCACACGCCCGAGGGCGTCACCGAGCGCGCGCTCGCCGTGGCGCGCGCCGCCGCCGAGCTCCGCCCGGACGCCCTGATCGTGGCCTGCAACACCGCCTCCGTGCACGCGCTTCCGGCCCTGCGCGCCGAACTGGAGCCGCGGATCCCGGTGATCGGGACCGTACCGGCGATCAAGCCGGCCGCCGCCAGTGGCGGACCCGTCGCCATCTGGGCCACTCCGGCCACCACCGGCAGCCCCTACCAGCGCGGGCTGATCCGCGAGTTCGCCGACGGCGTCGAGGTCACCGAGGTCGCCTGCCCCGGGCTCGCGGACGCGATCGAGCACGGCGACGAGCCCGCCATCGAGCTGGCCATCGCCGCGGCGGCCGAGCGGACCCCCAAGGACGTAAGGGGTGTCGTCCTGGGTTGCACCCATTACGAACTGGTCGCCGAGCGGGTGCGTGCCGCTGTGCGGCAGCCCGGTCTGTCGGCGCCCGGCCTGTATGGCAGCGCGTCGGCCGTCGCCGCCCAGGCGCTGCGCCGGGCCGGCCTGGAAGCCGCCCCGGACGCGGCGCCCACCGGCATGGTGACGGTGCTGCTCAGCGGCCGTGCCGGCGCCCTTCCGGAGACCGCGCTCGGCTATCCGGAAGGCCTGCTGCTACAGAGGGTCACCATCGCTCACTGAAATGCGGGGCGCCCCTGCTCACTGAGAGTGGGGTCACTGCCGGTGCTGTGGAATCTGAGTAGTCTGCTAGACATGAGGGAATTCCCCCCCGAGCCGCCGGCGCACGACAGTGGTGCCCCGGCGCTCGCCCCGCAGCCGGCGATCTGGACCGGTCGCGCGACCAACCGTGTCCAGTGGCTGCTCGCCGCAGGCGGCGCGGCGTGCGTGGCGCTCGGCGTCGAGCTCGCCGTCGACTCCAACTGGACGTCCGGCGTCGCCCCGCTGCTCATGTCGGTGATCGGCTGCGTCGCGGCCGGGCTCCTGGTGATCTACGGAACGCTCGCCTTCGTCCATGTGGCCGTGAAGGTCGACGACGACTCCCTCGAAGTGCGCTGCGGCCACATCGGCCTGCCGCGCCGCCGGATCTCGCTCTTGGACGTGGTGGGCGCGGACTTCGAGCCGCGCGTCACCCCGCGCCAGTGGGGCGGCTGGGGCTACCGCTGGCGCCCCGAGAAGGGCACCGCGGTCGTCGTACGCCGAGGTGAGGGCCTGGTGCTGCGGCTCGGCGACGGCCGTGTCTTCACCGTGACGGTGGACGACGCCGAGGCGGCGGTCCGCGTCATCCGCGACCGTCTGCGCCTGCTCGGAGCGGCCGAGCGCGCCGAGGCCTGACCCTCCCGCCTCTCCTCACCCGGATCGGCCACGCGCGCGTACGACCTGAACCTCCTGTTCCGCCTCCTGCCGCCCGTCTCCGTGCGGCCGCGCCGTCGCCAGGCCCGCCAGCAGGCCCGCGCCCATCGTCACCGGGGTGAAGCTCAGTGCGTTGCCGACGCAGGCGAACGCGGCCAGCGCGGTGAGCGCGGCGCCCGCCGTGAGGACGACGGACGTGGGCCTGGGCGAGCGCCACAGTGCGTACAGCATCCAGCCGTAGGTGGCCCCGAGCAGCGTGGCTCCCACCGCGCCCTGCTCGGACGCCTGCTGGAGCAGGGCGGAGTGCGGCTTGCCGGCGGCGACCGGGGACTGCCGCGCCACCGGACTGAGGCTGCCGAACCGGTCGGACCCGGTTCCGCGCACGGGGTGGTCCTCGGCCAGATCCACCGCGTCCCGCCACAGCAGCACGCGCTCCGGCGTCAGCTGGCCCTCCAGGGAGACGGTGAGCCCGTCGGGCAGCACGTCCTCGGCCACGGCGACCGACCCCACCGCGACGAGCACGGCGACCGCCGCGAGCCCCGCGAGGCCCACCGTCCGGTGCCGCATCCGGGCCGCCGCCAGGGAGCACAGCAGTACGCCGAGCGCCGCCGCGCAGCCCGCCGCCGAGCCGAGTGCGAGGGCCGTGCCCGCGCACCCCACGGCGAGCAGCCGCAGCGCGAGGCGGATCGCGGTCGTACGGGCCGCCCAGGCGCCGCAGCAGGCCGCGCCCGCGGCGAGCGCGGGAAGCGCGGCCGAGACGCCGATGTGGCCCGGCAGGGGGTCCACGGTGGCGCCGGGGACGCCGTCCCTGGAGGCGTACGCCAGGAGAAGGCCCGCGCTCGCGGCGCAGGTCGCGGCCGCGACGGGCACCAGACTGCCGCTGATCCGGCCCAGCGCGTACCCCGCGGCCACCGCGACCACCGCGAGCAGCACGCCCTCCGGGCGGGCCTCCCGCCCCGCCGCTGCGACCAGCGACCACCCCGCGCAGGCGCCCAGCACCAGGACGCCGACGAGATCGGGCCCGGCCCGGCGCTCGGGTGCGGCGGACCGGCCTGTCAGTGCGCTCATCCCCGCCCCCCGGCCGTCTGACGGACTGCGCACACCGTAGTGGCGCAGGGCACGATCTGGGTGCAGATCGTGCGGAAACGTTCCGGCGGGGGTGGGTTCCGATGCCCGTACGCGTACGGACGTAGTGATCGGAGCCGATCCGACGGTGATCGTGCGCATATGGACGGTTACTGTACGAACCGGTCTGACACGGCTACAGCTCGCGGCCGTAGACTCCGCCGGGTGAGCACGACCACCACCCCCACAGCCGAGCCAGAGCAGCTCGAACCGCAGCCCGCCACCGCCTCGCGCGGCCGTCGGCTGCTGCACCGGTTCGTACGGCCTGCCACGGCCGCGCTGTCCGGGGTGTTCCTGTACCTGAGCTTCCCGCCCCGGCCTCTGTGGTGGCTGGCGGTGCCCGCGTTCGCGCTGTTCGGCTGGTGTCTGCGCGGGCGGACCTGGAAGGCCGGATTCGGCCTCGGCTACCTCTTCGGGCTCGGCTTCCTGCTGCCGCTGCTCAACTGGACGGGCGTGGAGGTCGGCCCCGGCCCTTGGCTGGCCCTGGCGGCCATCGAGGCGGTCGGGGTGGCCGCCGCGGGCGCCGGGATCGCGGCGGTCTCGCGGCTGCCCTGGTGGCCGGTGGGGGGCGCGGCGATGTGGATCGCCTCCGAGGCGGCACGCGCGCGCGTGCCGTTCGGCGGCTTCCCCTGGGGCAAGCTGGCCTTCGGCCAGGCGGACGGGGTGTTCCTGCCGCTCGCCGCCCTGGGCGGCACACCCGTCCTCGGCTTCGCCGTCGTGCTCTGCGGCTTCGGGCTCTACGAGTGCGTGCGCCAGGCGCTGCGCCTGCGCGCCACCGGTGTCGTACGCAAGGGGGCCCTGGCCGCCGCCCTGGCCGCCCTGCTCGCCCCGGTCGCCGCCGCCTTCGCCGCGACGCCGCTGGTCAGCGTCGCGGCCGAGAACGGCACCGCCACGGTCGCCGTGATCCAGGGCAATGTGCCGCGCCTGGGCCTGGACTTCAACGAGCAGCGCCGCGCGGTGCTCGACTACCACGTGCGCGAAACCCTGCGGCTCGCCGACCGGGTCAAGGCGGGCAAGGCCGCCAAGCCCGACTTCGTGCTCTGGCCGGAGAACTCCTCGGACGTCGACCCGTACACCGACGCCCAGGCGTACACCGACATCGACCGGGCCGCCAAGGCGATCGGCGCGCCCATCTCGGTGGGCGCGGTCGTCGAGCGCCCCGACGGACAGCTCTTCAACGAGCAGGTGCTGTGGGACCCGAAGACGGGCCCCGGAGCCACCTACGACAAGCGGCAGATCCAGCCGTTCGGCGAGTACATCCCGCTGCGCGGCCTCATCAAGCAGTTCGGCCCGGGCTATGTCTCCATGGTCCGCCAGGACTTCAGCCGCGGCACCAAGCCCGGTGTGTTCGACATGGCGGGCACCGAGGTCGGCATCGCCACCTGCTACGAGGCGGCGTTCGACTGGGCCGTGCGCGACACCGTCACCCATGGCGCGCAGATCATCTCCGTACCGAGCAACAACGCGACCTTCGACCGCAGCGAGATGACCTACCAGCAGCTCGCCATGTCGCGCGTGCGCGCGGTCGAGCACAGCCGGACCGTCACCGTCCCCGTCACCAGCGGGGTCAGCGCGGTGATCATGCCCGACGGGGGAGTCGTCCAGAAGACCAGGATGTTCACGCCCGACTCGCTCGTCGCCAAGGTGCCGCTGCGCTCCTCCGAGACTCCGGCGACCCGGCTCGGCACCGCGCCCGAGTGGGCCCTGGTGGCGCTCGCGGCGGCGGGACTCGGCTGGGCGGTGAGCCGTACCGTACGCGCGCGTCGTGAACCGGAGTCCGGCGCCGCCGAGTCTCGTTAGGGTCGAGGGCATGGCGACACCAGAGTTCATCCGAGAGATCCGGGCCTCGGCCGGCCAGCAGCTGCTGTTCCTGCCGGGAGTCAGCGTGGTCGTCTTCGACGACGAGGGCCGGGTGCTGCTCGGCCGGCGCGTGGACACCGGCGAGTGGTCGATCATCGGCGGGATCCCCGAACCCGGCGAGCAGCCCGCCGAGACCGCCGTGCGCGAGGTGTACGAAGAGGCCGCCGTGCGGTGCGTCGTGGAGAAGGTCGTCCTGGTGGACGCGCTGCGCCCGGTCACCTACCCCAACGGCGACCACTGCCAGTTCATGGACATCTGCTTCAAGTGCCGGGCCGTGGGCGGCGAGGCACGCGTCAACGACGACGAGTCCCTGGAGGTCGGCTGGTTCCCGGTCGACATGCTGCCGGAGCTGGAGGAGTTCTCGCTCTTCCGGATCAAACAGGCGATGACCGATGAACCGACATGGTTCGCGCCTATGACCGAGCGCTGAAGTGTGGGCCCGGACCACATGGGTGGTGGGCGGCCACTCTGCCTAGGGTCGAGAACATGACCGCGCCCACCACACCTGGTCCCGTCCCCCCGTCCATCGAGCTCGACCTGGGCGGTCGCACCGCCCTGGTCACCGGGGCCGCAGGCGGCATCGGCCGGGCCTGCGCCCTGCGCCTGGCGGCCGCCGGCGCCAAGGTGCGGGCCGTCGACCGGGACGCCGAAGGCCTCGAAGTCCTGGCCGGACAGGGCGCAGGCCTCGCCGGATCCCTGGAGCCCCTGGTCCTGGACCTCACCGACCTCGAAGCCGCCGAGCAGGCCGCCACCGGCACCGACGTCCTGGTGAACAACGCCGGGCTGCAACTCGTGCGCCCCATCGAGGAGTTCCCGCCCGAGGTGTTCCACACCGTGCTGACGGTGATGCTGGAAGCGCCGTTCCGGCTGATCAGGGGATCGCTGCCGCACATGTACGGGCAGGGCTGGGGCCGCATCGTCAACATCTCCTCGGTGCACGGGCTGCGGGCCTCCGCGTACAAGTCGGCCTATGTCGCGGCCAAGCACGGCCTCGAAGGGCTCTCCAAGACGGCCGCCCTGGAAGGCGCCCAGCACGGCGTCACGTCGAACTGCGTCAGCCCCGGCTACGTCCGCACCCCGCTCGTCGAGCGGCAGATCGCCGACCAGGCAGCCGCCCACGGCATCCCCGAGGAGCGAGTCCTGACCGAGGTGCTCCTCAAGGACTCGGCGCTCAAACGGCTGGTCGAGCCCGACGAGGTCGCCGAGGCCGTCGCCTACCTCTGCGCTCCGCAGGCCTCCTTCATCACCGGCACCTCGCTCGCACTGGACGGCGGCTGGACCGCGCACTGACGCACCGCCGGCGCACCCGGGCGGTACCCGCCGCCGCACCACCACCACACCTCCGCTCCTTGACCGGCGCCTGCCAACAGTTGTCCACAGGGCTGGCGCGGCCGCTCGTACGGCAGGTATCCCTGTGAACATGTCCCACGATCACCCGCAGTCCACCGAGTACGCGGAGGCCCCCTATCTGGAGCTTCTGGCGCGCGGCGCGGCGGCCGAGGCGTACGACCGGCCCGCGCTGCTCGCCCGTGCCGACGGCGCCGGGCCCGAGGCGCTGGCCGCCCTGGAGTCCGCCCGGCAGCTCGCCCTGCGGGTCCGCGCCGACCTGGAGGGCAGACGGCGCAGAGAGGCCGAGCTGTCCGCGCTCTTCGAGACCGCCCACGACCTCGCGGGGCTGCGCGATCTGGACGCGGTGCTGCGCGCGATCGTGCAGCGCGCGCGTTCCCTGCTTGGCACCGAGGTCGCCTACCTCAGCCTCAACGACCCGGTGGCGGGCGACACTTACATGCGCGTCACCGAAGGGTCGGTGGCCGCCCGCTTCCAGCAGCTGCGGCTGGGCATGGGCGAGGGCCTCGGCGGCCTCGTCGCCCAGACCGCCAGGCCGTATGTGACGTCGAGCTACTTCGACGACGAGCGCTTCCAGCACACCCGGACCATCGACACCGGAGTGCGCGACGAGGGCCTGGTCGCGATCCTCGGCGTACCGCTGATGCTCGGCAGCAATGTGATCGGCGTGCTGTTCGCCGCCGACCGGCACAGCCGGGTCTTCGCACGCGAGGAGATCGCCCTGCTCGGCTCCTTCGCCGCGCACGCCGCCGTCGCCATCGACACCGCCAACCTGCTCGCCGAGACCAGATCGGCACTGGCCGAGCTGGAGCGGGCCAACGAGATCATCCGGGACCACAGCGCGGTCCTGGAGCGCGCCTCCGAGGTCCACGACCGGCTCACCGAACTGGTGCTGCGCGGCGGCGGGGTGCACGACGTGGCGAGCGCGGTCTCCGAAGTCCTGGACGGAACGGTCGAGTTCGCCGACGCCGACTCGGCGGCCTTCGCCGCCCTGGAGCTGACCGGCACGGACGGCCATGCGGTCCGCAACGGACGGGACTGGGTGGCCACGGTCGCGGCGGGCGACGAAGTGCTGGGCGCGCTGGTGCTGCGCGGCCACCCGGCGCTGGACCCGGTGGACCGCCGCACGCTGGAGCGGGCCGCGATGGTCACCTCGCTGCTGCTGCTCGCCCGGCGCTCGGCCGGCGAGGCCGAACAGCGCGTGCGCGGCGAGCTCCTGGACGACCTGCTGGACGCGCCCGGCCGCGACCCCCGGCTGCTGCGCGACCGCGCCGCCCGGCTGCGGGCCGACCTGGACGCGCCGCACGTGGTCCTCGCCGCCCGCATCGAGAGCCCCGAGGACGGCACGGCGGAGCGGCAGACCGCCGACCGGCAGCGGATGGGCTCGGCCGCCGCGCATCTGGCGGCGACCCGGCACGGCCTGGCCGCGACCCGCGACGGCGGGACGGTGCTGCTGCTGCCGCTCGGCCCGGCCGACACCCCGGCCGAGGTCGCCCGGCAGCTGGCCAAGCAGCTGGGCGGCGCCCTGCACGAGCGGGTCACGGTGGGCGCGTCGGCCTCCGTCGAAGCCCCGGCTGCCCGGCCCGGCGAGATAGCCGAGGCGTACGCGGAGGCGCGCCGCTGTCTGGAGGCGCTGCGGCTGCTGGGCCGCCCCGGCGAGGGGGCGGCCGCCCAGGACCTCGGCTTCCTCGGGCTGCTCCTCGCCGACAGCCGGGACATCGAGGGCTTCGTCGACCGGACGCTCGGCCCGGTCGTGGCGTACGACGACAGGCGCGGCACCGACCTGGTGCGCACCCTCGACGCGTACTTCGCGAGCGGTATGAGCCCGGCGCGCACCAAGGACGACCTGCACGTCCATGTGAACACGGTGGCTCAGCGGCTGGAGCGGATAGGCAGGCTGCTCGGGCCGGACTGGCAGTGCCCGGCCCGAGCGCTGGAGATCCAGCTGGCGCTGCGGCTCCATCTGATGTCGGCGGCGGTCAGACGTTGACGGAGTCCCGGGAGCGGCTCTCGGCGTCGACCTCCGCCAGGTCGCGGTGGCGGGTCTCCTGGGCGCAGACGAGGGCGATCACCGTGAGGACGGCGGCCGCGATCACATAGAGGGCGATGGGGGTGGAGCTGTCGTAGTCGGACAGGAGGGCGGTGGCGATGAGCGGGGCCGGCGCGCCGGCGGCGACCGAGGCGAACTGGGCGCCGATCGAGGCTCCCGAGTACCGCATCCGGGTTGCGAACATCTCGGTGAAGAAGGCGGCCTGGGGTGCGTACATCGCCCCGTGGAAGACCAGCCCGACGGTGATGGCGAGGACGAGGTTCCCGAAGTCGGCCGTGTCGATCAGCGAGAAGAAGGGGAACATCCAGGCGCCGACACCCACCGCGCCGATCAGATAGACGGGCCGCCGCCCGATCCGGTCGGAGAGCGCGCCCCAGGCGGGGATCACCGCGAAGTGCACGGCGGAGGCGATCAGTACGGCGTTGAGCGCGGTCTGCTTGGCCATCCCGGCGGAGGTCGTCGCGTACACGAGGATGAACGCGGTGATCACGTAGTAGCTGATGTTCTCCGCCATACGGGCGCCCATCGCGACCAGCACGTCGCGCCAGTGGTCGCGCAGGACGGCGACGAGCGGCAGCTTCTCCGCCACCCGGTCGGGCTCGGCGGCCTTGCGCGCCTCCGCACGTTCCAACGCAGCCTTGAACAGGGGGGATTCATCGACCGACAGCCGTATCCACAGCCCGACGAGCACCAGCACCCCGGAGAGCAGGAACGGCACCCGCCACCCCCAGGAGAGGAAGGCGTCATCCGACAGCAGCGCGGTGAGCGCCGAGAGCACGCCGGTCGCGAGCAACTGCCCGGCGGGCGCCCCGGTCTGCGGCCACGATGCCCAGAACCCGCGCCGCCGAGCGTCCCCGTGCTCCGACACCAGTAGCACGGCCCCGCCCCACTCCCCACCGAGCGCGAACCCCTGCACCAGCCGCAGGGCCGTGAGCAGCACGGGCGCGGCGGAGCCGACCGTGGCGTGCGTCGGCAGCAGCCCGATCGCGAAGGTCGCCCCGCCCATCATGAGCAGACTCAGCACGAGCAGCTTCTTGCGCCCGACCCGGTCCCCGAAGTGCCCGAAGACCAGCGCCCCGATCGGCCGGGCGGCGAACCCGACGGCGTACGTCAGGAACGACAGCAGCGTGCCGACGAGCGGGTCGGAGCCGGGAAAGAACAGCTTGTTGAAGACGAGCGCGGCGGCCGACCCGTACAGGAAGAAGTCGTACCACTCGATGGTGGTCCCGATGAGGCTGGCGGCGACGATGCGGGGGAGGTGGGAGGGGGCTGGGGGAGAGGTCGCGGGGGAGGACATCGGCACCACTTCCTGCGGTCGGCGGGGACGGTTTGCGTGTCGCCATACCGTAGGAATGTGCAGGTCAGGAGCGTATGTGGTGGGGCGCCATAATTCGGGGTGGGGGAGTGCGTGCGGGCACCATGGGAGTGGTTTCGGGCTCTCCGAGACGGCCTCGGCGAAGCCATGGAGAGTGCTGTCCGAGTTGCGTTATTGGGGCATGAATTGTGGGTGCGGTGCTGACTCCCGTGCTGGTTTGGTGCTGACTGAGAGCCCACGTCATCACCCCTTCCCACCCCTCCCGTGCTGACTTGGTGCTGACTACGCAGCGTAGAACTCGGGCATGTGTGGCAGATCAGGCGATTGGGTTGCGTGGATCGTTGGGAAGCCCATGATCCGCGGCAGAGGTAAGCCCGTGGCCCCGTCCTGGAGGCCGTGCTTCTGCGCGGCACGAGGGCTCCAACGTCGTGGATGCCTTCGGTGCCCCTGGCGTAGACCTCCAGGTCGCGCTCCGAACGGTCGAGCGCCTCCAGTGCATCCACGCCACCGGCGGGACTGGATGCTCAGGCTGGTGCTCCACCCGCTGGGGCTGTGACGGTCCCACCTGGCACAGGTAGGCGGAACTGTCTCTTGACGTCCACGTGGTCCAGATCGATGCCGTTCACGCAGGTGGGGCCTCTGTGGTCCAGGTGCGTCGACGGGGTTGGTGACAGCAACGTGACACGTGATGGTCACTGAGGCCACCGCCGGGCAGGTGCTCGCAGGAGGTCTCGGCGTTCCTCAGCGGCGAGGTCTGGTCCCCGAATCCGCTGCGGCGTCTGCGAACGCATCGAGTGCCCACAACGGGCGGCGCTGCCGTGGGACAACCCGCTGAGGGTCGGCCCGATCTCCGGCACGTTGGTGCCCTGGCTTCGTAGAGTGCGCAGCCGTGAAGAGGCCACGCCGGTAATGAAGTGAACTGAACGAAGATGTCGGACTGTGGGCCGCGTAACGACCGGCCGGAGTCAGGTTCAGGATGTTCCAAGGGCTGGGACTGAGCATGCTCTGTGTTTCTGGGTGGGGTTGCTGTGACGGGCGGGAGGATGGGTGGGCTGTCCCGGGTCTAGAGCCTGACTCCTGACATCTCTGACCGAAGTGTCCCGTTGTCCTGCCGGCCGTTGGCCGGGGATGGTGCGTTGTCGGTGCCGGGCCGGCGGAGCGTGTCCCGATAGGGGCCTGCCGATCGTTGTGGCGTCCTCACGATTCTGACCGTCCGGCGCGGTCCGGTGCTGGCAACGCGACGCGCCATCGGACCGGAAAGGGGAACGGGCATGTCCAGTTCGACCATGTCCAGTACGCCGCCTGTGCCGCAGACCCGTCGTCGTCGCCCTGCGGGGGAGCTGGTGCTGGGAGTGGACACGCACCGGGATGCCCATGTGGCTGCGGTGCTCTCGGTGATGGGGACGGTGCTGGCCACCGGCGAGTTCCCAGCCACTGCGGCGGGATACCGCGATCTGCTGAAGTGGGCCAGGAAGTTGGGTGCCGTGCGGCGGGCCGGGGTGGAGGGGACCGGCTCCTACGGGGCGTCCCTGTCCCGCTATCTGCTGGCCCAGGGCATAGACGTGATTGACGTGAATCGGATGGACCAGGCGGATCGCCGTCGGCGCGGCAAATCGGATCCGCTCGATGCCCAGAACGCGGCGCGAGCCGTATTGAGCGGGCGGGCCTGTGCTCGGGCCAAAGCGGGTGACGGGCCGGTGCAGATCGCGAGAATGTATAAGCTCACGAAGGTGTCGGCCGTTAAAGCCCGCACCCAGGCCGTCAACCAGCTCAAGTCCGTCCTCATTACTGCCGATCCCGCCTTGTGGGAAGAACTGGCCGGACTGGGCAATGCCGAACTCTTCCGGACCTGCGCGCGGTTCGCCGACGTGAGCGGTCACGAGGAGGCCGGCGTGGAGGCGGTGCTGCAGGCCACTCGGATCACGCTGGGTCTGCTGGCTTGCCGGATCGGCCAGCTCTCCGAGCAGATCCGGGATGTGGACGCTCGTTTGGCCCGGCTCGTGAAAGGTCATGCCCCGCAGCTGCTCGACGTGGTGGGGATCGGCCCGGACACGGCCGTCGCTTTACTGATCACGTTGGGAGACAACCAGGAACGGCTGGACAGTGAAGCGGCCTTCGCCGCGCTGTGCGGGGTCAGTCCTGTCGAGCGTTCCTCGGGACGCCGGCAGTACCGTCGTCTCAACCGTGGCGGCGATCGGCAGGCCAATGCCGCGCTCCATCGCATCGTGTTCACCCGGCTGCGGGTCGACCCGCGCACTCAGGACTACTACGAGCGCCGGATCAAGGAGGGAAAGACCCGTCGCGAAATCGTCCGTTGCCTCAAGCGCTATGCGGCCCGCGAGGTCTTCCACCTGGTCAGACAGCTACAGCCAGGACCCCGCTCATAGGGGCCGTGACTGATGTGGACCCCCGTCGGCTTGTCTGCGGGGGCCTCGTGCGTCGGCCTGGGTCAGGGAGCCAGCGCGCTCGACATGCTCGGCCCGGATCCTGGCGAGGTCGCTTTGTGTTGTTTCATGTGGTCGGGGCTGCCCCTGATTGCCTGCTCGACTCTCTCCCGGGGGCTCGTGCCCCTTCCGGCGTTCAGGAGCTCAGGGCAACGTCGAACGCCAGGGCCTTGCCCGCCTTGTCGCACAATGCAACCGGCCAGCGGCGGTTCTCGCCGGACACTGCGCCGTTTCCACTCAGTGCGCTGCCACTCGGGCACGGTGGCAGGCATCTCAGGTACGAGGCGCATGAACTGTGTATTGAGCTGAGTGAACTCCGGTAGGCCGGGCGGGTCTTCTGTGGCATCGTGGCATCCAGAGCGGTGCAGTCGTCGTGGGTGTCGAATCATCGACTGTACGGATGGGTCGCCTTCCGCTCGCTCGTCACGGTTCGCCAACTGAAAGAAGATACGTGGGATGACTGTCGGCATCTCCTGGATTCTTGAGCCCTACGCGGTAGATTGCCTCACGTTTGTTCGCCGAATCGGATTAACCGATCTAGCCAATCGGTTACGTCCCGGAGTCGGAGATCGACTACCTCTAATGAGTACGGAGGAGGCCAGGGAGTTGATCGAATCATCGCAGACTCAAGGCATCGCCCTGCTCGGGCAGTCCAGCGGGTGGGCGTTTGCCGTGGAGTATGGCGACGCCGTGGCCTCAGCACCTCAGGGGATGGAACGGCTGTCCGCAGGGGGTGCGGAGGCGGTGAGCTTTCACCTGATGCCGTGGGAGCCGCCGTCGATTTTCACCTACTATAAAGATGGGGTGAAAGTGTGCCAGTTCGGGCTCGGCGAGGAATCGCGCCGCTGGGGAGACGATCCAGATCTATTGGTTGACCAGCTCTCAGCTGCCGGCGTTCTCCACTCTGAGGGCAGCACGCACTCACTGGGCGCCGACCAGCGAGCGGAAATTAGCCTGCAGGTCATCACAGATTTCTTTGAGCTCGGCCTCCGGAATGGCCAACTGGAGGAGGGCCGCCTGAGTGCAGTTGACTATCGTCAGTGACTTTTCTCGTGACACCGAATGAATGGCATCCGCGTTCCTGGAACAGACACAGCAATGTTTGCCGGACGCTTCGCCACGGGCAGCCTGAGATGCACTGACGCAGCAATCACCGGCCACGGAAGAGGCTGGCGGATGCGCGTGAATCCGCCAGCCTCTCTTAAGTTAGCTACTTGGCGTCACTAGGGCGGAAAGTGCAGCTGTCCGCATTGTAGACGCAGTGCTCGAATCCCGGGAGACCGAGCCAGAAGGGCTCATTGTCCAGCAGTCTCTTTGAGGGCACGAAGCCGCCGGTTCGGCCGAATGGCGCCATCGCTCCTGTATTTTGGTCGAGGGGTATGCTCGCCCGTCCGCACTTCGCGTTCCAGATTGCTGGATCATCTGCATTCACCTCGGGTGAATCAGCGGAGTCGCGGTCATCCAGGCGGATTGTCCACTGGTTTTGTGACTGGTCGGGTGGCGCCGCGTACAGCTGGACGCATTCGTCCCCTGAGTCCACCTTGTTGGTTCCTCCGGTGAGGCCGCCGCTCTCGTAGGTGGTGGCGAAGGCATATTCGTCACAGCTGCCCGACGGCGTCGAAGGATGCGCATCCCATTTGGTGGGGCAGATGATATCGCGGTTTCCCCTCTGGCCGTCTGCGAGATAGTGCAGTGGCTTCTTCCTCTCCTTGCTGCCCGGGTGGCTGGCCAGCTTCTCGCGCATAAGCCAGTAGTAGGCTCCTGCGGCGGGATACCGCTTGGTGGGAATGGGGTACGTCGGGATGTAGGAGGAGAACACGCATCCAGGGCTTGCCGTGCCCTTGGTGATGTTGTCGCACCGGACGGTGAGGTCGCCCAGGGTGCTCCCGAGGTCGTGGTTCGCGGTGAGGGGAGTGACGGACGCGCGGCCGGTCAGCATCCACCCGAGGTCGAACTTCTCCTCACCCGTTCCGCCCCACTTGGTCTGGTAGAGGCCCTTGGCTGTGTGGAGGTCGCTGGTGTTCCAGCTGGGTTCGCCCGTCCATACCTTGGGTGACTGTGAGCAGTCTGCCCCGCAGGTGTTCGCCGTGTCCCACCCGAGGGTTACCTGCCCGAGTGTCGGGTCGACTCGGGTGGGAACGATGTTGATGTACTGGTCGAACTCGTTGAGGTTCGGGTGCAGCTTGATCTGCATCTCCATCACGAAGTCGGCCCAGCCTAGCTCTTTTCCGTTCTCCATCCAGAAGAGGGAGACGTTAGAGACCTTCCGCAGACAGGCTTCAGTTCGAGTGTAGTAGTCATTTCCCGGGGACATTGGGGCGCACCAGGAAACAATGTCCCCTGCCGCAGATGGACTCTTACCGTCAACTCGCCTCTGTGGAGCACTCTTTGTATCGGAACTGAGCCGCATGCAGAGTGTGCGCCCCTTGGCGTCGCGCGGCGAGCAGCGTTCATCAAGAGCGGGCACGGTTCCCCGTGCGGCGCTCGTTCCGGTGTTCCGGTTCGCGCGAATGGGCTGATCATCGAAACCGGGAAGATCGGCCTGGGGTTCGCCATCGGGGATCGAGACGAGGGGCATGATGCCCAGATCCTGTGGATCGCCGGGCTCGAATGCGACAGCATCGAAGGCGATGTCGTCGTCACCTGTTCCGTTGGAGGTGATCGTGGTCAACGCCATCTCGGGTATGGCGGCGTTGAAGCGGTATGACCCGAGGGATACCCAGCGGTTGGCTGTCCCCTTCTGGTTGATCGCCTTCTTCTTGATGCCGTTGACGGTCTTGATCTCGTACTGCGCGTACGCGGTCTGTGCTCCGTGATCGGGAAGGTGAACCCATACCCTCGCCATCGCTTTGGGCAGTCGGTTCTTCAACTTCCATGTGCCGGTGATCTTCAGGCGTTGGCCCTTGGCGTCGTCCTGACGGGTGTGGCCGTAGTAGAAGTGGCCGCCGAAGCCGGCGCCGAGCTGGTGGAGGTCGACCTTGGAGGGGTAGACCGATTCGGTGCCGTTGTTACCGAAGGCGAAGGAGAAGGTGCCGGAGTTTGTCCAGGCGTTGGTGCACCCGGGACGGATGACCGGGGTGCCGACGGGGACGTCGTCGACGATGAGGGCGTTGGAGGGCAGTCCGCTGGTGGTGCAGTTGGGCGGGTAGGCGGTGCCGTCGGCTTCTTCGGGGTAGGTGTTGTTGAAGCGCATGAACTCGTATCCGCAGGTGGTGACGCAGTCGGTCTTCCAGGTGGCGGGCTTGCTCCACCAGCATTTGAAGTCCGCGCGCCCGCAGGGGCCACTGGTCGCGGAGTCGTTGGTGGCGCTGTCGGAGATCCGGCTCGGGTTACAGGTGTTCGAGCTATCGCAGAACAGGTCCTCGGGAGCTTTGACGTGGGCCCGGTTGTACTTGGCGCTGCCCTTGGTGGTGACGCCGTCGTTGGTGCCGTTCCAGGAGGCGGCGCGGAAGGCGGGAACCATCTTGCCGGGGGATTCGAGGAAGGCCGGCGGGTGGGCGGCGAAGCCGAGGACCTTCTCCTGGTAGGGCCAGTTCTGCGGGCGGGCGGCGGCGCTGGCGTCGTCGTCGCCGTTGGCGTTCTCCATGAAGGGCAGGCGTCCGGCGTCCCATTCGGGGTTGGCGGGGTTGTTGGCCCAGCCCAGGCCCCAGGGGGAGCCGTCGCTGGTCTTGGGGTGGAAGCCGGAGTTGTAGGCCCACAGGGCGAAGTACCAGTTCTCCGGGCGGGCGGAGGTGCCGTGGTTGGCGATGAGCCCGGCGGCGCGGGTCTCGTTCCACTTGGAGATCAGGGTCTGCAGTCCGGCGGAGATGTTGGCGGTGTAGTCGAGGGCCGCGGCGCGCTGCTTCTGGTAGTCCCAGGCCGTACCGCCGTGGCCGTCCTCGCGGCCGGCCATGCGCATGTGGTCGGTGATCTGGGTGATGCCGTAGCCGCAGTCGGCGTTGGCGAAGTTGACGTCCCAGTCGTTGCCGGAGTCACCGTCGTAGAGGTTGATGCCGTAGTAGTTGCCGATCAAAGGGTTGGCGGTGACGCCGGGCACGGCCTCGCGTCCGGCCTGCCACATGTTCGACTCCTGCGTGGCCACCCCGAGCATGACCTGGGCGATCGCCCGGTCCCCGCCGTCCACGACGGGGTTGAGGAAGAGGCTCTGCGGCGCGTATTCGGGCATGCCGAGGTTCTTCCAGTTCGCCGGCCGCTTCACCAGCGTGTTCAGGTTGCCGGTGACCGCCTGGTCTACGGCCCACTCCACCTGGCGAGGCTTGGGCTGCATCGCCTGGTTGCGCGGATCGTTGCGCGGCACCGAACACGTGCGCTCAGCCTCGACCGGATCGGTCGGCGAACTCGCTGCCGCAACACCCTTCGCCCGCGCGGTGGCCGAGCGGTGGGCGTGGCTGGTCAGGGCTGGGGATGCCTCCCGACCCTGAGCCGCGTGGGAGGTGGTGCGGCTGGCCGGGTCGACGGTGAACGCGGCCTGCCGGCCGGTCGGGGCCATGGTGAGGGCCAGTTTCACCGGGCGGGCCCGGTCGGCCTCGCCGGGAGGCAGGAGCGTCCCCTTGCCATCCCCCCACTCGGGCGGATTGAGGAAGCCATCGCCCCTGGTGGTGACTTGGGCGTCCTTACGGGCGCCGGTGAGCTGACGCACCGTCGACGGCAACGCCGTCTTCGAGGCGAGGCGGGCATGGCCCGTAATAAAGGCGGTGCCGGCGCTTCCCACCAGGCTCGTCTCGGCCGCCGGGCCCGTGGCGAGCACAGTCGGCTGGGTGCCATGGGCATCGGGGTGGGTCACAGCCGCTGCGGCGATCCGTTTGACCGTGCTGGTGGCACCCTTCTTGTCCAGGAAAACGACGCCGCCGTCGCCATCAGGCGTCAGCCGGTAGGGCACGCTCGTGGTGCGGGCCAGTGCGGTGCGGTGGCCTCGGGTGTCGACCTGGATGACCTCGGCACCGGATGCGGCAACGATTGTGCCGTCGGTGACCGGGATTGCGGAGGTGACCTGCCCCTTGGTCTCGATCGGCCCGGACAGCTTGCTGGTAGCGGCATCCACCCGGATCAGCCGGGTGCCGGGCTTGTCCTCACCGCCGGACTGGGTCAGCACGGCGCGCTCGCCGATCCCGCAGCCCGGGTTGTAGTACGACAGCGACGCCAGCAAGTCCAGCTTGTTGACCTGGCCCGTGTCCAGGTCAACGATCGCCGTGAAGCCACCGCGGGCCATCAGCTGCGGCTTGTTGGTGAACGTACGGGGCGCGTACACCACCACCGCCCGCTTGCCCGAAGCGGTGACACACGTATTGCCAATCCAGGCATCCGTGTCGAACCCGGGCTCGGACAACGTGGCCGCCGTCTTCCAGGCGTAGCCGTCTTTCTGATCAGCGGTCAGGATGTGAAAGCCATTGGCATCACCGCTGGTGGTCCACGCCCGATCCCCCGATCGGCTCCACTCCTTGCCGAGCAGCTGCGCGCGCTGGGACGGCGGAACCGCTGCCGGGTCAGCTGCCGGCCCGGGCTGCTCAGACGCTGCCGGATTGGCGGGGGCAGCGACCGATATCTGTGTCAGGCTGGTGAGCACGGCTGTCGCGGCTAACACCGCTAAGCCGGCTCGGCTTCTTCCTTTACGTTTCAACACCATCTCCCCATTAGTGTTTTATGGCATAGGCGTACGGGCTGCCTTGCATCCTTAGGGACAGGGCCAAGGCAACCCGGCGCAGCTTCAGTGACGCGAGCTAACCGAACCTGCGATCCTGAGTGCAGAATCCTTATCCTGCTTGACCTGGGCAAGTTCCTCGCTGTGCTCTTGCATGAGACGCTTCTGGATTTCCACGTCAACGGAATTCCAGATCTTGATGAGATTGGCTGTGCTCTTACAGGTGACGTCAGCCTTGGCGTTTTCAATCTCTGCCACCGTGGCGTTCCTCGCGGAGAACTTCGGGTCGTCGTTCGCCTTCATCGGATCTGTGTAGGAGTAGCCCTTGCTCTTCATGCAGGATGACCAGTCGGCGAAGACCTCCTTGACCCTGCGGTCTTCGAGCGAGTCCGCTGAGCGGCGTACCGCTTCGGCTGACTGGATCGAGCCCGTGTCGAGGTGGCGCCGTTCACCGACGGGACGCCGTTCGCCATTCATCTCGGCGAGACAGTCCCGGCGGTGCGCGACAAGGGGAGGCCGGGCAGCGGCCGGCTCTCCCGGGACATCACTTTCGGCTTGGGCCGCGTCCGGTTCGAGAGCTGGGCCGGCGAGCTCCGCCTGCCCGCCTGCTGACCCGTACTCCTGCGTCGGCGGGGTCTCTGTGAGGGTCTCGCCTACCAGGCACGGCGTCGCAGCCGTCCTGAATGGCCATCCCTGGCCTGTCCGCCCCACCCTTGGCCTGGCTCGCATGGCCCAGTCGGCCAACTCGTAGGCGGGGATCGCTTCGCGTCGATGAGCGTGTTGTTGGTTGGCTCGGAGCTGCCCCGCCCAGTGCGCGATCCAGCTCCCGGTGTGCCGGCCCGTCCCCGGCGCCAGGGACGGGCTACGTGAGCACGAGCCAAATGCTTCTACATTTCTATGTAGTCGGCCTTGTCGTTCCAACTGCCGCCGGTCGGGTATCCGACCTTCGTGAAGTCGTAGCAGCCGGGGTTGCCCAGCGC
The DNA here is from genome assembly GCF_055570295.1 of Streptomyces sp. NPDC031265. Lineage (NCBI taxonomy): Bacteria > Bacillati > Actinomycetota > Actinomycetes > Kitasatosporales > Streptomycetaceae > Streptomyces > Streptomyces sp. NPDC031265. Next base: position 29,769 of record NZ_JBVIHM010000035.1, read on the forward strand.
CATGTAGGGATCGGGCAGGAAGCTGCGCGCGTCATACACGAGAACGCCACCAGTGGCTCGGCGCACGCAGCCTGAACTGGCTTTGTCACGGAAGCCCCAGTCGCCGAGGTTCTTCTTGCCGGATTGATACCACTGCAACATCCGGCCTGTGTAGTTGGAGTGCTCAAACAAGCACACCCTGTTGCAGTCCCCGATGTCCGTAGTGGATGCCCCACTCCGGTTGCCTGCTTGTGCGGCCTGCTTCTTGTTTTCCGCAGCCGCGACCGGGTCGATGCTCGGCAGTGCTTCGTCGGCTTCCTGCTGGCTGTCGAAGCAGTAGACCGCGCCGCCCGTCACCTGCGTACAGGCTTGCGCGCCTTCCCAGCTTTCCGCCAAGTTGATCTTCTTGCCCTTGTAGTTGGCCATGACGGGCTCGCTCTTCTCCGCCTCCTGCTGCACCCGGGCCTCTTCGGCCGGCGAGAGTACCCCTACCACCGGCTGCGGTGCAGTCTCCGTCGCGACGGCAGGCGATGCGACAGCCAGCGCAGCGAGGACCGTCGCAGCGGCACCTAAAGCAGCACGAATCGACCTCATGTTCCCCCCATGATTGGAACGTACGAACGATTTTCGTTAATCAACGTAGCCAGAGGGGGTGTTGGGGCGTCAGTCAAAGACCGGCCAAACAGGGACCCGCGCTTCGCCGCTGCCCTGCTACGCGTGGGGACGCTGTCCGGGGCTGTCCACAACGCCACGCCCGACGATCGCGATGGAGGTCACGACGCTGCCCGCCGTACCCCAAGGCCCGTCCTTCACCAGGACGGTTCGTTCCCCCAGGAGGCGGAGGCTGTTCGCGTCGAAGATCCATTCACTTCGTTCGCCGTCGTGTGCCCTTGCCACTGCCACTCCGTGCCGACCTGCTGCGTCAACGGCGTCTGAAATCAGTACGACACCGGGGATGTGGGCAGCGGCCCGGTAGAGGGAGGCGCTGACTGCGGGAGGTGCGACGGAATGACGCAAGAGGTCTCCGATGGTGACGAACGCTTCCTGATCGTCGTCTGCACCGTGATTGCGCCTCACGTCCTGGTAGACCCTTTCGAGCAGGGCGCCGGGCTCGGTCGGCAGGCCGGACAGGAGTTTGTAGGAGGGCGAGTTCATGGAGGCCGCGCCCGGCGGTTCCAAGGTGACCAGGGGCCCGCCGGCCCGGCTCTGCACCGTCGCACGGCTTCCGTCCGAGTAGGTCCACTGCTCTAGAGCCTCATCCCTGCTGCTTCGCTGCATCTGACCGTCCGGCCCCTCGGAGAGCACGGCACTACGTCCAACCGTCTGGACGTATGTGTACTGGTCACGCCGAATCGCCCCCCCTGGCTTCTCGGCAGCCGCCAGAGCGGCGCGTTCCAGAAGATGCGCCGATTCCGCGCTAGCGGGCGGAGTGGTGTCGGGGGGGGATCCGCCGAACATGCTCACACCGGCGACGACGGCTCCCACAAGGGCTCCTGAGGCGAGAACGACAGCCCAGCGGCGACGCGGCAGTCGGGACCGGAACGACTTGTTCGGCCCTGTTGCCGGAGTGGTCGTTTCACGCAACACATGCGCTTTGCGCTGCAGTAGGCGATCCGTATCAATGTCTCGGTACGGCGGAGTCGGCACCAGCCGGGCGAGCTCATCCCGTTCGACGGACTCAGTTGCGTCATGCTGTTGCGGCGTAGATCCGGTGGTCATGGTTTCCTCCCCTTGACGGAAGCTGCGGACTTCCCACTGCCTTCTCCGTGTCCGTTGGCCCGCACGGGTTCCAGAGACCGACCGTTCTCCGCCGATTCCGCTTCGAGTGACTTGCGGAGCTTCTCCCGTGCGCGGGACAGGCGCGAGCGGACCGTGCCGACAGGCACGCCGAGAGCCGCGGCTGCGTCTGCGTATCCCAGCCCAGACCACACCACGAGGCCGAACACCTCGCGCTCGGTACGACGAAGACGACCCAGGGCTCTCTTGGCCGCGGCGAGCCGTTCACCATCGGCCATCTGGTCGACGATCTCGTCCGAGAAATCGGGTACACGATCGCTTCGAGGTATCCGTTCCATTGCTGCGCGGTGCCGACGTGCGGCGCGGGCCCTGTTTCGGAGCACGTTGGTTGCGATGCCCAACAGCCAGGCTCGGGGGTGTAAGACGTCGCTGCATAACTTGTCGCGCAGACGCCAGGCTTCCAGGAAGGTGATCGACATCACGTCTTCGGCTGTCGTCCAGTCTCCAGTCATGCGCAGGGCATGTGCGTATACAGAGCGCGCGTGGGCATCGAACAGCTCTTCAAAAGCTCCTGCGTCGCCGGATGGTGCTCGATTGGTATGTGCCACAACCTCTAGTGTCCGCTCAGACACGCCAGTTCCACTTCTCGTGTGGGTACTACCGCCGCGAGTCGCGATCTCTGCTCAGTGATCGAGGCCCACCAGAGCTGGACACAGCCTCTCCTGGTCTCGCCCTCGGCGTCGCCGGGGCAGGTCACCTCGGGCTGTACCCAGGCGCAGCGAGCTCAGATCCCTTGGGACCCGACCAGTGCAGCATTCTGAGGGTGGTGGCATCTGACTCCCTCCTCAAGCGCTGGCGCTCTCGACCTGCCCTCCCCAGGCTGGTCGAGTGGGTCACCCGTCTGCGCGTCGACCCGCGCACCCAGGACTACTACGAACGCCGCGTCAAGGAGGGCAAGACCGACGCGAAATCGTCCGTTGCCTCAAGCGCTACGCGGCCTCAGCGATCGCCGTCAGGGACTTCGCGCCGGCCAGCACCGCGCACGCGGCGATCGCGAGGACGAAGGCGAGGGGATGGCGACGCCCCATGGCCCGGCGCGGATCGGGCACCGCCGCGAGGCAGTCCAGCAGACTCGGGTGCTCCCCGGGCTCGGCGGGCCGGGCGTCGGTGAGCTGGCCCAGGCCGGAGGGGATGGGGAACGATACAACACCGCCCTGACCTCACACCAGAACGCGAACTGGAGGTCCTCAAGAGTCCGGATGGCGTATACATATCGAGCGGTGGCGCGGAGCGGCTCATCTTCCACCAGGGCGAAGACATCGTCGTGATGGAAAGCAGGGGCGGCAAGGCCGGAAACCTCATTACGAGTTACGGGCCGTCCGGCCCCTAGAACGACAGCGGCGCCGCCGCATGGGGCGGGTCATCAAGCGACCCCGGACCGCCCGTCACACGCGAGCAGATCGTCAACGGCGGCATCCCCACTCCTAAGGGCGGCTCTCTGCCTCCGGCGACACAGCTTCGACAGGGAACCACCATGCGACTCGATCTGGCAGCGGATTTCGCCGTCACCCTCACCGACCGGCCCCTGGCCCATGCCCCCCGCTATTCCCTGTCGGGCGCATACGTCACGGCATCTCCGCACACCGGCCGGCCCAGCCACGAGGTGCTCCTGTCAGAGACTTTCGGGAGCGTCGACTGGCTGTGGTCCGGCGACGACGAATTCCGCTTCGACAAAGATGACCGATCACTCAGAGGCTGCACGCTCACGGTTCCCGAGGAAGCACCCGCGGGCTGGGATCCGCATGCCTGGACCGAGGTACCCCCCACCGCCGGGAGCATGACGGCCCTCACCCAGGCCAACTTCGACGCGAAGCCCACATCGGTCAGGTGGGTGAGCGAATCCGGCGACCACTTGGTGTGCGCCCACCGCAGGCCGCCCGCTCCCGTCCACGACATCCTGCGCCTGCGCATCGCACCGGATCTGGATCTCGTCTTCGCGGACCGCGCTTACGCGGGCTGGATTCTGAATAGCCCGGCCGACCACCTCGTACACGAGTGGGAGCCCGCCCCCTCGACGCCTGCACCGGGCAGCACGGCGTCCGTGCTGCGCAACTACCTGACCACGGTCATCGAGCCCAAGATCGACAGAATGCAGGACGGCGACCCCGCCCTCCTCGGAGAACTGGACACCCTCCTCGCCCACATCGCCGCCCTCCCCGCAGACCCCAGGCGAGACGTACTGCACGACCAAGTGATCGACCTCCGCGAAAACTGGTACGGCGACAACTGAACGGCCCACACCCATCCTGATGAGGGCGGAAGCACACACCGGATCGGCCAGCTCTCCGAGCAGATCCGGGATGTGGACGCTCGTTTGGCCCGGCTCGTGAAAGGTCATGCCCCGCAGCTGCTCGACGTGGTGGGGATCGGCCCGGACACGGCCGTCGCTTTGCTGATCACGCTGGTGGACAACCCGGAACGGCTGGACAGTGAGGCGTCCTTCGCCGCGCTGTGCGGGGTCAGTCCTGTCGAGCGTTCCTCGGGACGCCGGCAGTACCGTCGTCTCAACCGTGGCGGCGATCGGCAGGCCAATGCCGCGCTCCATCGCATCGTGTTCACCCGGCTGCGGGTCGACCCGCGCACTCAGGACTACTACGAGCGCCGGATCAAGGAGGGGAAGACCCGTCGCGAAATCGTCCGTTGCCTCAAGCGCTATGCGGCCCGCGAGGTCTTCCACCTGGTCGGACAGCTACAGCCAGTCCCCGACCCTACATAGGGGCTGTCGTGACTGATGAGAGGGTCAGGCAGGTGAGCGAGACACCGAAGAACGCCCTGCAATACCGCTCTGACGGGCCAGAAGACGCTCCCGTCCTGGTTCTGGGCCCCTCCCTGGGTACCACATGGCACCGGTGGGCGAAACCGTCTTCTGGCGTCCACGTGGTCCAGGTCGGGAGCGTTTGGCCCGGTCTTGTGTCCTGAACGTGAAAGGAAGTTGATCGTAGGGGACCGTCGTGGTGAGCGATGAGGAAAGGGCGTCATGTAGGCGACGTGAGTCCGGCCTGCGGCTTTCGCATGGAACAGGAGAAGGCAAGCGGATACTGCGCGCCGTGTAGCGGCGGCGAGAGGGAGCGCCTCAAGCAGCGGACACTGCGAGGGGTTGAGTACCGATGCGGGGCCTGCCGGCGGACCGGCTCGTAGTAGTGGTGAAGCCCCTGTAATGGGGGTGGAGCGAAGGGGCCGGGTCGTTCGTGACTGCGTTGATCGCATCAACCGGGCAGCGCCCGGGAGGAGTTCGGTGAGCCAGTTGAAGTCCCAGATCAAGCCGTTCGATATTTCGAAGTGGGAAGTCAAGGAGGCGTGGGAGGAAGTCAGGGCTAACAAGGGCCTGGTCACGTGCCGGGCGTGGTAGCGGCCGTTCGAACACCCGCTGGCTCAGGGCCCGCTCGTTTCCAGTCCCCGGCCCTACTCAGTGCACCGGGATGATGTCGGGGGCGCCGAGCCGTACCGCGTCGGCGGTCTGGTCGTCCGGCTGCTGCTGAGCCTCGCGTTCGGCGGCCACCCGCGTCAGGTAGTGGTTGACCTCACGGTCCCGGTGCGCTTGGTCCCACCCCAGGTGAGGCGCCATCAGTTCCACGACGGTCTGCGCCGCGTCCACACCACGGTCCCAGGACTCGATGGAGATCCGGGTACGTCGGGCGAGCACGTCCTCCAGGTGGCGGGCACCCTCATGGGTCACCGCGTAGACGGCCTCGACCCGCAGGTAATCGTCGGAGCTCGGCAACGGCTCGCCGAGCGAGGGGTCGGCTGCGACCATGGCGAGCAGTTCGTGCACCAGGGAACCGTAGCGGTTCAACAGGTGCTCGATGCGGGCGACATGCAGCCCGGAGCGCTCGGCGAGGTTGTGGCGGGAGTTCCAAAGGGCCGGGTAGCCGTCGGCGCCGAGCAGCGGAACGCGTTGCGTGATGCAGTCGGGCACTTTCTCGTCCAGGCCGCGGGCCGCCTCGTCGACTGCGTCCTTGGCCATCACCCGATAGGTCGTGTACTTGCCGCCGGCCACCACGACGAGCCCGGGTACCGGGTGTGCGACCAGGTGCTCCCGTGACAGTTTGCTGGTTTCTGCGGCCTCGCCGGACAGGAGGGGACGCAGACCGGCGTAGACGCCTTCGACGTCCTCCGGAACCAGAGGTGTGGCCAGGACGCTGTTGACGTGTTCCAGTAGGTAGGTGACGTCCTTGGAGCTGAGGGCGGGATGGGCCTTGTCGAGTGTCCAGTCGGTGTCGGTGGTCCCGATGATCCAGTGTCGTCCCCAGGGGATGACGAACAGCACGCTCTTCTCGGTGCGGAGGATCAGTCCGGTGCGGGAGTTGATCCGGTCACGGGGGACCAGCAGGTGTACGCCCTTGGAGGCGCGGACGTGGAACTGGCCGCGCGTGCCGGCGAGGGCCTGGGTGTCGTCGGTCCACACGCCGGTCGCGTTGATGACCTGCTTGGCTCGCACCTCTGTCTCGTCGCCGGTCTCCAGATCCGTGACAGCGGCTCCCACCACCCGCTCGCCCTGCCGCAGGAAACGGCTGACACGGGTGCGGTTGGCGGCCAGCGCTCCGTAGGCGACGGCCGTGCGGGCGAGGAACATGGTGTGCCGGGCGTCGTCGACCTGGGCGTCCCAGTACTGGATGGCGCCGACCAGGGCGTCGGAGCGCAGCGCGGGCGCCTCGTGCAGGGCTCGGCGCTTGAGTAGGTGGCGGTGGTGGGGCAGACCTCTGGAGGTACCGGAGGCCGCAGCCATGGTGTCGTAGAGCAGCACGCCGGCGCCGACGTACGGACGCTCCCAGATCCGGTGTTGCAGGGGGTAGAGGAACGGCACCGGACGCACCAGATGAGGGGCTAGGAACTGAAGCAGGAGTCCGCGTTCCTTCAGGGCTTCGGCGACGAGCCGGAAGTCCAGCATCTCCAGGTAGCGCAGGCCGCCGTGGATGAGTTTGCTGGAGCGGCTGGATGTGCCCGAGGCCCAGTCCCGGGCTTCGACGAGGCCGACTCTCAGGCCCCGGGTGGCGGCGTCGAGGGCCGCGCCGGCGCCGACGACGCCGCCCCCGACGACGAGGACGTCAAGCTCACCCTCTCCCAGTTGGACGAGGGCCTCCGCGCGTGCCCCTGGCGAGAGAGCCACCGGGTTCGCCATGGTCTCCTCCTCGTGCAGCGGGTGCAGGTGTGGTCGGCGCATGCGGCCTGGGCCGGCCCATTCGGTCGCTCCCGGCCGGAACCTATTCGACCTTGGCCCAGTCGAGCGTGCGCTCTACCGCCTTCTTCCAGCCCGCGTATCCTTCCGCGCGCTGTTCCTCGGACCACTGGGGTTCCCAGCGCTTGGACTCCTGCCAGTGGGTGCGCAGTTCGTCCGTGTCCCGCCAGAAACCGGTGGCCAGACCGGCGGCGTAGGCGGCGCCGAGCGCGGTGGTCTCGGCGACGACCGGGCGGCTGACCGGGACGCCGAGGACGTCGGCCTGGATCTGCATGCACAGGTCGTTGGCCGTCACGCCGCCGTCGACCTTGAGCACGTCGAGGTGGACGCCGGAGTCCTGCTCCATGGCCTCCACCACGTCGCGGCTTTGGTAGCAGATGGCTTCCAGGGTGGCCCGCGCCAGGTGGCCGTTGTCGTTGTACCGGGCCAGGCCGACGATCGCGCCGCGGGCGTCGGAGCGCCAGTACGGGGCGAACAGGCCGGAGAAGGCGGGGACGAAGTAGATCCCGCCGTTGTCCTCGACGGTCCGGGCCAGGCGTTCACTCTCGGCGGCATCGTTGATGATCTTCAGCTGGTCGCGCAGCCATTGCACCGCTGAGCCTGTGACGGCGATGGAGCCTTCGAGTGCGTAGATCGCCGGGCTGTCGCCGAATTGGTACGCCACGGTGGTGAGGAGGCCGTGCTGGGACCGCACCAGTTCCGTGCCGGTGTTGAGCACCAGGAAGTTGCCGGTGCCGTAGGTGTTCTTGGCTTCGCCCGGCGCGTAGCAGACCTGCCCGACGGTGGCTGCCTGCTGGTCGCCGAGCACACCGGTGATGGGGATGGCGGCGCGCAGCGGCCGGGACGTACGGGTCTGTCCGAACGCCTCCCGGTGGGAGGACGGGCTGATGGTCGGCAACATCGCCCGGGGAACGCCGAAGAAGCCCAGCAGCTCGTCGTCCCAGTCGAGGGTCTCCAGGTCCATCAGCATGGTGCGGCTGGCATTGGTCACGTCGGTGGCGTGGATGCCGCCGTCGGGGCCGCCGGTGAGGTTCCACAGCACCCAGCAGTCGGTGTTGCCGAAGAGGGCATGACCCTGCTCGGCCGCCTCGCGGACTCCGTCGACGTTCTCCAGGATCCACTGGATCTTGCCGCCGGAGAAGTACGTGGCCGGCGGCAGCCCTGCCTTGCGGCGGATGACGTCGCCCTGGCCCGAGCGTTCCAGCGCTGCCGCGATGGAGTCGGTACGGGTGTCCTGCCAGACGATGGCGTTGTAGTAGGGGCGGCCGTCGCGCGGGTCCCAGACGACGGTCGTCTCCCGTTGGTTGGTGATACCGATGGCCGCCAGGTCCTCCGGCGAGAGGTTTCCGTGCCGGAGCGCGTTCTGGATCACCGAGTTGGTGCGCTCCCAGATCTCCACCGGGTCGTGTTCGACCCACCCCGAGCGCGGGAGGATCTGTGCGTGCTCCAACTGGTGCTTCGCCACCTCGTTGCCGGCATGGTCGAAGATCATGAAACGGGTGCTGGTGGTCCCTTGGTCCACCGCGCCGACGAAGTCCGCCATGGGATGCCGCCTCTCCTTGGGCTCTCCCGGGGCGGCCGGATCACGGCCGCCCCGGGAGCCGGTCAGCTCTCGTGTCAGCTCTCGTCCGGGGTCGGGACCCGTCCGGGGGGCTCCGGCTCAGCGGTCGGCAGGAACCGGCCGATGAAGAACTTGTACAGGCCCGCTCCCAGCAGACCTCCGATCAGCGGACCGACGATCGGCACCCAGAAGTAGAAGTGCCCGTACTGATCTCGCCACGCTCCGCCGTACCCGGTGAAGAAGCTGGCCAGCCGGGGGCCGAAGTCGCGTGCCGGGTTGATCGCGTAACCCGCGTCGGTGCCCCAGGCCATACCGATGCCCACGACGATCAGGCCGACGATGAACGGCGCCAGGTTGGCGCCGGGGGACGTGTTGAGCAGGTCCGTGACCGCCAGGATCAGCAGCAGCAGGATCGCGGTGCCGATGATCTGGTCGCGGAGTGCGCCCCATTCGGTGACCGGCAGGTTCGTGTTGCCGTTGGCGGGCAGCGTGGAGAAGACGCCCTGCGTCTTGATCGTGTGGGTGGGATCCGCCTTCGCCAGCGCCTCGGTGTAGTTCCACCGGACGATCAGGGCTGCCACGAAGGCGCCGGCCGTCTGGGCCAGCGCGTAGGGAGCCACTTTGCTCCACGGGAAGCCCTTGAAGGCCGCCAGCGCGACGGTCACCGCGGGATTGAGGTGAGCACCGCTCAGCCTCGCCGCGACGTAGACGCCCAGGGTGACGCCGAGGCCCCAGGCCCAGGCGATGCTGTCGTGGTTTCCCAGGCCGCCCGCCGGATTCGTGAGGGCCCCGCCGGCGACTACCTGAGCCACCACGCCACAACCGAAGAGGATGAGGATCATCGTGCCGGCGAATTCCGCTGAAAGCTCGCCGACCAGTCCTGATCTCTTGAGTCGCTGAGCCATGGGTGCCCGCTTCCCGCCGGCCCAAGGGCCGGCCGTCGACTGCCCCGAGTCATCCAGAGATCATTGTAGGACCGGCCAGAGCCATACGCGCGCGGGGCGATACTGCCCGCTGCCCGGCCAGGGAGGAGACGGAAGTCCGCCCGCCGGCAGGAGATATTTGGGGCTGCCACGCATGTTCCGCTGCGACTGCGACCGCCGCTTCTTCACCAGCTCACGAGCACCGGCCGACAAGTGACTGCGAAAGCGCCTTGGGCGCTCGTACCGGTATCGCCCTCGGGCCCCTGACCAGACGGAAGGGGATGCCGGCGCCCGTGGTCTGGCTGACCCGGGGTCCGCAGCCCCGCGACCGACGGCTTCGAGCACACGTCGCCGCGCCGTGCGCGCGGGGCGGCTGCACACCGGTGGAAGCGTTCGGCGGTGCAGGCAACTTGGGCGCCGATGTGGTCGCGACGAACGCGGACGGGTTCCGCGTCGTCATCCCAGGCAGGCACTACGCCGACGGCAACCGGGTGGGCTCCCAGGACCTGCGGCGCTTCGGCGGCACCTGCTTCGCCGCCCACGAGGCCGACGTGGCGGTCGTCGTCAGCACCAGCTCCGCCGCCGCACCCGCCGAGGAGTACGCCGCCACCTGCGGCATCGTCTGCGTCGATGGCGGCGCCCCGGGCGCCTGGACCGAACTGGCCGCACCCCCGCCCTGGGAGGCGGGCGGCAGCGAGCACGCATCGCGGATGTCCACGGCGTGACGGCACACTGTTCGTGTGGCGTGCGATCGCGAATGCGCCCGCCTGTCACCGGCGATGCCTGAGCTCCGTGAGGACACTGGGCAGAGGCTCGGCCGCCGGTTCCACCCGGGAGGTCCCATGAAGATGCTGATCAACAGTCCGGAGACCGTGGTCGCCGATGCCCTGCGGGGGGTGGCTGCCGCCCACCCGGAGCTGAACGTGGACGTGGAGCGGCGGGTGGTCGTACGGCGAGACGCGCGGGAGGGCGGGCGGGTCGGGCTGGTGTCCGGCGGCGGCTCCGGGCACGAGCCGCTGCACGCCGGGTTCGTCGGGTACGGGATGCTGTCGGCCGCGTGTCCCGGGGAGGTGTTCACCTCGCCCGTCCCGGACCAGATGCTGCGCGCGGCGAGCGCCGTCGAGGCCGGGCAGGGCGTGCTGTTCGTCGTCAAGAACTACACCGGGGACGTGCTGAACTTCCAGATGGCCGCCGAGCTCGCCGAGGAGGACGGCGTCCGGGTCGAGCGGGTCCTGGTCAACGACGACGTCGCCGTCACCGACAGCCTGTACACAGCCGGGCGGCGGGGCACCGGGGCGACCCTGTTCGTGGAGAAGATCGCCGGGGCGGCCGCCGAGGAGGGCGCACCGCTGGAGCAGGTGGCCGCGATCGCCCGGCGCGTCAACGAGTCCTCGCGCAGCTTCGGCGTGGCGCTCAGCGCCTGCACCACTCCCGCGAAAGGCAGCCCGACCTTCGACCTGCCGGACGGGGAGATGGAGCTCGGGGTCGGGATCCACGGCGAGCCGGGCCGAGAGCGGCGCGCGATGATGCCGGCCCGGGAGATCGCGGAGGTCGCGGTGGGCGCCGTACTCGAGGAGCTGGTGGAGGTGGCTCCGGCCGACCGGCCGGTACTGGCCCTGGTCAACGGGATGGGAGCGACGCCGCTGCTGGAGCTGTACGGGTTCCACGCCGAGGTGGTCCGGCTGCTGGAGGCCCGGGGCGTGCCGGTGGCGCGGGCGCTCGTGGGCAACTACGTCACGTCGCTGGACATGGCGGGCTGCTCGGTGACACTGTGCCGGGCCGATGCGGAAATACTGCGGCTGTGGGACGCGCCCGTGCAGACGGCCGCGCTGCGCTGGGGCCGCTGAGCCCATGGTGGCGGTGGGAGCGGCCCCGCTCACGCGGGGGGTTCACCATCAGACTCGATTTCAGCGTCTACGGGGTCCGCAAAGTCTGGCGGCAGCTGCACCGCCGCGAAGGCATGCCAGTGGCTGCACCGTCGCGCGGCTGATGCGCGACCTGGGCCTGGAGGGCGCTCGACGCGGGAACAAGATCCGCACGACCATTCGGGACGGCAAGGAGAGGGCTGGTGACCTGCTCCGGCGCGACTTCACCGCGTCTCGTCCGCACGAGCGATGGGTGGCTGACTTCACCTATGTCGCCACTTGGTCCGGGATCGTCTACGTCGCGTTCGTCGTGGACGTGTTCTCCCGGGCGATCGTGGGCTGGTCCGCCGCCACGAGCAAGCGGGCCCAGCTCGTCCTCGACGCCCTCGGCATGGCCTTGTGGCGTCGGGACCGCGCCGGAACTCCCGCTGGACCGGAGCTCGTTCACCATTCGGACGCGGGCAGTCAATAGGCGTCTTTCGCGTTCACCGCGCACCTCCTCGACGCCGGCATCGACGCCTCCATCGGCACCGTCGGCGACGCCTTGGACAACGCGCTCATGGAATCCCAGATCGGCCTCTACAAGACGGAGTTGATCAAGTCCCGCAAACCCTGGCACAGCCTTGCCGACGTCGAACTCGCCACCGCGGAATGGGTCGACCGGTTCAACAACCAACGCCTCCACACCGCGATCGGAGACATCCCGCCCCACGAGCACGAGACCAACTACTACGCTCAACACCAGCCCCAACCGGCGGCTGGAGTCAACGCATAGAGTCTCCACCGATCCCGGAGCGGTTCAATGCGCAGGGTCTGCGAGTCGTGGGTGGCGTGAGTCGTGTCATCCGACCAGGTCCGTTCCCTGTCAAGTCGTGCGTGTTGAGGACTCTCAGACCGATTGCCGGCCTCCCAGGGTGGCCCGGGAGCCTCGTCGTGGATTCCGGGCTGTTCTTGGTCCGATGCCAGATTGCCCAGCCTGCGGGCCTCGGCGGTGACCGTGACAGTTCCGCGTCGGCTCCGGCACTCCAACCGTCCCTCGACCGCCTTGGAGCGAGGTGGTCCAGGACCTTGACGCTGGTGTCGGACGACGGTCAGGTCGCGGTCGACAGGGGCGCTCCGGGCTCCGGTTGAGTGGCGGCGGTGGGAGTCGTGCGCACGTCAGGGTTGAGCAGCATCCGCCAGGGGGAGCCTGTGTCCTGCGGACCGCTGACTGACGCGGAACCCCTGTGGTGCAGCGGCCGTTGTTCGAGAGCCGGAGAAACTTCAGGGATGGAGTTGATGCACGGTGGAACGACGCATGCCGGTGGCGACGCATTGGGGCAGTTTCGTAGCCGTGGTCGATTCGGGTCAGCTGGTGCGCATTGAGCCCCGGGGTGATGACCCCGCGCCGTCGCCGATCGGCCCGGGCATGGTGACGGCTGCTGAGGACAGTGCGCGTGTGCTGCGTCCCGCGGTGCGCAAAGGGTGGCTCAATGGCTTGCCGCGCGCCGATGAAACGGCCAGAGGTGCGGACGCCTTCGTAGAGGTCAGCTGGGACGACGCGCTCACGCTGGTGAGCGAGGAATTACACCGAGTGCGCGCACAGCACGGGGACAGCGCGGTGTTCGGCGGCTCGTACGGCTGGGCCAGTGCGGGCGGCTTCCACAATGCGCAGGGTCAGCTCCAGCGGTTCCTGGCGTTGGGCGGGGGCTACACCGACTCGCGCAACACGTACAGCACCGCCGCTCTTGAGGTCATCCTTCCGCATGTGATCGGCGGGGCTCCGTGGAGCTACCAGTCCCGGATGCCTATGTGGGACGAGATCGCCGAGAGCTGTGAGCTTGTGGTGGCGTTCGGGGGGCTGGCTCTGAAGAACAGCCAGATCAACCCTGGGGGGCTGGCCCGGCACCAGACGCGGGACCTGCAGCGGAAGTGCCGTGAGGCCGGGGTGCGGTTCGTGAACGTCAGCCCGATCCGCAGTGACACCGCCGACTTCCTCGACGCCGAGTGGCTGCCGGTCATCCCCAACACCGACACCGCCTTGATGCTCGGCATTGCGCACACGATGCTGGTCAACGACTGGTACGACGAGGACTTCCTCACCCGCTGCTGCGAGGGGTTCGACCGCTTTGCCTCCTACCTGACCGGCGACGTGGACGGCGTCGTCAAGGACGCCGACTGGGCCGCGAGGATCACGGGCATCAGCCGCGACACGATCCCCGATCTCGCCCGCCGCCTGTCCACACAGCGTTCCCTCATCATGGTCAACTACGCCATACAGCGGGCGGACCACGGTGAGCAGCCGATCTGGATGTCGGTCGTGCTGGCGGCCATGGCGGGTTCGCTGGGCCGGCCCGGCTGCGGCTGGGGCGCGGGCTACGCAACGATGGACGCGACCGGTGTTGCCCCGGGTCGCCCGTCTGTGGCGTCGCTGCCGCGGGTGGCGAACCCTGTTGCGGACTTCATTCCGGTCGCCCGGATCGCCGACACCCTGCTGGAACCGGGCGCGACCATCGACTACGACGGTCAGCGCCTGACCCTGCCGGACCTGCGCCTGATCTACTGGTGCGGAGGAAACCCCTTCCACCACCACCAGGACCTCCACCGCCTCACGCGAGCCTGGCAGCGCCCGGACACGGTGGTGGTCCATGAAGCCTGGTGGAATACCACGGCGAAGTTCGCCGACATCGTGCTTCCCGTCGCGACCAGCCTCGAGCGTGACGACTTCGCCGCGGGGTTCTCCGACCCTCACCTCGTCGCGATGCCGAAGGTCCGCGAGCCGGCCGGCGAGGCACGCACCGACCACCAGATCTTCGCCGCTTTGGCTGCCCGGCTCGGCTATGAGCGCGAGTTCACCCAGGCGCGTTCCGAGATCGAATGGGTCCGGCACCTCTACGTCCAGACACGGGCGAACCTCGGCGAGGACGCGGCCCTGCCAGACTTCGACGACTTCTGGCAACGCGTCTCCGGTGTCGAACTGCCGGCACTCAGCGGGCCGTTTCCTGGCAGCTTCGAAGCACTGCGCTCCGATCCGCAGCTCTTCCCCCTGACGACGCCGTCGGGCCGGATCGAGATCTTCTCCGAGGAGATCGACTCGTTCGGCTACGACGACTGCACCGGACATCCGACGTGGTTCGAACCCGTGGAGTGGCTTCGCGCCGACTTGGCGGACCGCTTCCCGCTGCACCTGATCTCGAATCAGCCTGCCTCACGCCTGCACAGCCAGTACGACAACGGTGGCCACAGCCTCAGGTCAAAGATCCACGGCCGCGAGCCCGTAACGATCAACCCGCAAGATGCGGCATCACGCAGTATCGAGAACGGCATGATCGTGCGCGTCTTCAACGACCGAGGCAGCTGCCTAGCGGGCGCGATCCTGTCGGACGCCGTTATGCCCGGCGTCATCCAGCTGTCCACCGGAGCGTGGTGGGACCCGGCCCAGCCGGGCCGGAGCGGAACCTTGGACCGCCACGGCAACCCGAACACTCTCACCGGGGACCGCGGGTGCTCGCGTCTGTCCCAGGGACCCAGTGCGCACAGTGCTCTCGTCGACGTCGAGGTCTACGACGGGCCGGTCGAGGAGATACTCGCCTTCACGCCACCACACCTCGAACACTGAAACGAAGCCAACTCAACGACGGGCGAGTTTGCCGTGTTCACCCTCGTCGGGCGTCCGGTCGGCAGGTCCGACCGGCGCCCAGCCTCCACTCGGACGTTTGCGTCGCCGTAACTGCGTGAATACGGTGCGCAGTCATGACTGCACTTCAAGATCTCAAGTACGGCCAGTGGTTCAGGGGCGCCGATGTCGACGGCGACGGGTTCATCACCCAGCACGACGTCCGCAAGATGAGCGAGCGCTACATCAGCGCCCGCGAAACCACCCCTGATGCCGAGACCGTCCGCCGGCTCACCGAGGGGATGGACCAATTCTGGTCGAACGTCATCGCCCCGATGGATCAGGACGGTGACGGGAAGGTCGATGTGCGGGAGATGACCGAAGGCTTCAAGAGTGTCCTGACCGACCGCGCGCTCTACCCGCAGCAGATTGCGCCGGTCACCAACTGCTTCTTCGACCTTGTCAACCTCAACGGAGACGGCAAGATCGACCAGGCCGAGTTCCAGCAGATGTTCGACTCGGTCGCCGCCGTCCCCGGCGAGGACTGCGCCGCCGTTTTCGCCGCTCTGGACCTCGATGGTTCCGGCGGACTGGACCGTGACGAGTTCCACCAGGCACTCGAAGAGTTCTTCTACGGCAACGACCCCGACGCTCCCGCCAACCACATCTTCGGCAAGGTCACCGTCTGACAGTCCCCGGATACGCCCCCGGACCCGCGCTTATGCCAGGGCCTGCCCCCTGGCCAGTGCTGTGACCGCATTGGGTCGCCAGGTTGCCCGGGCGTCGGTCGCTGGTCACCCTGCACCGGACTGGACGAGAGGTCCGGCTGTCAGTCGGCGAGCGCGGCGTTGACGATCGCCTTGATGTACGGGAGGTCATTACCGGTCCCCGTCGGGCTCAGGGAGTACACCACGCGGTGTCGGAGGTCGCGGGTGGCGAAGAACCCGTTGTCCCAGCCGGGGCGGGAACCGGTCTTGCCCCACGCGTCTCGCCACTTGGGAGCTGGTAGCGCAGGAGCCCGCCGATGCCGTAGCAGGCCGCCTGGCCAACGCAGTTCGTGTTGTCGGCGGCACTCTCCACGCTCGGTACCTCGAATGCCAGCTTCTGCTGGGCGGGTGGTAGCAGGCTGCCCCGGAACAGTGCGGTGATGAAGCGGTCCAGGTCGGCGGCGGTGGAGATCATGCCCCCCTCGGCCCACGGGTACGGGCTCTGCTCGGTCACGTCCTGCCCATCGAGGTACACCTCCGCGTGAGGCGAGGGGATCGTCGGATCGTCGGCGGCGGGCAGGCTGGTGTGCCTCAGATGCAGCGGCCGGATGATCCTGCGCTGCAGTTCGTTGGTGAAGGAGTGGCCGGTGACCTTCTCGACGATCAGGCCGAGGACGAAGGAGTTGAGTCCGTTGTACTGCTGCTCGGAGCCGGGTGCGGGAGGCGCGTCGGTGGCTGCGGCGAACGAGTCGCGCAGGAAGTCTTCGGGCGTCACAGATTTGAGCTGCCATCCGGGTCCGTCGCCGGGGCCAGGGGTCGGGGCGGGCTTGGGCAGGCCGCTCGTGTGGTCGAGGAGCTGGCGCACGGTGACGCGCTTGTAGTCCTCGGGCAGCACTTGGGGGACGTACCTTCGCGCCGGTGTGTCCAGGCCGATCCGGTGCTCGGCGACGAGTTGGAGAACCACCGTGTTGGTGAACGCTTTGGTGACACTGCCGATCCGGACATAGGCGTCAGCGGTGACCGGGCCGGCCGTGGCGTCCACGCCGTCCCGTCTGATCAGCGCGCCCGCAACGAGGTCGTCGGGCAGGTGGTCGAGGATGTCCTGGATGGTGGGGTTCGTGGACGCCGGGGCGCTGGCGGCGGCCGTGGGCAGGGCCGCGCCGGCGGTGAGAGCGGTGGCCAGGGCGAGGGTGGTGACGGCGAGGCGGATGCGCATCGAAGTGTCTCCTCCACGGCGTTGACGGGACTTGTTGACAACGCAAACTCTGCTGCGTGCAGCCGCCGTCGCCCATCAGTGATCACCCTGATCACAACCCTGGACTGCCCCTGACAGATGCGACCTGGTGCTGCCACCCCATCAGTTCGCCGGGTTGGTCAGGCTGCGGTTGCGAGGGGGCGTCCGCCCCAGCGGATGCCCTTCTCGCTGCGGATGCGGGCGCGTTCCTTGCGCTGTGCGGCGGCCCCGACGTTCTGGACCCCTGGCTGCCGACATGACCAACCGTGCCCGCATCGGCCGAGCTTCCTCGGCTGACGGTGGTCAAGAAGGAGGGCCGTGGCCGTGATTGCGCCAGTCGCCACGCGGTGTCCGGGAGGATCTCGTGTTGTCCGGTCCTGCGGATGCGGCGGGCGAGCAGACTGGTGCGCGGGGCGAGTAGCCAGCGCAGCAGGTTCTTGCCAGCAGGACGGTGCGGTGGCTGGGCGGCGGGAGGTGAACGGCTCGCCGATAAGGCGACGCCGTACGCGTCCGATGACGGAACGACGCACGATGGATCGCCTGTGAGGCGGGAGCTTGACTACTCTCTGTGAGACCTTCTGGCCTCTGGCCCCTCTCTTTCGTGCTGAGTCGAGCTCTCGTCTGCTGTCCCAACCAGCACGGTCGAGTTCCGGTGCTGGCTCGGTGCTGACTTTCAGGCCGCAGATGAGGCAAAACCGCAGGCACTAGCTCCGGTCGAATGAGTTGTCGTACCACTCGATGGTGGTCCCGATGAGGCTGGCGGCGACGATGCGGGGGAGGCTGGTGGGGGTGGGGGAGCGGTTGCGGGGGAGGGCATCGGCACCACTTCCTGGTGTTCGGCGGGGGACGTTTGCGTGTCGCCACACCATAGGAATGGGCAGGTCAGAGGCGTATGTGGTGGGACCGCCATAGTTATGGGGTCGAGGGTGCGCGGGGGCACCATGAGGGGGGTATCGGCGCTGGTTCGAGGGCCATTGTGGAGGGCGGCAGGGGGCGGGCCGGCCGGGCGCGGGGTGGAGGTCGTGGTGCTCGGTGACGTCGAATGGCGGGCGCTGGTGCGGGAGTTGGCTCGGCCCTCCCGGGGCAGTGGTCCGAGGACATCGAGGGCATCGGGGAGCCGCCGGCGCCGAGCACTTGGATGATCAGGACTGAGTACGCGTACTCATAGCTGGCCTGAATTCGCCCTGTAACCTGCCGGAAAGAAGATCAGCAAGCGGAGGGGCGAACGGCATGTCCACACCGATCGGTGGTCCCACACGGGGCTTCTGGATCACGCCAGGCGAAGTCCAGAAGGCCGGCGACTCGGCGCGCAAGGTGGCCAAGGACATCCCCGACGAGATCAAGACCCTGTACACGCCGACGGACGCGGCGGTGGCGGGTCTCGCCGGTTTCGAGACCGCCAAGGCGATCGACGACTGCCTGGAGGCGTGGGCGAAGGCGCTGCGCTCGCTGGCGGGCATGGTGGAAGGGGCGGCGGACGCGGTCGGCTCGTCCAGTACGAGCTTCACCCGGGAGGACCACGAGCGCGGGAAGTCGTTCCTGGGCTTCGGCCCGTACGCGCCGTACGCGCCGGGCGTCACGGCCCCGGGGCACGGCCCGTACACGCCGTACACCCCGCACGCCCCGGGAGTGACCCTCCCGCCGGTGTCGAACGGGGGGCACTGACATATGCGGGTCTCGCAACTCCGCGACGCCAAACCGCTCCTGCTGACGGACGCGGGTGACGCCTGGGACAAGCTGGCGGAGAAGTTCGCCACCCACACCGCCGACTGCGGAAAGTATCTGCACCAGCCCCTCCAGCAGGGGAACTGGGGCGGGATCGCCGCCGAGTCCGCCGCCGACCGGCTCGGCCGGATGCAGCGCGACCTGGTGGTGGCGAAGAAGGAACTCGACGCCGTGGGAACGGTGTTGAGGGCCTGCGGCGAGGAGTTCGCCGCGCAGCAGGGCAAGCTCGCGAACGCCGTGGCGGACGCGACGGGGGCCGGGTACCAGGTCGCGGACGACGGCAAGGTCACCGCGCCGAGCGTCGACACCGGCGGGATGAAGTCCGGCGATGTGGCGATGATGCAGCGCGACCAGGCCACCCGCGCGCAGGGGTACGCCGACCGCATCGGCGATGCCCTGGCGGCGGCGCAGAAGGCGGACAAGGAGTACGCGGCGGCGATCAAGCTCTTCACCGACGCGGCCAACCGCTGCGCGAAGGGTGACTGGAGCGCCGGCTTCCTGGAGCTGGCGAAGGCGGACGAGCTCAACCGCGAGCTGCTGCACGAGCTCGGCATGCCGGACAAGAACGGCTCACCCGCCGCCGTACAGGCGTGGTGGGCGCAGCTGTCGCCCAGCCTCCAGGCCAAGCTGATCCAGGACTACCCGCAGCAGATCGGCAACCGCGACGGCATCCCGGCCGTCGATCGCGACCGGGCCAACCGGACGTATCTGCCGATGCTGCTGAACAGCCTGGAGGCGCAGTACGCGGGAGCGGACGGGGACGAGGCGAAGGCGCTCAAGGACAAGATCGACGGGCTGCAGGGCATCAAGAAGCAGTTGTCGGCGGAGGGTGAGCCGCGCCCCTACCTGCTGGGCATCGGCTCGGAGGGCAAGGGCCGGGCCATAGTCTCCTTCGGCAACCCGGACACGTCGAAGAACGTCTCCGCGTACGTGCCGGGGCTCAACACCAAGCTGAGCGGCCACTTCGCGTCGGCGGACGTGGACCGCGCCCGGAACGTGGCGACCATGGCGAACAAGATGTACCCCGACACCACGACCGCCTCGGTGGTGTGGCTCGGCTACGACTGCCCGCAGCTCGACAGCTTGTCGTGGTCGGCGACGGACGTGATGAGCAAGGACGACGCGAAGGCGGGAGCTCCGGCGTACGACCGGTTCCTGAGCGGCATCAGGGCCACCCACGAGTCCGGCTCGCCGCATGTGACGGCCATCGGCCACTCGTACGGCTCACTCACGGTGGGCCAGGCGACGCAGCAGCCCGGCGGTATCCCGGCGGACGACGTGGTCCTGGTCGGCAGCCCCGGTGTGGGCGTGAACAAGGCGTCCGACCTGGGTGTGGGGGCGGAACACGTGTACATAGGCGCGGCGGAGAACGACCAGGTCACCTACCTTCCGTCGCCGAACCTGCTGGAGTACGTGGCACCGGGAAGCGAGTACGGCCCGAAGAAGAACTGGTTCGGTACGGACCCCGCGGACAACCACTTCGGCGGCCACCACTTCGCCGTGGCCCCGGGCAAGGACACCGGTCTGACGGGCCTGGCGAAGGGTGACCTCCCCGCGCACGCGCTCTACTTCGACCCCGACGCGGGCGGCGACTCCCTCCCCAACATCGCGAGCGTGGTGACGGGTCACGGCGACCGCATCACGACGACGAGACCGCGATGAGGCGGGCACGGGTGGTGGCGTGCGCGGTGCTGATGACGGCGCTGGCGGCGTGCGGGTCCGGCGAGGCCGGGCACGGGCAGACGAAGAGCGGCGACCAGCGGGTACGGCAGACGCAGAAGGCATCGAAGATGAACATGCAGCAGGCGGGCGAGGGCTCGGAGAAGATCCTGGACGAGACGCTGGCGGCGGTCCAGCCGCCTGTGAAGTGGGCGTACGGCGCTCCCATGCAGGAGGCATGCAGCACCGATCTCAACGAGCCGACGGGCAGGACGACGGTCACCCGCAGCCGCAACATCATGACGGTGGTCTCCCCCCACCGCCGCGGCAGCCTCTTGGGCGTGGTCCAGCGCCACTGGGAGCAGCAGGGCTTCAAGGTCACGAGCGTGCGGAACGACGAGTCGATGCCATGGCTCCGTGCGAGCCGCCCGGACGGCTTCAGCGTGTCGCTGCAGGTGGGGAGCGTGGGGAATGTGTTCATCAGCGCGAGTTTCGGGTGCGCGGAGGACTCGGCCATGACGTATCCGGCCGGGACGCCGGGGCAGCCCGGGGGGCCACGGGCGGAGGACCTTCGGCCTCGGGAGCGGTCGGAGTTCTGGTCGGCGGCGGGGTGAGGCGGTCGCGTCAGGCTTTGGGCAGCCCTGGCCGGGCGGCGTCGTCTGGCCCGGCCAGGACCTGATGGCGCTGCCCGGCCCGAGTGGCGGGCCCGCCCGTGCCCGTCAGGCCGTGCTGAGTGGATGGGCCGCTGTGGTGGAGCGCGGGGGCCAGGCGCGGGGGGCGAGGATGCCGAGTACGTAGGCGCGGGCGACGAGGGCGGGGCGGGTCGCGGCGCCCAGGAGTTCCCGCAGGCGGCTGAGGTGGTAGTCGACCGTCTGCCGGGACAGCTTCAGCGAGGTGGCGATGTCGCTGTTGCTGCTGCCCGCCGCCAGGAGGGAGAGGATGCGGATCTGCGCGGCGGTGAGTGACGGATGGGCCTCGTGGGCGAGGCTCTGGTGGGTGACGATGACCCAGACGTGCCGGGCGCGGGCGGCGGAATGGCCGACCGTCGTCAGGTGGAGCTGTGCGCGGCGCTGCCGCCCCTGGGCGTCGACGAGTATCGCGGACGTCTCCACTCGTCTGGTGCGGCGCGCTATCAGACCGTTCCACCTGCGGTGCAGCCGGTCGAGGCCGGGGCCGGGGGCGAGCAGGGTGTGCGCGCGGCGGCCGACCAGGTCGGGCAGGCTGAGCTGGAACAGCTCGGCGGCAGCCGCGCTGGCCTCGACCACGCGTCCGTTCGCCGACAGCAGTGCGCAGGGCAGGCCGCTGTGGTCGCGCAGGGCCTGCAGGTTGTCCTCGGCCTCCTGCCACTGGACCATGGCGCGGAGTTGATCCGTGATGTCCACGTAGATCCCGGCGACGCACGTCCGCGCGTTCTCCCGCACGGGGAACCGGTGGCCCACCGCCTGGCCCGCGCTGCCGTCCGGGCGCCGGTAGTCGAGGGTGTGGCGCACCGGCCTCCCCCGGGTGAGGATCTCCTGGTCGAGGGCGCGGAAGTGGACGGCCTCGGCGGGGGCGTCGAAGTCCTCTATGTACTTGCCGACGAGTTCGTCCGGAACGGTGCCGTAGAGGTGCGCGTAGGCGTGGTTGGCCCACAGGTAGCGGCCCTCGCGGTCCCGGATGAAGGCGGCGGCCGGGGCGAGGTCCACGAGGCCCGCGAAGGCGGCGTACCGGCGCGGGGTCTCGGGGTGGGCGTCGACCTCCACGGCGAGGCCGCGCGTACGGCTGTGGGCGGGGCTTTCGTCCAGGGGCCAGCTCACGTCGAAGGTGCGGCCGTCGAACCGGGCCTGCCAGCGGCCCTCCTCCGGCGGGTGCCCCGGGGCCGAGAGCTCCTGACGCATCCGGTCGAGGAAGCGCTGCGCCGTGCCCGTGTCGGCGAAGGCGCCGCCTCCCCTCTCCAGCACCTGCCACGGCTCGTCGACCTCCCACCAGAACACGGGAAGGTGTTCCAGCAGTGCCTTGAGACTGGAATCGTCCACAGCGGTCTCTCCATCCGTATACAACTGGCTGACGCACAGTCACATCGCGATGGGTATCCCGTCCCGATCCCGCGCATGCTCGGTTCTCGGCCGAAGTGGAGGCCGACCCGCCAGCCCGCGCCGGACTGTTCCGGTGCCCCAACGCGGTCCGCGACTCAGGCATTTGCCTGAACGTCAGGCGTCCCCGGTGGCGCTGTGGGCGCCTGGTGCGTGGTTGCCTTGAGTATGCGGGTGAACACGCCCCGACACGTACGCCGGGACCTTCCCCCGCGCCCGACGCGCATCACCGATCCGTACGACGACACGTACGACGACGCGTACGGCACGTACCGACACGGACGAATGGAGACGAACTTCAGTGAGCAAGGTGCTGTTAGTGCATGCCAAGGGCGGTCCGCCGCTCGGTCACGTCCTCTCCCGGACGGCCGCGAGGGCGGAAGTGCACCTGCTGGCGCTCAGCGCACTTCCTCCCACCGTGGCAGGCTCCGCCCGGAGACTGTGCGCCTCGGTCGTGACGCCCGCCGAGGCGGAGCGTTCCGATCTGGTGTCCCTGATCGTCTCGCGGGCCGAGGCTGTCGGCGCGGACGCGGTGCTCACCTTCTCCGAGTACGCGGTCGTGGCCGTTGCCGAGGCGTGCGAGGCGCTCGGTCTCGCGGGGGCCGGCGGCGCCTCCGAGCTCGCCCGTGACAAGCGGCTGATGCGGCGCACCTGGCAGGAACACGGCCTGCCGCAGCCCGAGTTCCGTGCCGTCGCCACGGAGGCCGACCTGCACGAGGCGGCCGGTGCCCTGCCCTACCCGATGCTCCTCAAGGCGGCCTGGAGCGCGGGCTCCACCGCGCACCAGATCATCCGCTCCCCACACGAGGTGTCCGCGGCCTGGCGTCGCTCGCGTGAAGTCATGGCTGAATCTGCCCAGTTGGGGTACGCGGAGCTCCATGTGGCCGAGGCGAACGCGGACTTCGTGGTGGAGCAGATCGTGACCGGCGCCGTGTCGGACTGGTTCGACGAGCCCGGCTGGGGCGACTACGTCAGTGTCGAGGGTGTCGTGGCGGACGGCGCCTTCCACCCGGTCTGCGTCAGCGGCCGGATGCCCACGGTCGAGCCGTTCACCGAGCGTGCCGGCATCACCCCCGCCCTGCTGTCCCAGGACGCCCAGGACCGCGTGGTGGCGCTCGCGCGGGAGGCCGTCGACGCCCTCGGCCTGCGCGACTGCGGGACGCACACCGAGATCAAGCTCGGCGCGGACGGCGACATGTGGCTGATCGAGACGGCTGCCCGGTTCGGCGGCGCGATGACGGTGCCGCAGATCGAGGAGGTCTTCGGGCTCGACCTCGTCGGCATGCTCGTCGACCACCTCCTCGGGCGCCCGGTCGAGTGGCCCGGACAGGCCCTCACCCCGGCGCAGGCGCACGGCGCGGCAGGCTCCCTCGTCGTCCTCGCGGTCGACGGCAGGGGCGAGGCGTGGCGGGACCGCAGGGTCTGGGACTTCCCGGCGGTCTCGGCGCGCGTGCCCCTCACCCGCGGCAGCGAGCTGTCGGTGGTCGCGGAGAGTTCGCTCCCCGACGGCAGCGTCGTGCCGGTCTACGACCCGGCCGCGGGCGCCAACACCATGGCGGCCCTGTGCCTGCTCTCCGCCACCGACCCGCGGACGGTGCTCCGCGACTTCGAGACGCTGGTGGACGCCCTGCCGCGGGTGCTGCCCGCCGCGCGGCGCTCCGTCATACAGCCCGAGGAGGTCTCCGTATGACTGCCCAGCTGTTCACCGGCGCCGCCGAACCGGCCACGGACCGCACGGTCGTCGGCGAGAACCTCTCCCTGCCGCTCTTCCGCACGCTCTCCGGGGTCCTGGCCGGCCACCCCTACCTCAAGGTCGTCGTCGACCGTGCCGAGAACACCTGGCACCTGCTCGACACGGCCGCGCACCCCTTCCACGTCAACTACATCGCCACCCGCGTCCTGGGCATGGAACTCGCCGAGCTGGACGCGGACCTGGACGCGTTCAACGCCTCCGTCTACATGGATCCCGGGCGTCGTTTCCTGCTGGGTGTGCTGTCCCTGCACACCGGAGAGGACGCGGAGGGCCGCGAGCGCACCTTCCTCGTCCTGGAGACGACCGAGGCCGACACCATGCACGGCGAACTCCTCGACTTCTTCTACGAGTTCGTGCGGGTGCGGGTCGACGGCAGGCTCCCGTTGCTGCTCAAGCCCGCCAACCACGGGCAGGAGGAGGAGCTGGCGGCCATCAGCGAACTGCGCGTGCCGCGCATCCTGAGCCACGAGCTCTTCGGCTCCAGGGCCCGGACGCCACTGAACCCCGGCGAGGCCACCGGGCGGCTGCGGTTCTTCCGCACGAACGAGGCGTACGAGGAGTACACAGCCGCGGAGGCCGGGCTCGGCTGGGCGGACATCGTGGCCATGCCGTGCCTGCCTGACGATGTGCCCCGGGTGGCCGGATTCCTCAACACCGCGCCGATCACGCCGCTTTCGCACACCAACGTCCTGGCCTCCGGCTGGGGGATACCCAACGCGATCGTGCTCGATCTGGAGGAGCTCGTCGAGAGGGGCGGCCTGGACGGCGCGTGGGTGCGCTATCGGGTGCGCGAGGACGAGATCTCCCTGGAGCGGCTGGACCAGGAACCGACCCTGCGCGCTCCGGCCTGGCACCAGCAGCGCATACGCCTCGAACCGCCCCTGCTCGAAAACACCCCCGTGCTGGCCCTGCACCGGCTGCGCAGCACCGACCGCGACCGGTACGGGACCAAGGCGGCCAACCTCGGCGAGCTGCACCACGTACTCGACAGCCGTACGGCCGACCTGACCGCCTTCTACGGGCGGCCCCGCCCGCCGCGCGACGACCTCTACGGGCACCTCGCCGCCCGGCTCGGCCTCAGCGCGCCCTCCGCAACCGAACTCCGCGCCAGGGCGGCTGACTTCGTGGCCGCGACGGTCGGCGCCCCGGAGGGCGTCGCGCTCCCCTTCGCGCTCCAGCAGCACTTCCTCGCCTCGTCGCCCGCCCTCCAGCAGGGCATCGGCAAGCTCAAGATGGCACTCGAACTCGACGCCACCGACGTCCTGGATCCGCTCTGCCTGCAACTCCAGCAACTGATCCGGCACACGCCCGTCCCCGAGTCCGTCACCCGGCAGATCAGCCAGGCGTTCCCGGTCCCGGCGGCCGCGCTCGGACGCCTGGTGGTGCGCTCCTCGTCCAACG
This sequence comes from Streptomyces sp. NPDC031265, assembly GCF_055570295.1. Classification (NCBI taxonomy): domain Bacteria; kingdom Bacillati; phylum Actinomycetota; class Actinomycetes; order Kitasatosporales; family Streptomycetaceae; genus Streptomyces; species Streptomyces sp. NPDC031265. The sequence goes on from NZ_JBVIHM010000035.1 coordinate 55,216, forward strand.
CCGAGGACCTTCCCGGCTTCTCCGCGGCGGGCGTCTACGACTCCGTCACCGCCGTCCACGGCCCCGGCGAACTCCTGGACGCGGTACGCCAGGTGTGGGCCTCCCTGCTGTCGCCCCGCAGCGTACGACTGCGCCACCAGGTCGGGATCTCCCTCGATGACACCTATATGGGCGTGATCATCCAGGAGTACGTGCCCGCCTCACTCGGTGGTGTCCTGGTGACCTGCGACCCGACCCGCCGCGAGGACTTCCGCAACGTCTACCTCAACTGTTCCCCCGGCTCCCCGGAGCGGGTCGTCGACGGCTCGGTCCTGCCGCAGCAGTATCTGTACAACACGGTGGAGGGCGGCGGCCGCACCGTCGCCCTGGGCTCCTGGGGCGACGGGCTGCCCGCCGCCACCCGCGCCCGGCTCGCCGACCTCTCCCTGACCGGGCGGCTCCTGCAGTCCCACTTCAGCGGGTCGGAGTTCGGCGGGTCCGACGTGGACAAGCCGCTGGACATCGAGTGGCTGATGACCGAGCGGGGCGACTTCCGGCTGGTCCAGATCCGCCCGTACGCGCTGTGAGGCGGCTGCGCCCCGGAGAGCCGGCCGCCACTGGTCTGACGGACACCGCCCGCCGGATCATCCGGCTCAACTACGGCTTCCAACTGCTGTTCAACCTGCTGTGGTGGATGCCGGTGTTCTACGCCTACCAGAAGGCGGCCGGGCTCTCGGACGGGCAGATCTTCGGCATCCAGAGCATCTACTACGTGGCCTTCTGCCTGTTCGAGATCCCGACCGGGCTGATCGCCGACCGGATCGGCGCCCGCAACTGCCTGCGGGCCGGGGCGGTGGTGATGACGGCGGCGAACCTGGCTCCCGTGGTCAGCGCCTCTTACACCGGCTTCCTCGTCCACTTCCTCGCCATCGCCGCGGGCCGTTCGCTCACCTCGGGAGCGGCGAGCGCCTATCTGTACGACGGGCTGCGGGCCGAGAAGTGCGACGAGCACTACCTGAAGGCGGAGGGCACCGCACGGGCCCTGGGGCTGGCGGCGAAGGTCGTGTGCTGGCCGCTGGTCGGGCCCCTGATGACCGTCGCCCACGCGGCTCCGTACCTGCTCAGCGCCGCCAGCGCCGCGGGCTCCCTCGCGTGCGCCGTCGCGCTGCCCCGGCTCGCCGGTGCTGGCGGTGGTACGGGGAAGGCGGCCGGCCGGGCGAACGGCGGGCGCAGGGGCGGCGCGTTCCTGCGGGACGCGGGCTCCGCGCTGCGCTGCGTCGCCTCCTCGCCGTGGCTGGCGCTGGTGATGGTGCAGGGCGTGGCGATCTTCACGCTGTCGCGGATCTGCCAGGTCAACCTCTTCCAGCCGATCCTGCTGGACCACGGCATCGGGGAGGCCTCGCACGGTGGGGTGATGGCGGCGATGACGGTGGCGGAGGCGGTGGCCTCGGCCCGACCCCAGTGGCTGAGCCGCCGTCTGCCGCCGGTGGCCTGGGTGTCGATCCTCAGTCTCGCGCTCGCGGGCACCCTGGCGGCCATGACGTTCGGCGGGCCGTGGGCCGTCGTCGCGCTGCTCTGTCTGTTCGCCGCCGCGACCGGTTTCGCGTACCCCATCCAGCGCAAGTTGGTGAACGACGCGATACCCGCGAACGCCCCACGGGCCACACTGCTTTCGGTCGAGAGCATCGTGGACCGCGCGGTGTGCGCACTGGCCGCGATCGCCGTGGGCGCGTATCTCTCCGCCGGGCGTCTGGACGCCCTGCTGTGGCACAGCGCGCTCGCGACCGCGGTGCTGCTGGGCGCCTTCCAACTGCTCCTGCGCAGCGGGGTGGTGGAGCGGGACCGAGCCGGGGCCGGGATCCCGGCGGCGGACGCGGGAACGTGGGACCCGACGCCCGCGCCGCCCCCCGGGGAGGACGCGGACGGTCATGACGCCGGTGACGCGGCCCGGCTGACCGGGGGCGGACGCCGCAGGCCGCGGTCGGGCACGTAGCCGCGGCGCGGGCGCATCCCCGCTGAGGTACGCATCCGGGAAGGGTGGGTACCCAAGGTGTGTACCTCAGCGGGCGCGGTGCGCGCGGACGTCGGTCAGTGGGACCGGCGGCCGAGGAGTTCGAGCAGCCCGGCCGGGAGGAACGTGGGCCGATGGGGCTGTCCGACCTGGTACGGCAGATAGCCCAGCGAGGCGGCGACCTTGACCTCCTCGGTCGTCTCCGCCTGGTAGACGAGTCGGCAGCGCCCCGAGTCGGCCTGCGCGCGCTGCCAGAGGGCAGGCGCCGGTTTGCGTTCCGCCTCGGTACGCGGGGTGAGGATCCGGTCGCCGAAGTCCTGCCAGGCGAAGGGCGCGGAGCCCCTCCAGGTGGCGTCGACCTCCTTCTTCAGCCTGGCGGCACGCTCGGCGTCGGTCCTGCCCCAGGAGGGCGGAACGTTGGTGATCAGCCCGATTCTGATGTGGCGCGCGCGCAGAGCGCGCAGATAGGAGGCCGCGCCGGGCAGATAGCCGATGCTGCCGTCGTCGGCGGTGTGCACGAGGGTCTCGCCCAGGTCGAAGTACACGACGGGGCAAGCGCTTTCGGCGCTCGTACGAGCGACGGAGTCCGTACCGGTGACGCCGCTCGCGCCGCCGGGCACCGCCGCACTCACCGTGGCGCAGAGCACGGTCGACGCCAGGGCTGCGCCCAGCGCGAGGCCGGCCCGGCCCCAGCCCTTGGAGGGGGATCTGTTCATGGCGTCGTCGCCCTTCTCCTTGCGCACCGCGAGGATGCGCGAATGTCCTGGACATGACATGCAGGTGTCGCGAAGTCTCTCACGCGGCGGTCGCGCGGCGGTCGAGCCGCGCGACCGCCGGCCCCTCTCCGTCAGGTCGTTCGCAGACCTCGTGATCTACCGATCCTGCGACAGCGCGTGCAACTCGCTGAACAGGCCCCCCGAGTGCAACAGGTCCTCGTACGTTCCCTGTTCGGTGATGCGGCCGTGTTCCATCACCACGATCCGGTCCGCCATGCGGGTGTTCTCTGGGGGTTCCCCGGCTGTGGTGTGACGTCGTAGAAGCCCTTCTCGTTGAGGAGGTTGCGACGGTTCTCAGGGGGTGTGGCTCTGCGGTGGATCGTTGCGATCAACTCGTGGAGTAGAGGTAGATCAGTGCGTGCATTCCCTGTACAGCTGCCGTCAGGCATCCGGTATTGGACCGTGGTGGACGATGAATTGGGTGTGGTGGAGGAAGCTGACCGCTTCCTACGGGAGCTGAGGTTGGCCCGGGGGCGGGCAGAGACGACGACGAAGGCGTACGCCGAGGCCGTCGTGCTGTTCCTGGCCTGGTGCGCGAACTCCAGGCGAGAATGGCGGACCGCCGCTCGCGACATGGGGTTGTTCATGCTGTGGCTGAAGTGGACCCCGGGAAACGGCGGTCAGCGGCGGGTGGTGGTGCCTGGGCCGGGTGCGAAGCCGGTCCGGGGCGAGAGTCGGATCAACAAGGTGCTGACTGCCGTTCGGATGTTCCTGGTCCATGCCGTGGTGAACAAGGCCGCGCCGACACGGGTGTTGGAGCAGATCTACGAGCTCGGCGACGATCGCGACCTGCCTCAGGAGGCTCGCGGCGAGAGTGGTGCGATGCGGTATCGGATGCGGGCCCGCCACCGGCTCCAGGAGCCCGAGACCACCATCGACAGGGCCAGCGACGAGGAGATTGTCGCCATGTTCTTGAAGTGCCGCTCCGCCCGTGACCGGCTCATCCTTCTTCTGCTGTCGCGGGTCGGACTGCGCCCGGGGCAGGTCGCGGGCCTGCGCCGCTGTGATCCCCGCGGGGCGATGCAGACGCAGATCAACTGCGTCGTCAGGCTCTCCGAAAGCCTGCGGCTGAACGGGCCGGACAAGGGCATCGACCCGTGGCTCTTGGGCCGCGACGACATCGTGGCCTTCCTCAACCGAATGCGATACCTGGTGCAGCAGGGAGAGGTCGCCGCCGCCCGCCACGTCACCGACGTCCGGCACTTGCGGCGCATGCTCCTACGCATGCGAAGCCTCGGGCTGACCCAGCCTGACCAGCCCCTGCACGGCCTGCCCGAGCAGTTCACGCTCCGGCCCGAGGACATCCCGGACGACCCCGAGGACACCGCGGCCGGCCGCGATATCCCGCCGGAGGTGATGCGCCAACTCTGCGACCATCTCGATGCCTTGGGTGCAGGCGGCCTGCAGGCCCGCACCGCGGTCGAGCTGCTGATGGACACCGGCCGTCGTCCCGACGAGATCTGCAAGCTGCCTCTCGACTGCCTCGAACGGGACGGCGACGGCGAGCCCGTCCTCGTTTACGACAACCGCAAGGCGCTAGAAACGGCCGACGGTTGCCGATCGCCAAGGCCACCGCAGCCCTCATCGTCGAGCAGCAGCAGCGAGTCCGCGCCCGTTTTCCCGACACCCCGGCCAAAGACCTCGCACTACTGCCGACACCGGTCGCGAACCCTCACGGCACGAAGCCCCTGACCGCCAGCTGGCTCGGCGTCCGCCACCGAACTTGGGTCGTCTCTCTGCCGGACTTCCTCGTCCCCACCGTCGTCGAGGCCGCCGGTGAGCGCGTCACGAAGATGCTGCCCTTCGACAAAACGAAGGTCTTCCCCTACGCCTACCGCCACACCTATGCACAGCGTCACGCAGATGCTGGCATCCCCGTCGACGCTCTCAGGGTTTTGATGGACCATCGCCAACTCGACACTTCGCAGCGTTACTACAGGGTCAGCGAGAAGCGCCAACGAGAAGCGGTCGAGCGTGTCACAGCGATGCAGTTCGACCGGCACGGCAAACGAGTCTGGCGGCAGGTCAAGGCCATCCTTGACTCCGAGCACGCACGTCGGGCGATCGGCGAGACTCAGGTTCCTTACGGCACCTGCACTGAACCGTCGAACGTCGCCGCCGGCGGCCATGACTGCCCGGTTCGGTTCCGCTGTGTCGGCTGCAGCCACTTTCGCACCGACGTGTCCTACCTGCCCGACCTGGAAGCCTACTTGGCCGATCTCCTGCGCAACCGCGAGCGCCTGGCCGCGTTCACCGACGCCGACGACTGGGCCAAGGGCGAGGCCATGCCCTCGGACGACGAGATCACCCGAGTACGCCGCCTGGTCAAACGTGTCCGCGAGGAACTCGACGACCTCACCGACGAGGACCGGGCCCAGATCCAGCAGGCCGTCACCGTCGTCCGCAGAACGCGGGCGAGCGTCGTCTCGCTCGGCATGCCGAAGGTGAGGCAGCCCATGCCCGACCTCCGCCCCGAGAGGACCGCATGACCCTCAGCATGATCGACGGCAAGCGAGCCGACTCCGCACGACGCCGGGATCGCGTGATCAAGGCCCTGGATGTGGCCTTGCGGACCGGAGGCGACATCACCGTGTCCGGCCTCGCCCGCGCCGCCCGAGTGGATCGCAGTTTCCTCTATCGTCACCGTGACCTGCTCGAACGCGTTCACATCGCCGCCAACACACCTGTTCGGGAGGGTCGACTGGCTGCTGTGAGCCGGGCTTCCTTGCAGGCTGATCTAGCCAACGCGCTGGAACGAAACACCCGTCTTTCCGCGCGGGTGCGGCAGTTGGAGAAGCGGCTTTCCGAGCAGCTCGGCGAGCAGGCGTGGAACGCGTCCGGTCTCGGAGCCGCACCGGACATCGATCAACTCCAGCGACACATCAGTATGTTGGAACAGGAACTCGCCGAGAAGCGGGGCGAGCTTGAGGAGAGAACGGAAGAACTCGATGCTGCCCGGGCAGCCAACCGCGAGCTCACACGACTCATGAACCAACCGTCAAGCCGGTGATCACCGGATCACCCGGGAGCGGACATAAACACCACACCCAGGACCTGCGCCGCCTCGCCCTCGCCCGGAGCCGACCCGACGTCCTGTTCGCGATACTTCGCGTCGGCACCTTCTACGAACTCACGACAGTGGGGGTCACGTGACCGGCGGCTCTGCCAGCAGCACGACCTGGTCGGCTTCAATGTCGAACCCGAGCGCTGGACGGCTCCCGTCACCACCCTCGGAATCCATCAGCACTGGCTTGCCTAGGCTGTGTCCGGCGGATCTTGTGACTGCTCCAGCCTTGGTTCGTTGGCATGCTCATGGGGCGCGGAGATCTCACAAATGAAGAATGGGCCCGGCTGAAGCCGCATCTACCGAAGTCCGGTCAGCGCGGGGGCCGTTGGGAGAGCCATCGCAGGGTGATCAACGGGATTCTGTTCCGGCAGCGCACCGGGGTACCGTGGCGGGATCTGCCTGCGCGTTTCGGTCGGTGGAAGACCGTGTACGAGCGGCATCGGCGCTGGTCAGCGGATGGCACATGGGACAAGCTCTTCGCGGCTGTCCTCGCCGATGCTGACGCGGAAGGCCGCATCGACTGGTCCATGGTGAGCGTGGACTCCACCTCCTGCCGAGCCCACCAACACGCCGCGGGAGCACGTAAGAAACCCCCGCGGCTTCCGGGAAAAGGCACATGCCCCTGCAGCACCGCCCCGATGAGGGCCTGGGACGCTCACGGGGCGGCCTGACCTGCAAGATCCATCTTGCCGGTGAGGGCGGACGCCGCCCACTCGCCTTGCTGATCACCCCGGGGCAGTGGGGCGACGCTCCGCAGCTCATCACGGTCATGGAGCGTGTCCGTGTCGCCCGCCGGGATGGCGGGCGACCGCGGACTCGGCCTGGCCACCTCGGCGGAGACAAGGCTTACTCATCCCGCCGCAACCACCGCTACCTGCGGCGACGCCAGATCAAGCACACGATCCCCGAACCGAAGAACCAGCGGGCCAACCGACAGCACAAAGGCAGCAAGGGCGGTCGGCCCGCTGGCTTCGACAGGACGATCTACAAACGCAGGAACGAGGTGGAGCGGACGATCAATGCCCTCAAGAGCTTCCGGGCTGTGGCGACGAGGTTCGACAAACGCGCCTACGTCTTCTACGGCACCGTCACCGTTGCCTCGATCCGACTTTGGCTCCGGTCGAGACCCACGGGAGAGAGCTAGTAGTACCCCTTCGCCCCGTCAAGCAACTCCCTCACGATGTCCGCGTGCCCCGCGTGCCGTCCGGTCTCCTCGACGAGATGGATGAGCACCCAGCGGAGGCCGGCGTTGCCGGACCGGCAGTCGGGGTGGCGGCCGACATCATCCCAAGAGGCCGCGGCCACGATCTCGTTGCTTCGAGCGCACTGGGCCTCGTACGACGCACACGCGGCCGGGAGTGCGCCCCATCGCTTCGAGGGAACCGGATGCGCACCACCGGCCGTCGCTCAGGCCCGGGTGTAGCCGCCGTCGGCGAAGAGTTCGGCGCCGGTGACGAACGATGAGGCGTCCGAAGCCAGGAAGAGGGCGGCCTCGGCGATTTCCTCGGCGTCGGCCAGCCGCCCCAGTGGCACGACGGCCTCGGCGAACCGGTCGACGTCCGGCCCCGCGGCGCGCAGCAGGGCAGGGGTCCGTGTGGGTCCCGGGCTGAGGACGTTGACCCGGAATCGACGCTCTCGCGATTGCCGGGCCCAGTTGTGCACGAGGTTACTCAAGGCTGCCTTCGAGGCGCTGTAGACCTCGAGGTGCTCATTGGGGCGCACGCTGTTGCTTGAGCCGATGACCAGGATGGAGGCGTTCTCCACCAGCAGCGGAAGCGCCTTCTGGACGGTGAATAGTGGGCCCTTGACGTTGACGGCGAGCGTCAGGTCGACGTTCGCCTCGGTGTGGGCGCCGAGCGCGGCGTCCGCGACGATTCCCGCGTTGGCCACCAGCACGTCGATGCGTCCGGCCTCCTCGCGGACTCGCGCGTAGAGCGCGTCCAGGTCGGCCAGGACCGAGACGTCGGATCGTACGCCGGTGGCCGCAGGACCAATCTCCTTGACTGCCGCTTCGAGGCGGTCGATGTCCCGGCCGGTCACGAAGACCCGTGCGCCCTCCCGGACGAAGCGGTGGGCGATGGCCAGCCCGATCCCGCTGGTCCCTCCGGTGATCACAGCCACCTTCTCCTGCAGCACGCCTGGCATGTCGAACCCCTTCAGTTGTGGAATGGATCGTCCATAACGTAGTCAGTAATGGACGATCGAGTCAAGAATGGTTAGGCTGAAACCATGCCGAGACCACGCGCATTCGACGAACGCCAAGTCCTGGAGCGGGCCCGGGAACAGTTCTGGGCGACCGGCTATGCAGGAACCCGGATGGACGACATCGCCCAGGCGACCGGTCTGGGCAAGGGCAGCCTGTACGGCGCGTTCGGCGACAAGGGCAAGCTGTTCCACCGTGTGTTTGGCGACTGGTGCACCGCAGTCGTTGAGGTGGCCGAAGGGCGGCTGGCAGGTGGCCCGGACGCAGAGGCCTTGGCCCGGCTGTCGGGATACGTGCACCTAATGGCGGAGAACACCGCCTCAGACACCGAGCGCCGCGGGTGCCTGTTGGCCAAGGGCGCGGCGGAACTGGCCCAGCACGATCCGACGGTCGCCGGACGGTCGGCCGAGACCATGACGGCACTGCTGACCCTGCTGCGGACGGAGATCAGCGCCGCCCAGCGCCACGGCGACATCGATAGCGCTGCGGATCCGGAGCGGTTGGCGGCACTGCTGTTGACGGTGGTCCGCGGTATCGAGGCGGTAGGCAAGGCCGGCCTGGACCCGGAGACGCTGCGGAACATTGCAGACACCGCACTGGCGGTCCTGCCCATGCCCGAGGGGCAGAAACACCTCGCAAGCGGGCGCAGTCCGGCCCGCGAGAACTAACTTGGTGCCATCACGGCCACATGATCCGCCGGACACGGCCTAGCCGCCGCCCGAACGCCTCCAGGAACTGGCAGAAGACATCAAGTCGCGCCTGTCCCTGAAGCTCCCTCAGGTCGACGTCGAAGTCGATCTCTTCCGCGGAGGAGAAGCGGAAGATCATCAGCACATCGGCAGAAGGCCACACTCGCAGTTCGGGACACTCGGCGCCGTCCGGGCGGGACAGCACAGTCTCCGCCCGGGGAAGAGGAAGCACCGCCCCGCCTTGGGAGTACCGGAACGTCCAGCCCTGTTCGACAACGAGATCAAGCACCGCCTGCCAGTCCTCCACCGAAGCGTCAGGAACACTTACGTCCGGCAGCGACCCCATTACCTCGGGGTCGAAGAACCACCTGACGTCATCCCACAGCAGATCAGTCATGACGCCATCCTGTCTTCCGGGCTGCCCTGCACCGACCCGGTTTCCTAGACGAACCGACAGGGGCACCCTGTCGAAGTTCATACCCTGGCGATAATTTCCGGAGCAATACCCAGGACGAGCTTCTCCAGCGCGTCCTGGGCCGGACCGAAGGTCGCAACCCACGTCTCGACCAGATAGATCTCGCTGTTCTGATCGATGCCGAGGAAGAGCCGGCCTTCGTCGAGTTCGCCAATCGGGAAGAGATCGCGTCCGATCGTCTGGCTCCACTCAGCGAAGCGGCCCTCCTCGCCGACGAGGCACTCGGCGTCGAAGTTAAAGGGCGACTTGGCGCACGTGATGTCCGGCCCGCCGATCCACACACTCAGGCCGCCGAACTCCGCCAGGAAGCTTTTAGCAGCCTCGTGCATGCGCACTTCGCCGCTTTCCTCCAATCGCTCGCGCCACAGCTCAACGGATACGTGCCGCCCGGGAAACCACCCGGCCGCCCGCAGCGTCTCCTCGGTCTCCGCAGTGAAACCCGTCACCACGCCGGCTCCCCGCAGGGGCGTCGCCGTCGCGTCCACCCATGCCTCGGCCAACGTGGTGTCCTCCGGCAGGATCTGCCCGTGCTCAGCTGGCCAGCCAGGACGCCACTTACTCAGCCACTCGTCAAAATCATCCCTCAGGAAATGACGACCCACCGGCTTGAGCCGCACTTGCGGGCGCTCATCGGCCCACCAGAGCTCGAACTCGGCAACCGTCCCTTCCTCCGGCCACCGCTCCGAAGCCATCGGCAGCAGCAGCACGTCGACAAATCCGCCGACAGGAAGGCCGATATCCACGAAGATCCCGGTGGCCCCTGGGTTCGGAACCCTGGTCACCCTCCCCTGAAACCGCTGTCCAAACCGCAGGCCACTACGGATGCGATGCGGTGCTCGCCGCGCGCGTCCATCTCCGACGTCGGCTCGTCCAGGATCAGGACCGGTGGGCGGCGGTAGAGCGCGCGGGAGCAGGCGATGCACTGCCACTGGCCGCCGGAGAGTTCGCTGCCGCCCCACAGCTCGCGCGCCAGCAGGGTGTCGAGGCCGTGCGGCAGTTCCTCCACCGCCGTGCGCATCCCGACCGCGTCCACGGCGTCCCAGACCGGCCCGGCGTGGTGCGTGCGCGGCTGGCCCAGGGTGATGTTCTCCCGTACGGCCAGCGGCCATTGGCCGAGGAACTGCGGGACCAGACCGGTGCGGCGCCACACCGTCTCCGGGTCGGCGGCCGCCACGTCGACACCGTCCCAGGCCACCCGGCCCTTGTCGGGCAGGGGCCGCCCCGCCCGCGCATCCAGCCCGGCGTCGGCAGCAGCGGCCGGACCTCAGCCCACTCCTCGTCCGTCATGTCCGTCGGGTACCGGAGCTGCCGTTCAGGCCGGTCGGCCGCGTTACCGTACACGTGCGCGAGGCAATCACACGTTGGAGCGGCGGAGTTGGACTGCCCGGCCATCGACACGGAAGACTGCGGCACCGGGGCCTCCTGTTGCTCTATGGATTCGACACCCACGAGCTGTTCAGGAGGTCCCTTCCTCATGCCCTCGCCAGGGCAGGATCACCCGACCGGGAACCCGCGTTCGACCGCCACCGCTCAAGATCGAAAAGACAACAGCTACTTACTGCTGAAGTCGAGAATCGATCAGGGTGTGGTGAGGGAGAACCGATTGACGGTGACGGCCCCGCCGAGGGCGGCGGTGGCGTAGCTGAAGATCGCAAACCGGTAGCCCATGAAGAAATTCGGGCGATTGTCGAGCGTGAACGCGGGTCCGAGCGGCGTGAAGGTCGTGCCGTCGGTGCTGTAGGAGAAGGTCGCCTGGCGTCCGGAGCCAGGTCGAATGTCGGCGGTGACGCGCAGCCAGACTCGGCTGCCGCCGCTCCCGCCGTCGACCCGGACGAGCTGCCACTGCTGGTTGCTGCCGTTCCAGCTGCCCCATTGCTGCACGGCGGCGCCGTCGACGGTCGACAGGCCTGCCACCTCGAGAACCTTGTTGCTGTTCCGATTGACCAGGCGAACATACCCGTCAGTGGAGTCGAGACGGAACTGCTGGTTGCTGCCTCCGACGTCGGTCCACTGCACCACGGAAGCGCCGTCGGCGGTGGACCCGCCGAGGACGTCGACGACCTTGCCGGAGTGCCGCACGCGCAGCTTGTAGTAGCCGCCGCCGGCGTCCGCGAACTGGAACTGCTGGTTGTTGGCGTTCGTGCGGGTCCACTGGTGGAGCTGGGCTCCGTCGGCGGTGGACACGCCGCTGACGTCCAGGGCCTTGCCACTGTTGCGGTTCAGCAGCACGTACCAGGCAGTGGGGTCGACCGTGGCGGACAGTTCCGCACTCGCGCGTTCGGTGCCGGTGCCGCTGGTGTTCCAGCTCGAGTCCATGGTGAGGCCGTCGGTCATGGACAGGCGGGTGACGCCGTTGTCGCGGCGCAGGCCGATCCAGGCGGAGGCGTCGCGGAGCATCGCGAGTCCGGCCCGGTCGCCGTTCGCCATCGCAGACGGGTCGAGTTCGACCGTGGCGGTGGAGGAAGGGCCCTGGATGCGGTGGGTGAGGGTGTTGCGGGCCGCGTACAGGTCGTTCGTGACCGTGGCGGTCTGGAGCTTGAGGCCGTTCCCGGCGGACCACTTGGTGTTGTCGGGGTTGTGGTTCCATTCCCACTTGGCGGCCAGGGTCGCGGTGGTGAACGTGTCGGCGCCGGTGAGCGGCGGAACCGGGTGCGGGGTGAGGTTCGGGAACGGGTAGGTCTGGCCCCAGGCGCCGTTGACGGTGGTGACCTCCGGCCAGCCGTCCGAGGTCCAGGTGATCGGCGCGAGCGCGGGCATTCGCCCGCCGGGGTAGGCGTCGACGAACCCCATGTAGTACCAGGCGCCGTCGGGGGTCGAGACGAGGCCGCCCTGGTGCGGGACGCCGCCGCCGGCGATCGGGCCGGGCATGTCGAGCAGCACCTCCCGGACTTCGTAAGGTCCCCAAGGCGACGAGGACTTGAGGATGTACTGGCCGTTGGGGGGCCGGGTGGCGAAGATGTAGTAGTTGCCGTTGATCTTGTAGAGCCGGGAGCCCTCCAGGACGCCGATGTCCGACGGAGTGGAGAAGACCTCCTGGTTGCGGACTTCGGTCTTGCCGTCGGCCGAGAGCTGCGCGACGGAGATCTTGGTGGCGCCGTAGGCGACGTAGATGGTGTCGTCGGTGTCGACGAGCATGCCTGCGTCGTAGTAGGAGCGGGGGAACTCGGCGTGGCGGGTCCAGGGTCCGGCGGCGTCGGTGGCGGTGTACATGAACGAGCGGTAGAAGTCGATCTGCCCGAGCCAGTAGAAGCGGTTCTCGCTGGCGCGGTGGGTGATCGAGGAGGCCCAGATGCCGCCCACGTAGCGGTGGCCGCCGTTCAGGTCGTACCAGTCGCTGAAGTCGAGCCTCGGCACGGAGTGGCCGATGAACTCCCAGTTGACGAGGTCCCGGGAATGCAGGACCGGGGCTCCGGGCGAGTAGTGCATCGTGGACGCGGTCATGTAGAAGTCCGCGCCGACGCGGATGACCTCGACGTCGGCGAAGTCCTGCCAAATGACGGGGTTCGCGTAAGTCGACTCCTGGCCTTCGGCTTGGGTGAACGGGTCGAGGGCGGTAGCGGCTGCGGCCCCGGCGAGCACGCCGGCTCCGCGGATGAGCATCCGCCTGCGGCTTATGGGGAATTCGAGCCAGGACATGGTGGTTCCTTTCGTTAGTCGAGGGTCGGCGCGGTCCGCGCCAGCGCGGGCGTCGCGGTACCGATGACGGCGGCCGCGCCCGCCGCGGCGGCGAAGCTGAAGACGGTGCGTCGTGTCAGGGACATGGGAGTTCCTTTCGTAGGGCGGGACCGGACCGGGCGGTCGCGGACCGGCGGGTGCGCCGCCTCGGTTCGGTCCCGGGTCGGTCAGTCGACGGAGGCCGCCGCGATGTCGGCGAGGACGGTGTCCGCGCCGCAGGTGGCGCCCACGGGGACGAGCGAGAACTGCTGGTTCGTCGCGCCCGTCGCGGTGTACTGGCGGATCGGATCGCCCGCGGTGGTCGACCAGTTGTAGACGTCGAGGCAGGCGAACCGCGCGGCCAGAGCTACGCCTCGCCACAGCGTCGGTTGTCCGTGGCGACGCGATGGGCGGGGTCGGGCTCGCGGTAGGTGGCGTCGGCGACCACGATCGGCCGGTAGTAGTTGATGCCGAGGAAGTCCAGCGGCTGGGCGATCAGATCGAGGTCCCCTTCGCGGCGGAAGTCCTGGCGGGTGATCAGCTCGCCCCAGGTGCCCTGCTCGGTCGCCGGATAGCGGCCCGCGAGGATCGGCTCCGTCCACACCAGGTTGTGCTGGGTGTCGGCGCGTACGGCGGCCGCGCGGTCGGCGGGCGTGTCGTTCGCGGGCACGTTGCGGTCGAGGTTGAGGGTGATGCCGGCCTCCCGGACACCGGCCGCGCGCATCGCCTTCATCGCCAGGCCGTGGCCGACGAGCAGGTGGTGTGCGGCGGCCAGGGCGCCGGTGCCCTCCTGGGCGCCGGGGGCGTGGCGGCCGACGGAGTAGCCGAGGAACGCGCTGCACCATGGCTCGTTGAGGGTGATCCAGCGGGGTACGCGGTCGGCGAGGTGCTCGGCGATGATCTGCGCGTACTCGCCGAAGCGTTCGGCGGTCTCGCGCACGCGCCAGCCGCCTTGGTCTTCCAGGGCCTGCGGCAGGTCCCAGTGGTAGAGGGTGGCGGCCGGTTCGATGCCGGCTTCGAGGAGTTCGTCGATGAGCCGCGAGTAGAAGTCCAGGCCCTTGGCATTGGCGGGACCGGATCCGGTGGGCTGGATGCGGGGCCAGGCGATGGAGAAGCGGTACGAGTCGACTCCCAGATCGCGCAGCAGGGCTACGTCCTCGGGATAGCGGTGGTAGTGGTCGCAGGCCATGTCGCCTGTGTCGCCTCCGTCGACGCGCCCCGGGGTGTGGCAGTAGGTGTCCCAGATGGAGGGGCCACCGCCGTCCTCGTGCGCGGCGCCCTCGATCTGGTACGAGGCAGTGGCCGCGCCGAAGACGAAGCCGGAGGGGAAGACGGGCAAGTCACTCATGGATGGCCTTACTTGGCGTACGTGGCCTACTTGACGGATCCGCCGGTGATGCCGGCGGCGATGTACTTCTGGGCGAGGACGAGCAGCACCGCTGCCGGGATCGCGGACAGGACGGATGCGGCCATGACGGAGCCCCAGTCGCCGACGTGCGCGCCGATGTACTGGTAGATGCCGAGGGTGACCGGCTTGACGTCGTCGGTGGTGTTGAGCGTGAGCGCGAACATGAAGTCGCTCCACGCGTACAGGAAGGAGAACAGGCCTGCGGTGATGAGCGAGTTGCGGCTCATCGGGAGCACGACCTGCACGAAGGTACGGAGCCGGCTCGCGCCGTCGACCTCGGCGGCTTCGATGACCTCCTTGGGGATGGCCACCATGAAGGAGCGCATCAGGACGATGGCGAAGGGGATGCCGAGCGAGGCGTCGGCGAGCATGAGGCCGAAGTAGGAGTTGACCAGGCCGAGATCGACGTACGCGCTGTAGAGCGCGTTGGCGATGACGATGCCCGGCACCATCTGGGTGATGAGCGTGCCGAAGACGATGGTGCGGGTGCCACGGAGGCCGAACTGGGCGAGCCCGTAGGCGGCGGGGGCGGCGATCGCGAGGCAGATGGTGACGGCGCCGAAGGCGACGGCGAGCGAGGTCAGCAAGTGGCCGCCCTGCTCGCGGATCGCGGAGGTGAACCCGGACAGGTCCACCCCGTGCGGGATGGGCGAGACCTCCAGGAGGCCGGATGTGGGCTGCAGGGCCGTGTTGAGCATCCAGTAGAGCGGGAAGAGCATCACGCACAGGATGAGTACGCCGACGACGGTGGTGCCCCAGCGGCGCTTCGCCCTGGTGGCAGGTCCCTGGGCGGCGGGTGTCTCGGTGACGGTGGTGGTCGCCATGCCGGTCACTTCCCCTCGGAGCGGTTGGCCCGCAGGTAGAACACCGCGAAGACGGCGGAGATCAGGATCAGGACGTTGCCGACGACGGCGCCCGCGCCGAAGTCCAGCCTCACGAAGGAGTTCTGGTACGTGAGGGTGCCCAGGGTCTGGGTGGAGTCGGCGGGGCCGCCGTCGGTCAGGGCGAGGATCAGGTCGAGGATCTTGACCGTCGACATGAACCCGAGGACCAGCACGACGGTGATGACCGGCTTCAGTAGCGGCAGCGTGATCGAGCGGAACGTGCGCCAGGCGGACGCGCCGTCCAGGGACGCGGCCTCGTACAGCTCCTTGGGGACCTCCTGAAGGCCTCCGTAAAGGATCACCATGTTGAAGGGGATGCCGATCCAGATGTTCACCACGATGACGGAGAACAGGGCCATGCCGGGGCTGGTCAGCCAGGGTGTGGCGCCGCCCAGGCCGAAGGTGTCGAGGAAGGAGTTGAGGACGCCGGTGTCCTGGTCCAGGATGCGGCGCCACACGACTCCGGAGACGACCATCGGGACGAGCCAGGGCAGCAGGATCAGGGAGCGCAGCACGCCGTTCAGCGGGAATCTCTTGGTGAAGAAGACGGCGAGCGCGAGGCCGATGCCGAACTGGCCGATCAGGGACCCGATGGTGAAGACGACGGTGTGCCACAGCGCCTTGCCGAACAGGTCGTCCTGGAAGACCTTGCTCCAGTTGTCGGTGCCGTTGAACGGGGCCTTGCCGTCGAAGAAGGTGGAGGGCGAGTACTCCTGGAAGCTCATCAGGACGTTGCGCACGAGCGGGTAGCCGAAGAAGAGCACCATGAAGATGACCGCGGGCGCGATGAAGCCCCACTGGGAGAGCCTGCGGCGGCGCCGGGCGCGTGCCGGGTCGGGCTTCTTGACGGTGTTCGTCCGGTGATCGGCGTCGGGCGCGGTCGCGGAGGCTGTAGTGGTCGACATGTTCGTCACGTCATTTCCCGCTTGTGGCGCGCTGCTGGGCGCGCTTGAGCGCGGCCTCGCTGGACTGTCCGGTGAGAGCGGACTGGAAGGCACTCTGCAGGGCGAGCGACACCGCCGACCAGCGCGCGCCGACCTTGGCCGTGCGCGAGCGGGCGGTGGCCACCTGGTCGGCGAGGGCGTCGAGTTCGGGCACTTCCTTGCGCCAGATTGCGGCGGCCTTCTCGTTGGCCGGGACCATCCAGCTGTTGCGCGCGTAGGTGATCTGCTCCTTCTCGCCGGCCATGCAGTCGATGATCTTCGCGGCATTCTTCTCACGCGCGGTGTCACCGGACTTGGGCACGGTCAGCACGGCGCCCCCGAGCGGGCTGACGGAGTCCTCCCCCGCCTTCGGCACGGGGATCCGCGCGATGCCCCAGTGCAGGTTCTTCTTGGCGTTGAGGGTCTCGACCTGCCACGGACCGTTGATCATCATTGCGGCGTTGCCCGCCATGAACTGGTCGTTGACGTCGGCCTGGGTCCAGTTGACGGTCGACTTGGACAGCGAGCCGTCCTTGATGAGGCCCTTCCAGTAGTCGAGCGCCTGGGCGACCTGCTTGCTCGCGAGCTGCGACTCGTCACCGCCGTTGGACCACATGAACGGCGTGAACTGAAAGACGCCGTCCTCCGCGCCGCCCGCGCTCAGGGCGATGCCGTACTGACTGCCCTTGGTGAGCTTCTTGGCGGTCTGCCGCATCTCGTCCCAGGTGGTGGGCACTTCGAGACCCGCCTTCTTCAAGGTGTCCTTGTTGTAGAACAGGGCGATGGTGTTCACCGTGCGCGCGGCCCCGTAGTACGTGCCCTTGTAGGAGCCGAAGTCGACGATGCCCCGGGGTATGTCCTGGGTGGACAGGCCCAGCGTGCGCAGGTCGATCAGGCCGCCGGCCTCGGCGAACGTCGGCATCTCGGAGGCGTCGAACTGGATGACGTCCGGCAGTGACTTCGAGGACGCCATGCGCAGTGACTTCGTCATGACCTGTGCGGCCGGCACGCTCTGCTGCTCGATGGTGATGCCGAGTCGCTTGCTGCAGCGGGACAGGGTGGCTGCGTCCCAGCCGTGATACGAGTCGTCGGTCGACGAGTTGAGGACGGTGTAGACATCGTCGTCGCGTTGCTGGCCGCAGCCGGCGAGCGCCGCGGTGGCCACGAGCGCGGAGACAACGGTGAGCGGGACCGTCGCCCGCCGACCGACGCGGCGACGCCTGACACGCGCGCGCTCCGGTATGTGTGCTGCTGTCACGGTGGTTTCCCTTGCCTGGAAGGGGGAGGAGTGGCCGGCCCGGCGGGACGCCCGTGTCCCGCCGGGAGTGTTCGCAGATCCCGGTTCGGCTCCGGCCTCAGCCGGACGGGGTCGATCGCGGGGTGCGGGAATCAGCTCACGCCGAGCAGGTGCTCCATGGCGAGCTGGTCAAGGCGTTCGAAGGCCATGGAGCGCTGGGCGGCGGCGTTCACGTCGTAGTCCTCGTACGCGCCCTTGTCGGCCAGGAGCTCGGCAAGGCCCTCGGCGGCGGTGGGCTGCGCAAGCTGGTCGAGGCGGGAGTCGCGCAGCGCCTGCCGCACCTGAGGGTCGGACCGGAACGCGGCCGAACGCTCCTTGAGGATCAGGTAGTTGCGCATGCAGTTCTTCGCGGACTCCCACACGCCGTCGACACCGTCGGTGCGCGCCGGCTTGAAGTCGAAGTGGCGTGGCCCCTGGTAGCCGGCGCTCTCCAGCAGGTCGACGAGCCAGAACGCCTGGCGCACGTCACCGGCGCCGAAGCGCAGGTCCTGGTCGTACTTGATGCCGGTCTGGCCGTTGAGATCGATGTGGAAGAGCTTGCCCGCCCACAGAGCCTGGGCGATGCCATGCGGAAAGTTCAGGCCCGCCATCTGCTCATGGCCGACCTCCGGATTGACGCCCACGAGTTCGGGGCGCTCCAGGTGCTCGATGAACGCCAGAGCGTGACCGATGGTCGGCAGGAGGATGTCGCCGCGCGGTTCGTTCGGCTTGGGCTCGATCGCGAACCTGAGGTCGTAACCCTGCTCGACGACATACTCGCCGAGCAGGTCGAAGGCCTCCTTCATCCGGTCGAGCGCGGCGCGTACATCCTTGGCACCGCCGGACTCCGCACCCTCACGACCGCCCCAGGCGACGTACGTCGTGGCGCCTAGGGCGTGGTTCGAAAGTAGCGTCGTCCGCCCGAAGGGCGGGCCCGGCGGCGTCTGGTGCGTGCGATCGCAAGGCGGAGGGTCGCCCCGATACTGGTTGTATCG
>NZ_JBVIHM010000036.1:0-73483 GCF_055570295.1 Streptomyces sp. NPDC031265
CTTCGTTTCCGACTCTATCAGACTCTTTCGCGTCCGATTCCCAGTCAGCGGGATTCGCTTTCCAGGTTTTCGCTTTCGCGTTTCCCTTTCCGGCGACTCCGACTCTATCAGAAGCATTTCGGCCGAGCTAATCGGCTTCGTGGTTCGAATCAATCGGAGATGGCTCTTTTTCGGGAAATCAATTCCCGGGAGAGCGAGAGAGATACTAGCCAGTGCGCCCGAACCTGTCCAGTCCGGCGCAACCGTTTAAATCTACCTCCCCACTCGAACCGTGTCAACAGTTTTTGTGGGCGAAGAGAACAGTACCAGGTCAGAGGGGTCGTACGCACATCACGCGGCAGTGGGAAGCCCGGCGCTGCGGTCCGGTTCGTCGATGTCGCCTGTCTCGCCCTCGCGTACTGCTCGGCCGCCGAGCACGTAGACGTACAAGAGAAATGCCAGCTCGACGGCGATGCCGATGATGATGCGGGCCCAGGTGGGCAGGCCCGACGGCGTGACGAAGGCTTCGATCAGGCCTGAGACGAACAGGACCAGGGCCAGGCCGATGGCCATGCCCAGGGCCGCGCGGCCTTCCTCCGCGAGGGCGTCGCGGCGGGTGCGGGGGCCGGGGTCGATGACGGTCCACCCAAGGCGTAGCCCTGTACCCGCCGCTACGAAGACGGCGGTCAGTTCGAGAAGGCCATGCGGGAGGACCAGGCCGAGGAAGGTGTCCAGGCGGCCGGCCGAGGACATGAGGCCGATGCCCACGCCAAGGTTCAGCATGTTGGAGAAAAGGACCCAGAGGACCGGGAGCCCCAGGAAGGCGCCCAGGACCAGGCACATCGCGGCTGCCTGCGCGTTATTGGTCCAGACCTGAGCCGCGAAGGAGGCCGCGGGGTGGCTTGAGTAGTACGTCTCGTACTCACCCCCGGGTCGCGTCATTTCCCTGAGCGTCTCCGGAGCGGCGATCGACGACTGGACCTCGGGGTGGGTGCCGATCCACCAGCCGATGATCGCGGCCAGCGCGGTCGAGAGCAGGGCCGCCGGAATCCACCATCTACGCGCGCGATAGACGGCTGCCGGGAATCCGGCGGTCAGAAAGCGCGCGGCGTCGCGCCAGGAGGCGCGGCGGGTGCCGGTCACCGTGGCGCGGGCACGAGCGACGAGCTGGGTGAGACGGGCCGTGAGCTGCGGATCCGGAGTCGAGGACTGTATGTGTGAGAGGTGCGTCGACGTGCGCTGGTAGAGAGCGACGAGTTCGTCGGCCTCGGCGCCGGTCAGGCGGCGGCCACGGCGCAGTAGCTGTTCGAGTCGGTCCCACTCGGGATGGTGGGCGGTGACGAAGACGTCGAGGTCCATGGTCGGCTGCTGCTCCAGGCACTGGGTGCGTACGGTCCGTACTACTGCGGCGCGCTGCGGGCCAGCTTGGCAGACTGAGGTTTTCGAGGGTCCGGGAAGGTCGACGCTTCGGCGGCGACGGCGAAGGGTGGGTACCGGTGAGCGCGCTGGTCACGGGGGATGCGGTCGTGCTGGGGCTGCGGCCCGCGCGGCTGCCCAGTCGGGCGCTCGCGCTCCTCATCGACATGGTGGTGGCCTGGGCCGCCTACCTGATCGTGTCGTTCGCGCTGTTGCTGGCCACCGCGTCGCTCGACGATGCCGCGCAGGCGGCGATAGCCGTCGCCCTGTTCGTCCTCGTACTCGTAGGAGCGCCCATAGCGGTCGAGACGCTGACGCATGGACGCTCGTTGGGGAAGCTCGCCTGTGGGCTGCGGGTGGTGCGCGACGACGGAGGGCCGATCCGCTTCCGGCACGCGCTCGTGCGCGGGGCCATGGGCGTCGTGGAGATCCTGCTGACCTTCGGGGTGGTCGCCTGCATCGCGTCGCTGGTTTCGGAGCGGGGGCGGCGGATCGGGGATGTGTTCGCGGGGACCCTGGTCGTACGGGAGAGGGTGCCGGCCGGACGGGCCACTGCTGTGCCGCCGCCCCCGCCGTGGCTGATGGGACGTTTCTCCGGGCTCGATCTGTCAGGGGTGCCGGACGCGCTGTGGCTGGCCGTACGGCAGTACCTGACGCGAATGGGGCAGCTCGACGCGCAGGTGAGCTGGGCGATGGCGGTCCGGCTGGCCGACGATCTGGTGGCGCGGACAGGGGCGCCAGCGCCGCAGGGCGTGCCTCCGGCCGCGTATCTGGCGGCGGTGATGGCCGAGCGGCAGACTCGGGACGCGCGGCGGGCGTTCGGGGCGGTGCGGGCGGCGGGTGGGGCAGGCGGCATCGCCGGATACAGGGATTCCGGTACGGCGGGCGGGGCAGCGGCCACGGGCGAGGCATGGGCCCCGGGTCCTGCCGCGTCGGCGCCTCACGGCGCGGCGCACATCGCGGGCGCGCCCGTCTGGACCGCCGCTCCCCCGCGTATGCCATCCGCGGGCACGGCATCCGCCTCCTCGGCACCGAAGCCGGGGCCCGAGGCTGAGCCCGATACCCGGTCCGCCACGGGCTTCGTACCGCCTGCCTGAATCAACTGACCCGATCCGTCAGCCCCATCCGTACAGGTCATCTGGCCGTGTCTGCTTGGCGCGCCCACACTCGGGCTGCCTACCGCGCCCAGGCCGTCGGCGGGCTTTCGAGGGATTCGAGCTCGATTCCGGGAGCCGCGAGGACCACGTCACCGGCGATGTGGACGACGTGCTGTTCACCCGTGTCCAGGGCGCTGACCTGGTACTCGTCCACGGTCAGAGGGTCGTTGTCAGTGGCGTGCGCTTCACTGTTCACCAAGGCCCAGGACTGGTCGAGGGTGCGGGGGGCGAGGACCGGGTCGGTGAAGGCGACGAGGCGTACGCGGGTCGCGGGGGAACCGGGGGTGAGGCGGAGCAGACGTGACGTGGCGATGAGGAACGCCGGGGACATGCCGGTGAAGGCGTGGGCGGGGACGTTGCCTTCGGTGGCGTGAGTGCCGGTGGGGTCGGTGCGGACCCAGGTGACGCCGTCGAGGGCGGCGCCGCGCACCTGCCAGCCTCCGGCGTGGAGTTCGAGGCGAATGGGGCGGCCGAGGTCGTCGAGGGCGAGGTCGACGGAGCCGGCGGGATCGCCGGAGGGGGTGGTGATCTGGGAGACGTAGCGCCAGCCGGAGGGGCCGGGCGCGCAGTGGAAGTGTTCTTCGCCGAGGGGGGTGTGGTCGTGCGGATCGTGAAGCGAATACCGGCCGCGGGGCATGGGGTCTTGTGGTCCTCGGGGGCGTAGGGGTGGACCGTTGTACAGAGCGGGGTACGGGGCAGGCCCCCGGCACGGGGGTCCGGGGGCCTGCCTTGTACCGCTGTTCTCGGTACTACGTTCTCGGTACCGCGGCTGTCGAGTCCGTCAGTTACGGAATCAGTAGCGGTAGTGGTCCGACTTGAACGGGCCATCGACCTCGACGCCGATGTACGCGGCCTGCTCGGGGCGGAGCGTCGTGAGCTTCACGCCGAGCGAGTCGAGGTGGAGGCGGGCGACCTTCTCGTCGAGGTGCTTGGGCAGCACGTAGACGTCGGTCGGGTACTCCTCGGGCTTGGTGAACAGCTCGATCTGAGCCAGGGTCTGGTCCGCGAACGAGTTGGACATCACGAACGACGGGTGGCCGGTCGCGTTGCCCAGGTTGAGCAGGCGGCCCTCGGAGAGGACGATGAGGACCTTTCCGTCGGGGAACGTCCAGGTGTGGACCTGCGGCTTGACCTCGTCCTTGACGACGCCGGGGATCTTGGCGAGGCCGGCCATGTCGATCTCGTTGTCGAAGTGGCCGATGTTGCCGACGATGGCCTGGTGCTTCATCTTGGCCATGTCCGCGGCCATGATGATGTCCTTGTTGCCCGTCGTGGTGACGAAGATGTCGGCCTTGTCGACCACCTCGTCGAGCGTGGTGACCTGGTAGCCGTCCATCGCCGCCTGCAGGGCGCAGATCGGGTCGATCTCGGTGATGATCACTCGGGCGCCCTGGCCGCGCAGGGACTCCGCGCAGCCCTTGCCCACGTCGCCGTAGCCGCAGACGACAGCGGTCTTGCCGCCGATGAGGACGTCGGTGGCGCGGTTGATGCCGTCGATCAGGGAGTGGCGGCAGCCGTACTTGTTGTCGAACTTGGACTTGGTGACCGCGTCGTTGACGTTGATCGCCGGGAAGAGGAGGGTGCCGTCGCGGTGCATCTCGTACAGACGGTGGACACCGGTCGTGGTCTCTTCGGTGACGCCGCGGATCTCGGACGCCAGCTGGGTCCACTTCTGCGGCTTCTCGGAGAGGGTGCGGTTCAGCAGGGTGAGGATGTAGCCGTACTCCTCGCTGTCCGCGGTGGACGGGTCCGGGGCCGCACCGGCCTTCTCGAACTCGACGCCCTTGTGGACCAGGAGCGTGGCGTCACCGCCGTCGTCCAGGATCATGTTCGGGCCGCCGGTCGGGGTGTTCGGCCACGTGAGGGCCTGCTCCGTGCACCACCAGTACTCCTCGAGGGTCTCGCCCTTCCAGGCGAAGACCGGGACGCCCTGGGGGTTCTCGGGGGTGCCGTTCGGGCCGACCGCGATGGCGGCGGCGGCGTGGTCCTGGGTGGAGAAGATGTTGCAGGAGGCCCAGCGGACCTCGGCGCCGAGGGCGACGAGGGTCTCGATCAGGACGGCGGTCTGCACCGTCATGTGCAGGGAGCCGGTGACCCGGGCGCCGGCGAGCGGCTGGGTGGCGGCGTACTCCTTGCGGATCGACATCAGGCCGGGCATCTCGTGCTCGGCGAGGGTGATCTCCTTGCGCCCGAAGGCGGCGAGGGAGAGGTCGGCGACCTTGAAGTCCTGGCCGGCGTCGACAGTCGTCATGGCGAGCTGCTCCTCGTAGGTGGGTCGAGGGTGGGTACGGAAGGTCTGCGGGCGCGCCTGGGCACGGCGACGGCCACGCGGGCGCCAACGGGTGCCCGGCGGACATCGCGATGTCCGGGTGGACACCGGAGTGTCCGTGGGCACCAAGCGGTGCCCGTCGTGCTCACAGCGCAGTCCGTCGGAGGCCCTCTCTCCCTCGGCCGGTGCGCGTGGCGTACCGACCGACCGCCATCAGCAGCGACGTCTGGCTCTGGTCACGAATCTACACCGATCGGCCCAGCCGCCCCCAGCCCGTCCAGGAAGGCGAGGTGGAGACGTTCAGGGTCGGGAGCCTTCCCAAAGAGGATCAAGGAGCGGCAGCAAGGGTTAGCCGTGAGCGTTGCGGGTGGGGAGGCGGCACTGGCCGCGGATGCGGCGATGGCCGTCGACCGCGTTCCGGTGGGGGTGGCTCCAGAGGCAGCCTTTGCCGCCGCCCCGACTCCGGGCCGTACCGGGGGCGCTTCCGGTGCGAGCAGAGTCGGCGATTCTCCTGATGAACGTCCCCGCGGCTCCAGGAGTTCCAGCCGATCCCACGCCCCCGAAGGCTCCGAAGGCTCCGAAGGCCCCGCAGGTTCCGGCGACCCCGCCGACCTCCGCGAAGTCCTATCCGGCCGCCTCACCCCGTACACCGTGACGTGAAGGTCGCCCTGGCAGCGGGCGAGAAAGAGGCTGCTATCCGGGAGATGGGCGAGCTGCGGGCCGCGGCGGGAACCTACGGGATGTCGACGAGCTCGTACTGGTCGCGTCGGCGCGTGAGGCGCAGGGCATGACCGGGCTCGGCGAGGTGATCGCGATCCCGCACGCCAAGACGGATGGGGTGGCGAGGCCGAGCGTGGAGTTCGCCCGGTCCTCCGAGGGGATCGAGTGGGGCGCCCTGGACGGGACGAAGGCCAAGCTGCTCTTCATGATCTCGGTGTCGCAGGCGGCGGCCGGGGACGAGCACCTGCGGATCCTGGCACGGCTCTCGCGCCAGCTCATGGACCTGAGTTCCGAGTGCGGTTGGCGGGAGCGCCGGACGAGGCGGCCGTACTCGCGGTGCTGAGCGAGACCCAGTAGAGGGTGCGTCCAGTAGATGCGCGGACCCCGTAGACGTGCGGGCGGGGCGGGAAGTCCTCTCCCGCCCCGCCCACACACTCACACTCGCCTGCCGAAGCCTCGGCCCCAGACCTGCTTCGCAGGTAGCGGTGGAGCGCACTCGGTGACCGTACTCAGTGACCCGTGCCGCCCGGCGTGGTCGCCGGGTCCGGGCCCGCCGCGGCTTCCGTCGCGCTGTAGATGTCAGGCTCCAGGTAGATCACGCGGGCGATCGGGACCGCCTCGCGGATGCGGACCTCGGCCGCGTTGATGGCGTGGGCGACCTCTGCCGCTGTGTCGTCGTGCTGGACGGCGATCTTGGCCGCGACCAGCAGCTCTTCCGGGCCGAGGTGGAGCGTACGCATGTGGATGACGGAGGTGACCGTGTCGCCGTCGACGATCGCCGTGCGGATCTTCTCCAGCTCCTCCGTACCGGCAGCCTCGCCGAGCAGCAGCGACTTCGTCTCGACCGCCAGAATGAGGGCGATCAGGATCAGCAGCGCGCCGATGCACAGGGTGCCGACGCCGTCCCAGACGCCGTCGCCGGTGGCCAGCGCGAGGCCCACGCCGCCGAGGGCGAGGACGAGTCCGATCAGGGCGCCCGCGTCCTCAAGGAGGACTACGGGGAGCTCGGGGGCCTTCGCCCGGCGCACGAACTGCGACCAGGAGAGCGAGCCCCGCGTCTCGTTCGACTCCTTGATGGCCGTACGGAAGGAGAAGCCCTCGGCGATGATCGCGAAGATCAGGACGCCGACGGGCCAGTACCAGGCCTCGATGTCGTGCGGGTGCTTGACCTTCTCGTAGCCCTCGTAGAGGGCGAACATGCCGCCGACCGAGAACAGTACGATCGAGACCAGGAAGGCGTAGATGTAGCGCTCCCGGCCGTAGCCGAAGGGGTGTTGGGGCGTCGCCTCACGCTGTGCCTTCTTGCCGCCGAGCAGCAGCAGGCCCTGATTACCCGAGTCCGCCAGCGAGTGGACGCTCTCCGCGAGCATCGACGACGAACCGCTGAAGAGGAACGCCACGAACTTGGCTGCCGCGATCGCGAGGTTGGCGCCGAGCGCCGCCACGATCGCCTTGGTTCCGCCTGACGCACTCATACGTGCACGTGTTCCCTTCGTCGGTGTCGCGGCCGCCCGGGTGCCGCCATACGGCCGCACATTGTTGCATCAGGCCACGACAGTGGCGCGAAAAGCAGTGCCCGTTCCGGACAGTCCGGCCTTTTCGCCCGCCCGGACGAAGGCCGCCTGGCCCGGGGTGAGGCGCAGGCCGCCGAGCTCCACCGCACCCGCCGTGCACAGGACGATCTGCGGGGTCCCGGCCGTCAGGTCCGTCGGAGCCGCACCCTCCGCGCGTACGAAACGGGATAGGCGGAACTCGTCGATCGGGGTGTCGTAGAGCTCTTCGCCCGCCTCCGACGCCTCGGGGCGCAGGACGCCCGGGTCGTTGGCCTCGAAGCGGACGACCCGGAGGAGTTCGGGGACGTCCACGTGCTTCGGGGTCAGACCGCAGCGCAGTACGTTGTCCGAGTTGGCCATGATCTCCACGCCCATGCCGCTCAGATACGCGTGCGGAATGCCGGCACCGAGGAACAGGGCCTCGCCCGGCTGGAGTTGCACGTAGTTGAGGAGCATGGCCGCGATGACGCCGGGGTCGCCCGGGAAGTGGTGGGCGAGTGAGGCATAGGCCCGGTAGGCGTCACCTCCGAGGCGCTCGCAGGCCGCTGCGGCCTCTGTCACCGTCGCCGCCATCTCCTGCGGATCGGCGGTCAGTACGGCCGTGAGGACCTCGCGCAACGCCGCCTCTTCGGGGTGGGCGTGCAGGAGGTCCACGTACGGCTTGAGGGAGTCCACGTCGAGCGCGGCGAGAAGATCCGCGGATTCTTCCGGAGCCCGGAACCCGCACAGGCCTTCGAACGTTGTCAAGGCACAGATCAGTTCGGGCTTGTGGTTGGCGTCCTTGTAATTGCGGTGCGGGGCGCCGAGCGGAACGCCCGCGCTTTCCTCGTCCGCGTAACCCCGCTGCGCCTGGGCGAGATTGGGATGCACCTGAAGCGAGAGGGGGGCGCCTGCCGCCAGCAATTTGAGAAGAAAAGGAAGACGGGGGCCGAATTTGGCGACGGCCGCGTCACCGAGCTCCGCCGTCGGGTCCGCTGCGATGACGTCGGAGAGCGGAGTCCCGCCCGCACCCCGGTCGATACGGGACGGGGCGCCCGGGTGCGCACCCATCCACATCTCGGCCTGGGGCTCGCCGGTGGGGGCGGTGCCGAGCAGTTCCGGGATCAGCGTCGTGGAGCCCCAGGCGTAGGGGCGCACGGTGTTGGCGAGACGGTCCATGGTTCGCGTGGTCTCTTTCGCGTGGTCTCGTACGGGTTCGGTCGCCGCGTGCCCAGCAGCTGTCGGCACCGGTCACCGTCGGTATCGGTCGCTGTCGGCTCCGGTCACTGATGTCCTCGGCCGCCGGCCGCGTCGGCATCGGGCTGCACCGGCGGTGCCCTACGTGGGGGGCGGCGTCGATGCGAGGGCGAGGTACGCGGTCGTGAAGTCCGTGAGGGCGAGGAGTTCCGCCAGGCACTCCAGCTCCGTGCCCTCCTCCGGCTCCAGTTCGCTGATCTGCGCCTCGTGGCTCAGGGCGAGTTCGCGCGCGGCCGGGGCGGCGGAGAGGCCGCCCGCCGGGCGGTCGCGCAGCAGGACGACCCGGGCGTGCAGCGCTGCGGGCTCTTCCACCCGGTCGCGGAAGAAGTCGTCCGGGTCGGCGCCCTCCCCGAGCGAGCCCGCGAGCAGGATGCCGTGCGACGCGAGCGTCTCCGGCAGCTCGCCGGTGAGTGCGGGGCGGCCCGCGAGCTCGGCCAGTACGGTCGCGAAGCGGCGGCCCGCCGGTGCGGCGCCCTCGCCCTCCGTCCAGACGAGGGGGAGCGAGTCGGCGAGTTCCGTCGCGAGGGTCTTCGCCGGGTTGCTGTACGTGGCGATGGCCGGGCCGCAGCGTTCCGCGGTGCGGTCAAGGCGGTCGGCGATCTTCTCCAGCGTCTCCGGAGGCGCGGCGGTCAGCCCCAGCCGGTCGAGCAGGGCGAGGATGGGGGTGAACAGGGCCCACAGCGCGCTCGGAGAGGCGGCCGGGGTCCTCCCGTCCTCGTACAGCTCGTGCGGGGCCGTCGCCAGCGGCACCACCAGGCCGTGCACCCCGTCGACGGCCTCGGAGAGCGGGGAGCCCTTCGGGGCGACGGCCACGACCGTGCAGCCCCGGCGGTAGGCCTGCTCCGCCAGGAGCGCCAGGCCGGGCTCGCTGCCGTCCGTCGTGGTGATGAGCAGGAGGTCGACCGAGCCCGCCCAGCCGGGGAGGTTCCAGCGCAGGGCGCCCGCCGCGGCGGCCACCCCGGTCGAGACGAGCCGGGCGACCGGCGCGGAGGCTCCGGCCAGCGCCGTGACCAGGTCGGCCACGCCCTCGGCCGCGGTGCCGGGGCCCGCGATGAGTACGGCCCGGGGGCGGCCCTCGGGCTTCAGCTCCGCGATGCCCGCCTCGATGGCGTGCCGGGCGGCGGTACGGACGCGGGCGCCGGCCTCCGCGGCTCCACGCAGCAGACCGCGGCGATCCGCGCGGGCCAGGGCTTCCGGCGCGTCGAGCAGCGACTCATCGAGCATGTGCGGCGGCCTCCGGGGCGATCGGGGTTCCGGGTCACTCGGTTCCCGGCTGGTGTGCCGGGCGGGGTCTGCGGGACGGGGTCCGCGGGGCGGGGTTACGCCGGGCGGCGGGCCTCGTCCACGAGGAGTACGGGGATGCCGTCGCGGACCGGGTACGCAAGGCCGCAGTCCGCGCCGGTGCAGACCAGCTCGGGCGTCTCCTCGGCCGTGGCGTCCTTGAGCGGGGCGTGGCACGCGGGGCAGGCGAGGATGTCGAGGAGGCCGGCTTCGAGCGGCATGGAGGTCCTTCCGGAACGTCTTCGTCGTCTTCGTATACGTGGATCAGGTACCTGGATCAGGCCTTGTCACCCTACCGCCGGGGTGCGGTGCGGGCTCCCCGGGTGGCGTGGGCGGACGCTGGTGGCGGTGGGAGTCGGCCCGCGAGGCCGCCGGGACCGGGTCCCGTGCCGGACGGCCGGGACCGGGCCCCGGCCCGTCCGGCACGGGATTACGCCCGTACCAGCGCCAGGACCTCGTCCCGCAGCTTCGCCATCGTCGGTTCGTCGCGCGCCTCGACGTTCAGCCGCAGGAGGGGCTCGGTGTTGGAGGGGCGCAGGTTGAACCACCAGTCGGCCGTGGCGACCGTCAGGCCGTCCAGCTCGTCCGTGGTGACGCCCTGCCGCGTCGCGAAGGCCTCGCGGACCGCCTCCGTACGGGCGGCCTGGTCGGTCACCGTCGAGTTGATCTCGCCCGAGCCCGTGTAGCGGTCGTACGACGCCAGCAGGCGGGAGAGCGGGGCCTTCTGGGTGCCCAGGGCGGCCAGGACGTGCAGGGCCGCCAGCATGCCGGTGTCGGCGTTCCAGAAGTCCTTGAAGTAGTAGTGCGCGGAGTGCTCGCCGCCGAAGATCGCGCCCGAACGCGCCATCTCCTGCTTGATGAACGAGTGGCCGACCCGGGTGCGGACCGGGATGCCGCCGTTCTCGCGGACGACCTCCGGGACGGACCAGGACGTGATCAGGTTGTGGATCACCGTGCCGCCCGGGTGCTTGGCCAGCTCACGGGCCGCCACCAGGGCGGTCACGGCGGACGGGGAGACTCCCTCGCCGCGCTCGTCCACCACGAAGCAGCGGTCGGCGTCGCCGTCGAAGGCGATGCCCAGGTCGGCGCCCTCGGCGCGGACGCGCTCCTGGAGGTCGACGATGTTGGCGGGGTCGAGGGGGTTGGCCTCGTGGTTGGGGAAGGTGCCGTCGAGCTCGAAGTACATCGGCACCAGCGTCAGCGGCAGACCGTCGAAGACGGTGGGGACCGTGTGGCCGCCCATGCCGTTGCCCGCGTCCACGACGACCTTGAGGGGGCGGATGCCGGAGACGTCGACCAGGGACTTGAGGTGGGCGGCGTAGTCCGCGAGCGTGTCGCGCTCGTCGAGCGTGCCGGTCGTCGCCGCCACTTCCGGGGCGCCCGACTCCGACCAGGCTTCGACCAGGGCGCGGATGTCGGCCAGGCCAGTGTCCTGGCCGACCGGGGCGGCGCCCGCGCGGCAGAGCTTGATGCCGTTGTACTGGGCCGGGTTGTGGGACGCCGTGAACATGGCGCCGGGCAGGTTCAGCTTCCCGGACGCGTAGTACAGCTGGTCCGTGGAGCACAGCCCGATCAGCGTGACGTCCGCGCCCTGGCGGGCCGCGCCGCGCGCGAACGCCGCCGACAGGCCGGGTGACGAGGGGCGCATGTCATGCCCGACCACGATCGCGTCGGCGCCCACCACCCGGACGAAAGCCGCTCCGAACAACTCGGCCAGGGACTCGTCCCACTGATCCGGCACCACCCCGCGGACGTCGTACGCCTTCACGATCTGCGACAGATCAGCAGCCACGGCCCAACCCTTCTGAAATCACCTGCGGAAACATGCGGCCCCCTGGACCGAGGCTACCGGCTGGGGCTGTCAGGGCTGCCGCGCCTGTGGAGAACGCGATGCCTGCGGAGAACTCCAGCCCTGTGGAGAACGCGACGCGGTGGAGGACTCCGGAGCGGTCGGCCCGTGAGGGTCGGGGCTCGCACGACCGGCCCCTCGTCCCCTGCGGCCGGTCCGCTCGGCCCGTCAGGGCTCCGGGGAGCGCAGGACTCGGAGGTGGCCTCGGCGGGCGACCTCCCTGGGGTCGGCCGCGCGGGCGCCACCGGCCTCGGCGGCACGTTCGTGCGGACGGGCCGCTTCCCGTACCGCGTTGGCAAGCGCTTCCAGATCGTCACCGCTGGGGCGGCTCGGGGCGGAGGCGTCGGTGAGGCGGACGACCTCCCAGCCACGGGGCGCGGTGAGGCGCTCGCTGTGCTCAGCGCACAGGTCATAGCAATGGGGCTCGGCGTAGGTGGCGAGCGGGCCGAGGACTGCGGTCGAGTCCGCGTAGACGTACGTCAGTGTCGCGACGGCAGGGCGGCCGCACGCAGTGCGCGAACAGCGACGTACAGGGCTCACGACGTTGGACGGTACCGCACTCTTGAGCGGGCCGCGACGACTCTCCACCGGGTCACTCCACCGTGTCGCGGTGTGAGCTCGGGCACAGCGGCCCCGTGAGCAACTGGGCTGACCTGCACGGGAAGAGGGCCGCACGGTCTGTGACCGGACCGATTACGTTCCGTACTTGGGAATCTTCCGGTCAAACGACGCGAAATCCACTGTCTCGTATGGGCCGGTAATCGCTCTCAAGCGAGAGGGAAACGGTCATCAGACGACATGCCACGGAACGGGCCGCCGCCGCGATCGCACGGCGCTCCGGAGGGCTACGCTGCGTCAGTGATGGACAGTTCCAGTTCCGGCATCGGCTCCGGCCCCGACTCCGTACCGGCCGGCCCGCGGCCCCGCCGCCGCGACCGGCACGGGAGGGGCATGCGCGGACCCGTCGCCCCGCCGCAGGTGCCGCTCTCGGCGAGCCGCGCGGAGAGCTTCCGCGATCTGGTGCGGGACTCGGTGGAGCGGCTGGAGCGGCGCTGGCCGCAGCTGGCCGACGTCGACTTCCTCGTCTCCGACGTGCCGCTGCCCGAGTCCGACGACGACGGGTGGAGCGACGAGGCCGTGCCGCTGGGCCGCGCGCTGCCCGCATCCAAGGGCTCGCCCGCGCGGATCATCGTCTACCGGCGGCCCGTCGAGATCCGCACCAAGAGCCGGGACGAGCGGGCCCTGCTCGTCCACGAGGTCGTGGTCGAGCAGGTCGCCGAACTCCTCGGTCTCGCACCGGAGTCGGTCGATCCCCGCTACGGACAGGACTGAACGGACAGGGCTGAACCGGCAGGGCCGACCGAACCGGATCCGTCCTCAGTCGTCCAGTACCGACAGGTCCTGCTTCGCCGCCGGGACCGCCACCGTCCCCTTGTCGTCGGGGAGCGTCTGCACGGTGAACATCGGGATGCCGTCCTGCGGCAGCGCCAGCGTGCGGGAGGCGTAGACGGGGCCGCTGCCCGGCTGGGTCTCGACCGTCAGCGCGTACGAGCCCTTGAGGCCGGACGGGACCGGCGGCTCCACCGCCAGCGTGGTGCCGGCCTTCACGGTGTACGTCTTGGTCTGCGGCTCGCCGCCCTCGGTGCCGGGCGACGCGGTGACCTTGACCGTGGCGGCGGTCGGCGCGGTGAACGCCAGCGTCGAGCCCTTGGCCCGGTTGTCGGCGGCCGTGGACCGGTCGCCGACCGGCGCGGTGGCCGGAATATATGCGGTCTCCTGCTTGTCACCCGTGCCGCGCACTACGCGCAGCGCCGCCACGATGGGCGTTTTTCCGCCATCCGAACTCGGGGTGAGCAACAGGGAACCCGCCTCACCCCTCGTAACGTTCTTCAGATCAAAGGACGCCGTCATCCCCGACTTCACGTGGACGGTGTCCAGACCAGCAGGGGTGAAGCTGCCGCCCGCACCGGCCAGCCGCACCTTGAGATCGGCGTCGTCGGCGCCCTTGGCGTACACCACCAGGCGTACGTCGGTGGCGTCGCCCGGGATGCCCGGGAGGACCTGGCTCGCCGCCGGGTCGGCCGACGCGGACAGCCAGTCCGCGCCCGCCTTCGCGTCCGATGCCTGCACGACCGCCCCGACCCGGCCGGAGCGGGTCGTGACGTGAACGGTCAGGTCATCGGCCGCCGCCGAGGTCAACGTTGACAACAGAACAGGGACGCTGGATTTGGCGGGGACCGTAATGCCCTCCCCCACCTCCGACTTGATGACGCCGTCCTTGCCGAACAGCTCGATGTCGGCGACCGCCGCGGTGTCGTCCGGGTTGGTCAGATGGACGTAGTCCTGACGGGTCTTGGCGGTGGAAGCGCCGGGGAACCAGAAGTCGGTGTCGGGTTCGGTGCAGCGGGTGCCGAGCACCGCGCGCGTGTCGCCCGCCGAGACCACCGTGGTCTGCTGCGCCGCCCAGCCGGGCGCGAGCGGGCCGTCGGCGGACCCGGCGAGCGCGGGGGCGTCGGAGCCGTCGGCCGTGGCCGAAGCGGGCTTGCCGGGCTCCTTGAGGGTGACGACCGCCTTGTTGGGGTCGGGCTTCTCGGGGGTCTTCCCCTTCTTGCCCTTCTTGTCCTTGCCCGCCTTGTCGGTGGACTTGGCGGGGGCGCCGTCGGTGAGCGGGGTGACGGCGGGCTTCAGCACGGCGCTGCCGGCCGTGCCCACCTTGGCGCCCGCGTCGCCGCTGCCCTTCGGGGTGTACGTGGTGTACGTGGTCTCCGCCAGGTCGGACAGGCTGGGCGCCGGGCACAGCAGGCTGGAGCGCTCGACGGGCAGCCGTGCCGGACCCTTCGCGTCGGCCTTCACCGAGTCGCCGCCCGGCGCGGTGAAGGCCGCGAAGCCGGTGACGGCGGCGAGGGCGACGGCGGCCGCGATCAGGGAGAGGGTGCTGCGGTTCACTGGTTGCTCCCGTCGGGGCGGTGCGGCTGCTCGGTGTCGTGGCCCTGGCCGTCAGGGCTCTGGCCGGGGATGCGGCCACCCTCGCCCTGCCCCTGGCCCGGGGCCTGCTCCCCGCCGTAGCCATAGCCGTAGGGGTCGTACGCGGGCTCCTGCGGCGGGTACTGCTGCTGGTACGGGTCTTGGTACTGCTGCTGGTACGGGTCGTACTGCTGCTGCGGGTACTCGGCGTTGGTGTACGCCGTCTCGTCCCACTGTCCGTAGGACTGCTGCTGCGGCACCTCGGCGTACTGGGCGGTCGCGTACGGGTCGTGCTCGGGGGCCGTGGGCGCGGAGGCCGGCGGGGGCGGGAAGTCCTGGCCGGCCAAGTCTTCGGGCTCCGCCGTCGGCTCGGCGTCGGCGGCCTCGGCCTCCGCCTGGGCGCGCAGGCGGCGGGCCCGGCGGCCCTCGCCGTCCCGGGCCGGGGGCAGCACCGGCTGCTCCTCCTCGGGCAGGTCGTCGTCGATCCGGCGGCGGCGGCCCGGCAGGGCGAGCACGACGAGCACCAGGGCGAGGAGTGACTGGGCCCAGATCCACGCGGTGTGGGTGAAGGGGGCGTCGTAGGTGATGTCCAGGCGGCCGCCGTCGGCGGGGAGTTGGAAGCCCTGGGCCCAGCCGTCGACGGTGGTCTTCTTCAGCGGCTTGCCGTCGAGGG
Source organism: Streptomyces sp. NPDC031265 (assembly GCF_055570295.1). Lineage (NCBI taxonomy): Bacteria > Bacillati > Actinomycetota > Actinomycetes > Kitasatosporales > Streptomycetaceae > Streptomyces > Streptomyces sp. NPDC031265. The sequence goes on from NZ_JBVIHM010000036.1 coordinate 15,098, forward strand.
TCGCGGTCCAGCCGGGTGCGGCCCGGTCGGCGAGCCGCAGGACCCGGTCGACCGGACCGGCCGGGATCTTGGTGTGGACGTCGACCGGGTCGGCGGCGACGGCCACCGGCTCGGCGGCGCCGGTCTGCGCCGACCCCGTCTGGGCTCCGGCGGAGGCGGCGGGCGGCACGATGACGGCGCGGGCGACCTGCCGGTCGACGCGCCACAGCGCGCTGCCGTCGAGCTGGCTCAGCCGGCTGAGGCCGGGGGTGGTGTCCAGGACCCGGCCGAAGGCGCGGGGCGCTCCGTCGCGTACCAGCACATAGCGCACGGCGAAGCCGCTGAGCTGGGAGGACTGGTCGGCGCCGGAGCCGGCGACCAGATTGGCGACGACCTTGTCCAAGCGGGGGTCGCTGCCGCCGGAGGCGGCGAGTTCGGCGTCGCCGAGGCGGCCGCCGGAGCCGCGGACCAGGGTGTAGGAGACCTTGGCGGCCGAGGTGCCGCCCAGGACGAGGGTGCGGGCCTGGTCGCGGGTGCCGCTCTCCTCCGCGACGAACGCGGGCACCTGCACCGGGTCGCGGCGCTCCAGCGGGCCGTCGGCGCCGCTCAGCATCCAGCCGCCCGCCGCGATCAGCGGAGCGACCGCGGCGGCCAGGGCGATCAGTGCGGCGACCGGCTGGCGCCAGCCGAAGCCGTGGGCGGCGACGCGCTCCTTGGCGCCCTCGGCGCCGAGTACGGCGGCGGCGAGCAGGGCGAGGCCGTAGACGAGGGTGGCCGGGCCGGCCCAGTCGCTGTTGTTGGAGAGGGCGGCGAAGAGGAAGCCGGTGAGGGCGACGGCCCAGGCGGTGCGGATGGCGAACTCCCGCTCGCCACGCAGCAGTGCGGCGAGCGCGGCCAGCACGAAGCCGACGAGGAGCAGTCCGCCGACCGTCTTGGGGCCGCCGGGGCTCGCGCCGAGCAGGTCGAGCGCGGAGGCCGAGCCCTTGCCGTACTCCAGACCGGCCTCGCGGAAGAAGCCGGACGGGCTGGTGAGCAGGGTCAGTGACCAGGGGGCGAGGATCAGGAGGGGGGTGCCGACGGCGGCGAGGAAACGCAGTCCGTAAGCGGTGATGTCGTCGCGGCGCAGCACCAGGACGACGGCTCCGAGGAGCGCGGCGACGGGCCAGACGACGGGGGTGAACGCCATGGCGACGGTGAGCAGCAGCGCGTACGTCCAGGTCGCGCGCCCGCCCGTCGCCCGGCCACCGCTCCTCACCGACGCGCTTCGCGCGGCCCCTTCCTGATCGCCGCGGCCCTCGCCGCGGAACCCGGCGGCGGTGACGCCCGCACGGGCGATCAGCGGCAGGAGTACGGCGAGGACGGCGGTGCCCAGGCGGCCGGTGGCGAGGGCGCCGGTGGCGGCGGGCAGGAGGGCGTAGGCGACGGCCGCCCAGGCGCGCAGCAGGCGCGACTCGACGAGGGGCCGCGAGGCGAAGTAGGCGGTGAGTCCGGCCAGCGGGACCGAGCAGACGAGCAGCAGGGTCAGGGCGAAGCCGGTGGAGCCGAAGCAGAGGGCGGCGAGGGCGGCGATGGCCGCGAGGTAGGGCGGGGCGGTCTGGGTGCCGCCGGTGCCGATGGGGTGCCAGGCGTCCGCGTAGCGGCCCCACAGGTCGCCGACGCCCGAGGGCGCGGGGAGCAGGGCGCCGCCGGAGAGGGCGCCGCCGCCGAGCAGTTCGCGGCAGGCGGTCAGCGAGATCAGCAGGAGCAGGGCGAACAGGACGGGCGCGGGTTTGCGGGCGATCTTCTTCAGCCGCGCGAACTGCTCGATCTCCAGGAAGTCGGCGTCGTCTCCGCCGGGCCCGGACTCGACGGCGCCGTGCCGGGAGCCGCCGGTGTCCTCGGCCCCGGCGCCGAGGCCGGCGGCGACCTGTTCGACGGTGGCGCGGACGGTGGCGCCAGGCGGCGGGAAGAGCGGCCGCAGCTCGCTCGCCTCCACCCCGCTCTTGCCGCGCCTGCGCCGTCCGGCGAGGATCCGGCCGGGCCGGAGCAGGGTCGCGGACAGGCCCATGATCTCGTCGACGGCCTGGCCGGGCGCCTTGCCCACCAGATAGGCGAGGGTGCGCAGTACGGTGCCGACGACGATGCGCAGGAACACGTACGGCAGCGCGGCGGGGCGCGAGTTGACGAGCATCGTGTAGACGGCGCCCGCCTTGTCGACCCGGTGCGGGTCGACGGCGGAGCGGCCCGCGCAGTCGACGGTCCGGCGCTCGCGGGCGGCGGCCTCGGCGTGCCGGACGACGGCTTCGGGGGCGACGAGGACGGAGTGCCCGGCGGCGTGCGCGCGCCAGCACAGGTCGACGTCGTCGCGCATCAGCGGCAGCCGCCGGTCGAAGCCGCCGAGCTCCTCCCACACATCGCGGCGGATCAGCATGCCGGCGGAGGACACGGACAGGACCGGGCGGACCTGGTCGTGCTGGCCCTGGTCCTGCTCGCGCCTGTCCAGGCCGGTCCAGCGGCGGCCGCTGCGGGCGATGGAGACGCCCACTTCGAGCAGCTGCTTGCGGTCGTACCAGCCGCGCAGTTTGGGGCCGACGATCGCGGCGTGGGCGTCGGAGTCGGCGACGCGCAGCAGTTCGGCGAGGGCGTCGGGCGCGGGGGCGCAGTCGTCGTGCAGCAGCCAGAGCCACTGGACGGGCTCGCCGTGCGGCAGTTCGGGCAGGTCGTAGGTGTCGTCGCGCCAGCTGCGCGAGACGGGGTCCCAGCCGCTGGGGCGCTTCAGGTACGGGAGCTCCTCCGGGCCGAGCACCCCCGCGGAGCGGACGGCCTCGTCGACGGCGGCGCCGAAGCCGGTGCGGCGCGCGAGGTGCAGGACGCGGTCGGCGCCCAGGGCCTCGGTGACCAGGCGGGCGGAGTCGTCGGCGCTGCCGGTGTCGGCCGCGTACGCGCTCTGTACGGGGCGTTCCTGGCCGAGCAGGCCGGCGAGGGCGTCGGGCAGCCAGCGCGCGCCGTCGTGCGAGACGAGCACGGCGGTGACGACGTGTCTGGGGAACTCGGGGGTCGCGGCCTCGGAGTACGGGGCTGTCGACTGGCTGTGCACGGACATCGAGGTACGGGCCCCTCCGGCCGGGGTCCGGGGGTTGGGGGCCCCGGAGGCTGCTGTGCTGACTGGCAGCGCCCCACACTAATGGCTGGGGAACGCGGCAGTCCGCCGCCTGCGGAGGCCGGGTGCAGCCGGAGGGGGCCCGGACGGGGTCCGTAGAGGGTCCGGAGGGGGCAAAGCCCCCGAAAAAACTAGACCGCCGCCTTCTTCAGGCGACGGCGTTCCCGTTCGGACAGTCCGCCCCAGATGCCGAATCGTTCGTCATTCGCGAGGGCGTATTCGAGGCACTCGGAGCGGACTTCACAGGCGAGGCAGACCTTCTTGGCCTCCCGGGTGGAGCCGCCCTTCTCGGGAAAGAAGGACTCGGGGTCGGTCTGGGCGCACAGCGCGCGCTCCTGCCAGCCGAGTTCTTCGTCCACATCGTCGACCAGCAGCTCCTGGAACACCTCGGTCATGTGCACCCCTCGTCTGTCTTTACTGCCCCGTGATGCTGCCGTTACCGATTTCGGGCGAACGACACGAGTGAAATTACAAGTGTGCGGATCCGGGCCAGTCAAGCCGAGATCTGCTATTGGGCCCCGTATTCACTCTGCGGAACCAAAGCTATACGGAAAGTGTTCAAATCGGCAAAAACCATGACACACACCAATGGCTCAAACGTTCTTCCCTCACCTGCCCAGAGAAGACGAGTCGAATATCGATCTTGTTGCGTCCGGGAGGCGGAAGCGACTGGGATCACAGTCCGGTCACGAGAACGCGACGGCGTTTGCGCACCCGGTTGCAGCGCCACATCTCCGGCGGTGACTGTGCACAAACCTTTCTCCGGGCGCAGTAACCGGATGAGGTGAAACATTGCGGCCAAATGGGGTATTGAGTTGACAGCTCGGCTCTTCTTGGTCACCTTTGATTGCATGCCAGCGACCACAGCGCTCTTCGCGACCCACCTCCGTGGGTTCCGCAGTGCTGTCCAGGCGCGCTGTTGCTGTTCCAGCTGTTGATGCCGTAGCGCTCCAGCCTTCTCCGCGTCTTCCCGGTCCTTCGGGCCGCTCGCGCACCCGCGCGCACACGCCTTCGCGACACCCCCGCACTGCTTCCTGAGTTACTGCCGAGGAACCACCGCACCCATGAACAGCGACAGCGACCTTCAGATCGCCGGCGACCTCCTTGAGGTCCTGCACCTCCTCCAGCCCGCCCGCGAGCACCCGAGCACCGTCGCCGACTTCGTCGGCCTGGCCCGCTCCCTCGCGGCCGACCGCGCCCAGTGGGAGCCGCTCGTCCAGTACGACGCGACCAGCCGCTGGTACCACCGGCTGCGCACAGTTCCCCAAGCTCTCGGCTCCGCTCAAGCAGGGGAGGCCCCGATCGGCTACGAGGTCTGGCTGCTGTCCTGGGTGCCCGGGCAGCGCAGCGGGCTGCACGACCACGGCGACTCCTCCGGCGTACTGACCGTGCTCCAGGGCGAGTTGACCGAGCGCACCGAGCGCGGCACCCGCGCCCTGGGCGCCGGGGCCCAGCGCGTCTTCGCGCCCGGCTACGTCCACGAGGTCGTCAACGACTCCCTGGAACCGGCAGTCAGCCTGCACATCTACTACCCGGGCCTGACCGACATGCCGATGCACGCCAGTCAGTCCACAGCCGCCGCGGCGGATGTCGTACCCGCCTGACAGACTCTCCACATGCGCATTGTGGTTCTGGCCGGCGGCATCGGCGGTGCCCGTTTTCTGCGCGGCCTCAAGCAGGCCGCGCCGGACGCGGACATCACGGTGATCGGCAACACCGGTGACGACATCCATCTGTTCGGGCTGAAGGTCTGCCCCGACCTCGACACGGTGATGTACACCCTGGGCGGTGGCATCAACGAGGATCAGGGCTGGGGCAGGACCGACGAGTCCTTCCACGTCAAGGAGGAGCTCGCGGCGTACGGGGTGGGGCCCGAGTGGTTCGGCCTGGGCGACCGCGACTTCGCGACCCACATCGTCCGTACGCAGATGCTGGGCGCGGGCTATCCGCTGAGCGCGGTGACGGAGGCGCTCTGCGCCCGCTGGCAGCCGGGCATCCGGCTGATCCCGATGTCCGACGACCGGGTCGAGACACATGTGGCGGTCGAGGCCGACGGGGAGCGGAAGGTCATCCACTTCCAGGAGTACTGGGTGAAGCTGCGGGCGTCCCTGGACGCGACGGCCGTGGTGCCGGTCGGGGCCGACCAGGCCAAGCCCGCGCCGGGCGTCCTGGAGGCCATCGCCGCCGCCGACGTGATCCTCTTCCCGCCGTCCAACCCGGTCGTCAGCGTCGGCACGATCCTGGCCGTGCCCGGCATCCGCGAGGCGATCGCGGAGGCGGGCGTCCCGGTGGTCGGGCTCTCCCCGATCGTCGGGGGCGCGCCGGTGCGGGGCATGGCGGACAAGGTGCTGGCCGCCGTCGGCGTCGAGTCGACGGCCGCGGCGGTCGCCGAGCACTACGGGTCGGGGCTCCTCGACGGCTGGCTGGTCGACACGGCCGACGGGGCCGCCGTGGACCGGGTCGAGGCGGCGGGCATCCGCTGCCGCGCGGTCCCGCTGATGATGACGGACCTGGACGCGACGGCGGCGATGGCGCGCGAGGCACTGACGCTGGCCGAGGAGGTGCGCGCGTGACCACCGACTCCACGGGCACCCCTCCCTCGTACCGCGTACGGGCCGTCGGCGGCATACCGGAGGTGCGGGCCGGGGACGATCTCGCGAAGCTCATCGCGGGGGCCGCGCCCGACCTCGTCGACGGGGACGTCCTGCTGGTCACCTCGAAGATCGTCTCCAAGGCGGAGGGGCGGCTCGTCGAGGCGGCCGACCGGGAGGCGGCGATCGACGCCGAGACGGTACGGGTGGTGGCCCGGCGCGGCGCCCTGCGCATCGTCGAGAACCGGCAGGGCCTGATCATGGCCGCCGCCGGGGTCGATGCCTCCAACACCCCCGCCGGGACGGTGCTGTTGCTGCCCGAGGACCCCGACGCCTCGGCCGAGGCGATCCGGTCCGGGATCCGGGCCGCGCTCGGCGTCGAGGTGGGCGTCCTGGTGACGGACACCTTCGGGCGGCCGTGGCGCGCCGGGCTCACCGACGTGGCGATCGGCGCCGCGGGCGTGCGCGTCCTCGACGACCTGCGCGGCGGCACGGACACGCACGGCAACGAGCTCAACGCGACCGTCGTGGCCAGCGCCGACGAACTGGCCGCCGCGGGCGACCTGGTCAAGGGCAAGGCCGCCGGCTTCCCGGTCGCGGTGGTCAGCGGCCTGGCGCACCTCGTCTCGGCGGACGCCGAGGGCGGCACCCGGGCGCTGGTGCGGGGCGCGGCCGACGACATGTTCCGCCTGGGCACCTCGGAGGCGATCCGGACGGCGGTGACCCAGCGGCGTACGGTCCGTGCGTTCGCCGACGAGCCCGTCGACCCGGGCGCGGTGCGCCGCGCGGTGGCCGCCGCCGTCACGGCCCCGGCGCCGCACCACACCACCCCCTGGCGGTTCGTGCTGCTGGAGTCCGAGGAGTCGCGGGTGCGGCTGCTCGACGCGATGCGGGACGCGTGGATCGCCGACCTGCGGCGCGACGGCAAGTCCGAGGAGTTCGTCGCCAAGCGGGTGCGCCGGGGCCAAGTCCTGCGCGACGCGCCGTACTTGGTGGTCCCCTGCCTGGTGATGGACGGCTCGCACAGCTACGGCGACGCGCGCCGGGACGCGGCCGAGCGCGAGATGTTCGTGGTCGCCACGGGCGCGGGCGTGCAGAACTTCCTGGTGGCGCTTGCGGGCGAGCGGCTCGGCTCGGCGTGGGTGTCGTCCACGATGTTCTGCCGCGATGTCGTACGGGAGGTCCTCGGCCTGCCCGACAGCTGGGACCCGATGGGCGCGGTGGCGGTCGGACACCCGGCCGAGGCGCCGAAGGAGCGGCCGGGGCGGGTGGCGGACGCGTTCATCGAGGTGCGCTGACGGACCCTGCGGTGCGCTGCGGGAGGTTCCGGGCCGGCCGCTGATCGGACCGGCCGGACCGTCCCCGCCTACAGCGCCCCGAAGTCGCGTGGCGACATCCGGGGCGCGCGGCGGGGCGGGGTGCGGCCGCTGAGGAGGATCAGCCGGGTGGCGCGGTGGCGCTGACCGGCGTACGGGGCGAGGAGCTCCAGCATCGCGGCGTCGTCGGCGGTGCGGTCGCCGGCCAGGGCGTAGCCGACGATGCCCGGCAGATGGAGGTCCCCGACGGTGACCAGGTCGGGGGCGCCCATCGCGCGCTGCAGGGTCTCGGCGCTGGTCCAGGGGCCGATGCCGGGAACGAGGTGGAGGCGGGCCGCGGCCTCCTCCGGGGGGAGTGCGGCGGCCTCCTCCAGACGGCGGGCCACACGTACGGCGCGCAGGATCGTCGACGAGCGCTTGGCGTCCACGCCCGCGCGGTGCCACTCCCAGGACGGGATCAGGGCCCAGGTCTTCGGGTCGGGCATGACGTACATCCGCTCGGGCATACGGTCGCCGGCCGGGCCCGGGGCGGGCTCGCCGTACTCGCGCACCAGCAGCCGCCAGGCGCGGTAGGCCTCGTCCGCGGTGACCTTCTGCTCCAGGATCGACGGGATCAGCGACTCCAGGACCAGGCCGGTCCTGGTCAGCCGCAGGCCGGGCCGGCGCCGGGCGGACTCGGCGAGGAGGCGGTGGCGGGGGGCGAACTCCCCGGGGTCGTCCGCGTCCCCGAGGAGCCCCGGGAGGTGCCCGAGCAGCCACTCGGCGCCCGGCCCCCACGCCTCAGCCTCCGCCCTGCCTTCGCGGAGCGCGACGCGGAGGGTGCCGGGGCCGTCGGGGGTGCGGGAGGCTCGCCACACCGAGCCGTCCGGGGTGGTGCGGAAGGTGGGGTCGGCGGGGCCCCTTCGCAGGGGGCCCAGGACGAGGCCGAGGTCCAGGGGGCCGGGCGGGGTGTAGTGGCGGGTGCCGGTGTTCTGGGCGGGGTGGGTGGTGAGTGTGGGTACGTGGAGGTGGCCGCCTCGCACGGTGGTGCGGGTGGGGGTACGGGGGTCGAAGCGGCCTGCCACGCTTTTGAGGTTACTGGTCCTGTCCCCCACCCCGCGAAGCCCTCCGGGGGGCCAGGGGTTCGTCTGCGAGCCGGTGGGGGCTGGTCGCGCAGTTCCCCGCGGAGCCCTCCGGCGGGGGCCAGGGGTCGTCTGCGAGCCAGTGGGGACTGGTCGCGCCCACGCGGCGGAGCCCTCCCGGGGGCCAGGGGTTCGTCTGCGAGCCGGTGGGGACTGGTCACGCAGCTCCCCGCGAAGCCCTCCAGCGGGGGGCGGGGATCGTCTGCGAGCCGGTGGGGACTGGTCACGCCCACGCGGCGGAGCCGCACAATGCCACAGCCCCGCGCCCCTGAAGGGGCCCGCTCCTCGAACGCCGGAGGGGCTGGAGTTGCCAAGGGGCGCGGGGAACCGCGCGACCAGCCACAGACAAGCCGCAGACGAATGGGGCCCGGGGCGCAGCCCCGAAAGCGGGGGCGGGGGCGCAGCCCCAGCGGGTGTACCGGGGGGCGAAGCCGCCGTGAGCGGTGTGCAGGGGCCGCAGGTCCCGCAGGCGGGTGCAGGGGCGCAGCCGCGCCCGGGGTCCGGGGGCGTAGCCCCCGGGAGATCACCTCAACCCCTCACCCCACCCACCCCTGGAGGGTTTAGGGGAACGGGCGGGGTGGGGCCCCTACTCGTCCGATGAGAAGCGGAGCGCCGCCCCCGGGATCGTCGCGTCGCACCACACCCGTACGCCCTCGCGGAGCTCGTTGTCCGGGCCCACCCTCGCGCCGTCGCCCACCACCGCCCCCGCCAGCACGCAGCGCGCCCCGATCACCGCGCCCGCGCCGATCAGCGAGTCCGCGATCACCGCGCCGGGCTCGACCACCGCGCCCGCCAGGACCGTGCTGCCGGAGATGCGGGCGCCCGAGCCGATCACGGCGCGCTCCCCGACCACCGTCCCGCCGGTGAGCTTCGCGTCCGGGGCCACGGAGGCGCCCGGCAGGACGAGGCGGTCGCCGCAGCGGCCCGGGACCGCCGGGGACGGGGCCCTGCCCTGGACCAGGTCGGCCGAGCCCCGGACGAAGGCCTGCGGGGTGCCCAGGTCCAGCCAGTAGGTGGAGTCCACCATGCCCTGCAGGTGTGCGCCCGCCGCCAGCAGGCCCGGGAACGTCTCCCGCTCCACCGACACCGGACGGCCCGCCGGGATCGAGTCGATCACCGAGCGGCGGAAGACGTACGCCCCCGCGTTGATCTGGTCGGTGACGATCTCCTCCGGGGTCTGGGGCTTCTCCAGGAAGGCCTGGACCCGGCCGTCCGCATCGGTGGGCACGAGCCCGAACGCCCTGGGGTCGGGCACGCGCGTCAGGTGGAGGGAGACGTCCGCGCCCGAGGACGAGTGCGTCTCGACCAGGGCCCGGATGTCCAGGCCCGTCAGGATGTCGCCGTTGAAGATCAGCACGGGGTCGTCCGGCCCCGAGCGCAGCCGCGACGCCACGTTCCTGATCGCGCCGCCGGTGCCCAGCGGCTCCTCCTCCGTCACGTACTCCAGGTGCAGCCCGAGCTCCGAGCCGTCGCCGAAGTGCGGCTCGAAGACCTCGGCCAGATAGGACGTCGCCAGCACGATGTGCTCCACGCCCGCCGCCCGCGCCCGGGCCAGCTGGTGGGTGAGGAACGGGACGCCCGCCGCCGGGATCATCGGCTTGGGCGTGTGCACCGTGAGCGGGCGCAGCCTGGTGCCCTTGCCACCGACCAGGAGGATCGCTTCAGTCACCTGTCGTCTCTGCTTCCTGCTGGGGCCGGGCGGAATCGATCGTTCAACTACGGCCGGCCAGTTTATGCAGACTGTTCGCGCCCGATCGGTACGCCCCCGCCCCGGTCAGCGCCGGCCCTGGAGCCGGGCAGAGGACGACCGGGCCTTGCCGAGCTTCTTGTAGAGGCGCGCCCCCGGGCAATCGGTGGCGTAGCCGTCCCGGTGCCCGGAGATGGCATTGAGCCTGACGCTTCGCCCCTTCTGGTAAAGGTTCCCGCCGGCCGACGTGAGATGCGTGGTGCCCTTCGGATTCACCCCGTACAGACCGAGCTTCCAGGCCGTCAGGCGGGCGATCGCGTCGAGGGCGGCGGCGGACGGGTTGGTCGAGGCGTACGTTCCGATGACCGCGACGCCCATGGAGTTGGTGTTGAAACCGAGAGTGTGCGCCCCGAGGACCGGCTTGGCCACACCTCCCGCGCGGCCTTCGTAGAGGTTGCCGCACTTGTCGACGGCGAAGTTGTAGCCGATGTCGCGCCAGCCGTTGCTGCGGACGTGGTAGCGGTAGATGCTGCGCAGCACGGAGGCCGCCTGTGAGCAGCGGTAGTTGTTGCCGGACGCCGTGTGGTGCACGAAGGTGGCCTTGACCTTGCCGGTGTAGACGTAACCGGGCTCGCGCAGGTGCTCGTCGGCGCCCCAGCCGTGGCGCGTGATGATGCGCGGGCGCGGGCCGATGTACGGGCGGGCCGCCGCCACGACGTCCTCCGCCCGCGCGCCGGACGCCACGGCCCGGTCCTGCGCCTGCTCGGCGCCCTCCTCCTGCTCCGCCTCGTCCGCCGCCCCCACCCCGTCCGGGTCCGCGCCCGGGTCGACCAGGTCGATGTGGAGGCCCCGGGGCAGCGCGCCCGGCGTCGCCCGGCCATCCCCGGCCGCGTCCGCCCGTACGCGCACCTCGACGCCGTCCGAATGGCCCACCCACAGCGGGGCGGTGGAGCCGTGGATGTGCGCGGCGTCGTACTCGGGGGTGCCGGGGTCGGGGGCGTGCTCCTCGTTGTGGGTGTCGACGTCCTGCCAGCCGGACCAGGTGCGGGTGCCGGCGGCCCGGGTGCGCACCTGGACGGTGCCGTGGAGTTCGACCTTCGCGTCGTCCCAGACCACGCCGAGCAGGGAGAAGGGTTCGGTGTTCCGCTCCGGCAGGCCCTGGGCGCGGGCGGCGCCCAGTGTCCGGTCGGTCGCTCCCAGCGGGGCGAGGGGCAGCGACTGGGTGGAGCCTGCCAGTTCGGCGGACGAGGAGGAGGCGGACGAGGAGGACACCGAAGAGGACGTGGCGGACGCCGAAGAGGACATGGCGGACGCCTGGCTGGCCGCGGCGTCCGCGGACACGGCGAGCGGCAGGGCGAGTGCGGTGGCGCACGCGACCGAGATCGAGGATGCAAGGAGTGCACGCATGCTGACGATCGTGGACATAAGCGTACAAGTCTGTCCATCTCAAAACTGACGGGCCGTCGCCGGACCGGTGTACGCGGACGGCGCTCTCCCCGGGCGCGCGCGGCGCCCCCACCCGTACGCTTACCGCGTGAACGCCAGCGACCGTACCCCCGCCGACCTGCTGCGATCCGCGCTCGCCGCGGACCCGGCCCGCCCCCTGGTCACCTTCTACGACGACGCCACCGGCGAACGCGTGGAAGTCTCGGTGGCCACCTTCGCCAATTGGGTGGCCAAGACCGCCAATCTGCTCCAGGGCGACCTCGCCGCCGCACCCGGCGACCGGCTCGCGCTGCTGCTGCCCGCGCACTGGCAGAGCGCCGTCTGGCTGCTCGCCTGCCACTCGGTCGGCGTGGTCGCCGAGGTCGGCGGCGACCCGGCGGGCGCGGACCTCGTGGTGGCGGGGCCGGACACGCTGGACGCGGCCCGCGCCTGCACCGGCGAGCGGGTGGCGCTCGCGCTGCGCCCGCTCGGCGGCCGCTTCCCGCAGCCGCCCACCGGGTTCCAGGACTACGCGGTCGAGGTGCCGGGCCAGGGCGACCGGTTCGCGCCGTACGCCCCGGTCGACCCGGCGGGGCCCGCGCTCGCCGTGGACGGCGCCGAGCTGAGCGCGGCCGGGCTCGTGGAGCGCGCCCGCGCCGACGCCGCCGCCCTGGGCCTGGAGCCCGGCTCCCGGCTGCTGTCGGCGCTCCCGTACGACAGCTGGGAGGGGCTGGCGCGCGGCCTGTACGCGCCGCTGGCCTCCGGCGGCTCGGTGGTGCTCTGCCGCAACCTCGGCCAACTGGCCGACGGCGGGCTGGAGAAGCGGATCGAGAGCGAGCGGGTCACGCACCGGGCGGTGTGACGAGCGCGGGCCGCGCCGGAACGGCCACCGGTCGGCGGTCGCGTGGCCACCGGACGACCGTCGCCGGGCCGCCGCACGACCGCCCGGCCCGCTCCGGACCAGCGCCGTCCAGCCCTCGCACGCACCTGGTACGACCATCTTCGCGGCGCCACCCTTGTGGCCCACAGCGGGCCGAGTCCCTTGGGTCCCGGACACAACTCCGGTGGATGATCGGCGGTACGCCACACAACCAAGCGCGCGCGACGACCGTCTACCGGGGTGCCCGGGCGGCTTTCCGCCCGCCGCCGACCCGTGAAGGATGGACGCCGACGTGACCGACAGCCCGCCCCCCGAGCCCGACCACCGGGCCGGGGACGAGCCACGACCGGACACGCCGACGCCCCCGGAACCGGCCGGGCCCACAGAACCCGACGCGTCCGACGCGCCCGGCGAGCAGCCCGACGCGGCCGAGCCGACCGAGCCGACCGAGCTCGGCGAACCCGACGCGCCCGACGCGCCGGACGCATCCGACACGCCCGGCGACCGCAACCGCCGTCACCACTGGCTGCGTTGGACCGCCCTCGGCGTCTCGTTCCTCGTGCTCGCCGCCGCCGGGACCGGCTGGTGGTTCTACAAGAAGCTCGACAACAACATCCGCACCGACACCACGGCCGCCGCCGAGCTGCAGCGCTACGACAAGGAGCGCCCCCCGCCCGGTGCGGACAACGCGCAGAACCTGCTGCTGATCGGCTCGGACTCGCGCGCGGGCAGCAACAGCAGATACGGGCGCGACGACGGCGGGAGCCAGCGTTCGGACACCACGATCCTGCTGCACCTGGCGGCGGACCGGAAGTCCGCGACCGCCGTCTCGCTGCCGCGCGACCTGATGGCGGACATCCCGGACTGCCTCAAGCAGGACGGCACCCGCTCCAAGGCCCAATTCGCGCAGTTCAACTGGGCGTTCGAGTTCGGCGGCGCCGCCTGCACCATTCGTACGGTGGAGAAGCTCACCGGAATCCGGGTCGACCACCACATGGTCGTCGACTTCAGCGGCTTCAAGGACATGGTGGACGCGGTCGACGGCGTCGAGGTCTGCCTCAAGCAGCCGGTGGACGACCAGCAGGCGCATCTGAAACTCCCCGCGGGCCGCCAGACGCTCCACGGCGAGCAGGCGCTGGGATTCGTCCGCGCCCGGCACGGCTTCGGCGACGGCAGCGACACCGAGCGCATGGACCGCCAGCAGCAGTTCCTCGGCTCGCTGGTGCGCAAGGTGCAGAGCAACGGCGTGCTGCTCAATCCGACCCGGCTCTATCCGGTGCTCGACGCGATGACGAAGTCGCTGACCACCGACCCGGGGCTGAATTCGCTGAAGGACCTGTACGACCTGGTGCGCGGGATGCGCGGAATCCCGACCGACAAGGTGCAGTTCCTCACCGTGCCGCGCAAGCCGTACACGTACGACACGAACCGCGACGAGCTGGTCCAGCCGGACGCGCGGATGCTGTTCCAGCAGCTGAGGGACGACCGGCCGCTCCAGGTGGCACCGGCCGGGGGCACGGAGAAGGACAAGGGGGACGGCAATGCGCAGAAGGGGACTGCCGAGGGGTCGGACGGCTCGTCGTCGGACGGCAAGCCCGACGATCCGGCTTCCCCGAGCCCGGCGCCGACGTACCCGGGTTCGAATGCCGCCGTGGGCATGTGCGGGTAAAGCGTGTGTCAACGGAGAACAGGCGGGGATGCGGATTGGGCGGATTGCCCGGTTGTAAGGGGCGTGGAATTTGTCACGGCCGTCGCTCTTCGCTCAACAGGGCAGATAGTGTGACGCGACCCGGTGCTTGTGGCCACCCGAGGCCACGCACTGCAGGATCGAATGACTGAGCGCTTTGGGGGAAGTGACTCGCGTGGCACCGACGGAGGACTAAGGCAACCGTGGATGCGCAGAGCCGTGGGCGGGCAGAGGAAGTCGACCCGGCAGACCAGTGGGTGCTCAACCCGCAGACGGGCAATTACGAATTGCGACTGAATCCTTCCGGACCGCAGTCGTCCCCGTCGGCAGGCGCCCCCCCGCGCAGAACCACGGCCCCCGGCAGAGGCGGCCCGTCCCGCCGTCGTGACGTCCCCGGCCAGCGCGACAACCGCCGCTCCGGCGGCGACCAGGACGAGTCCCCGGCCGCGCCGGGGAGGCGCAAGCGCAAGCCCAAGGCGTCCCGCAAGAAGAAGGCGCTGCTGTGGACGGGCGGGGTGATGGGGTTCGTCCTCGTCGCGGGCTCGGCCGGCGCGTACCTGCTCTACCAGCACTTCAACAACAACCTGAACACCGTCGACGTCGGTGACGCGGGCAGCAAGCACGCCACCTCCGACGGGCCGGTCAACATCCTGATCATCGGTACGGACAAGCGCACCGGCAAGGGCAACGAGGGGTACGGCGACAAGGGCAGCGAGGGCCACGCCGACACCAACATCCTCTTCCACGTCTCCAAGGACCGGACGAACGCGACGGCCCTGTCGATCCCGCGCGACCTGGTCACCAACATCCCGGAGTGCCCGACCAAGCAGAAGGACGGCACCAGCAAGACGGTGCGGTCCGAGACGAAGGTGCGCTTCAACACCAGCCTGGGCCAGGACGGCCGCGACCCGGGCTGCACGATGCGTACGGTCAAGGCGCTCACCGGGCTGAGCGTCGACCACTTCATGATGGCCGACTTCAACGCGGTCAAGGAGCTGTCGACGGCCGTCGGCGGCGTCGAGGTGTGCCTGACCAAGCCGGTGAACGACCCCAAGTCGCACCTCAAGCTGCCGGCCGGCGTCTCCAAGATCAAGGGCGAGCAGGCCCTCGCTTTCGTACGGACCCGGCACAGCTTCGGCAACGAGAGCGACCTTGACCGGATCAAGCAGCAGCAGCAGTTCCTCAGCTCGATGATGCGGAAGATGAAGTCCGACTCGACGCTGAGCAGCCCGACCAAGATGTACGGGCTCGCGAACGCGGCGACCAAGGCGCTCACGGTCGACTCGGGCATAGGGTCGATCAAGAAGCTGACCAGCCTCGCGCAGGACCTCAGCAAGGTCGATCTGAAGAACGTGACCTTCACGACCGTGCCGGTGATCGACAACCCGGCCGACGGCCCGGTGCACAAGACGGTCATCATCGACCCGTACAAGGCGCCGCAGGTGTTCAGCATGATGCGCTCGGACGTGTCCTTCACCGAGGTGAAGAAGAAGGAGAACCAGGCCAAGGACGCCCAGGCGGCGCTCCTCAAGGGCACTCGCGCACAGGCGTCCGCCGTGCGCGTCCAGGTGCTCAACGGCGGCGCGGTGGCGGGCTCCGCCTCCCAGACGCTGGTGTGGCTGCAGAACAGCAAGGGCGTGCTGAAGTCGGACAACGGCGGCAACGCCCCGGCGAAGCTGGCGACCACCACGCTGGCGTACGCGCCCAACCAGGCGGACCAGGCCCGTAAACTCGCCGATCTGATGGGTCTGCCGGCGAGTGCGCTGAAGCCCGGGACCCAGGACGCGGTGGGGAAGACGCCGATGGTGATGACCCTCGGCGCGGACTTCAAGGGCGCCGGCATTCCGATCGCCGCTCCGGCCAAGGCGCCCGAGGGCATCCAGAAGGTCGAAGCGGACAAGTCGGTGTGCGCCAAGTGACACGCGTATGCAACTGATGCGTACGCAACTGACGTGTGCCAAGTGACAACAGGTTTCCGGCCCTTACGGGGCGTGGGGACCACCTGAGACAGGGGGTATTGGGGTGGGGCAGAACAGCGTGCGCGGGGAGGGAACGCGGCCGCGGCGCGTCCAAAACGCCGATCAGCTCGGCTGGGACGAGTCTCTCTACGGCCAGGAGGGGGGCGGCGACAAGCCGCCCGCCCCGCGCTCTTCCGGCGACGGGCCGGACGACGGCAAGGGCGCGCCCGAGAAGGGCACGGCCGCCGACGGCAGCGGGCACCGGCGCGGCGGTCCGCGTAAACGAGTGAAGAAGAAGGGCAAAAGACGCATACTGCGCTGGGTCGCCTCGACGCTCGCGCTCCTCATACTCGGGACGGCCGGCGCCGGATATCTGTACTACCAGCACCTCAACGGCAACATCCGCAAGGGCGACCGCAGCGCGGGCGGCTCCAACGCCAAGAAGACCGAGGCCAACGCCGACGGCCAGACCCCGCTCAACGTCCTGCTGATCGGGTCCGACAGCCGCAAGGGCGCCGAGAACGTCAAGCTCGGCGGCGCCAAGGCCAGCGCCGACAACCCGCCGCTGGCCGATGTGCAGATGCTGATGCACGTCTCCGCGGACCGCAAGAGCGCCTCGGTGGTCTCCATTCCGCGCGACACCCGCGTCGACATCCCGGCGTGTGTGAACCCGCAGACCACGAAGACGATGCCGGCCACCAACACCCTCATCAACGAGGCGCTGGCCCGGGGCGGCGCGGGCTGTGTCCTGGACACCTGGGAGAAGCTCACCGGCGTCTACATCGACCACTGGATGATGGTCGACTTCGCGGGCGTGGTGGCGATGGCCGACGCGGTCGGCGGCGCCGACGTGTGCGTCAAGCAGAACGTGTACGACGGGCCCAAGCCCAAGGTGTCCGGCGGCTCGCACCTGCGGCTCACCGCGGGCACGCACAAGGTCAAGGGCGAGCAGGCGCTCCAGTGGCTGCGCACCCGGCACGCCTTCGAGAGCGACCTTGGCCGGTCCAAGGCCCAGCACATGTACCTCAACTCGGTGATGCGCGAGCTGAAGAAGCAGAATGCTTTCACCAACACCGGGCGCATCATGAACCTGGCCGAGACGGCCACCAAGTCGCTCCAGGTCTCCCGGGAGCTCGGCACGGTCAAGAAGCTCTACGACCTCGGCATGGAGCTCAAGAGCGTGCCGATGGACCGGCTGAACATGCTGACCATGCCCCGGATCCAGGACCCCAAGGACAAGGACCACGTCCTGCCGCAGCCCGGCGCGGCCGACGCGCTGTGGTCGATGCTGCGCGACGACAAGCCGCTCGACAAGAAGGACGACGGCCCGGCCAAGCAGGAGAGCAAGGGCCCGGCGGCCACCCCGGCCGGCTCGCTCGCGCTCAGCGTCGTCAACGGCACCGGCGTCAACGGCGCGGCGCCCACCCAGAAGCGGGCGTCCACGGTCACCGACACCCTGAAGAACAAGGGCTTCTACAAGGCGAAGGCCTCCGACACCCGGGGCTCGGCCGCGGTCACCACGCTCACGTACCCCAAGAGCGCGGGCGCACAGGGCAAGGCCGACGCGCTGTCGGTGGCCACCGCGATGGAGCTGCCGTCCAGCGCGGTGAAGGTGTCCGCCGACGTCTCCACGCTGACCCTGACGGTCGGCGCCGACTGGCGCACCGGCGCCACGTACCCGAAGAAGGCCGCCGAGAACAGCGACCCGCTGAAGGACACGGAGAACGTGAACGGCGCGAGCAAGTCGGACTGCATGGACGTGTACTGGCCCTACCGCTGGTAGGCGCGGGTTCCGCGTACGCGAAAGGGGGCGCCCGGTGCTGTGAAGCACCGGGCGCCCCCTTTCGTACGTATTACGTACGCGAGGTCAGAGCTTGACCGCCGGGCGGCGGCTCGCGATGACCTTCTTGGCGAGCGCCTTCGGGCTGGTCAGGAAGCCGTAGCCCCAGGACATGTGCATGGTGGCGAGCGCCACCGGGATCTGCAGACGGGCCCTGAGCGGCAGGCCCTTGCCCGCCGGGAGCGAGCCCGCCGCGATCGCGGCGAGATAGCCGGCCGGGATCACGAAGCCCACCGGGGTGAGCGCCGCGCCCACCACGACGCCCGCCGCGATCGCGCAGACGGCGGTCGGCGGGGCGAGGTAGCGCAGGTTGATGGAGCCCTCGTGGTAGCGGGCGACGACGTGGCGCCAGCGGCCGTAGTCCTTGTACTGCTTGGCCAGGGCGCGCACGCTCGGGCGCGGGCGGTACTGGACCCTCAGCTCGGGCGAGAACCAGATGAGGCCCCCGGCCTCGCGTATGCGGAAGTTCAGCTCCCAGTCCTGGGCGCGGATGAACTCCTCGTTGTAGCCGCCCTGTTGCTCCAGGGCCTCGCGCCGGAAGACGCCCAGGTACACCGTCTCGGCCGGGCCCGCCGCGCCGCCGGTGTGGAAGGCCGCGTTGCCGACGCCGATCTTCGACGTCATGGCGGCCGCGACCGCGTCCTCCCAGGCGTTCTCGCCCTCGGCGTGCATGATGCCGCCGACGTTCTGCGCGCCGGTCTCCTCCAGGAGGCGGACGGCGGTGGCGATGTAGTTCGGGGAGAGCATGCCGTGGCCGTCGACCCGCACCACGATCGGGTGACGGGAGGCCTTGATGGCCGCGTTCAGGGCAGCGGGCGTGCGCCCGGTGGGATTGGGGACGGTGTGGACCCTGGCTCGTTCATGAGAAGCAGTCTCCCGTACGAGCTCGGCGGCGATCTCGTTCGTGCGGTCCGTGGACGGGCCGAGCGCGATCACCACCTCCATCTCGCCGTCGTACTCCTGTTCCAGGATGTGGCGGACCGAGTTGCGCAGATGCCGCTCCTCATTGAGGACCGGCATGATCACGGAAACAGCGGGGTGCGTGGCGTTCATCGTGGTTCACGTTACCGCGAACGGGGGACAGCGTTGCGCCCGGCCGGGGCGGCGCCGGTTGTCGCAGATCGTATGGGCCTACCGTGCTCACTATCCCCCTTTCGCCCGCGGAGGTCCCCGTGCCCACGCCGCCCCCCTCGCGCTCCCCCCGCTCCCCCCGTACCCCCCGTACCCCCCGTACCGACCCGCCCCGCAGCAGACAGCAGGACGAGCGGCCCCGCTGGGGCATGCGGATGGTGACGACCCTCTCGGTCCTCGTGCTCGGCGCGGGCGGGGTCGGCCACGCCGTGGTGACCAGTCTGGACGGCGGGCTCGGGCGGGTGGACCCGTTCAAGGACATGAAGAACCGGCCGCAGGCGGGGCACGGCACCAACATCCTGCTCGTCGGCACGGACGGCCGGGACACGGTCACGCCGGAGGAGAAGGAGAAGTACCGCCTGGGCGGGGCGCCCTGCCACTGCACCGACACGATGATGATCGTGCACGTGTCGGCGGACCGGAGCCGGGCGAGCATGGTGAGCATCCCGCGCGACAGTTACGCGGAGATCCCCGAGCACACCGACCAGAACACCGGCGCGCACCACAACCAGCACCCCGTGAAGATCAACGCGGCGTACGCGGAGGGCGGGCCCGCGCTGACCGTGCGCACGGTGGAGCACATGACCGGCCTCAAGATGGACCACTATCTGGAGGTCGACTTCACCAGCTTCATGAAGACCGTGGACGTGCTCGGCGGGGTGCAGATCTGCACGGCCCGGCCGATGAAGGACTCGTACACCGGTCTCGACCTCACGGCGGGCACGCACGAGCTCGACGGCGGGCAGGCGCTCCAGTACGTACGCTCCCGGCACACCGACGGGTCGGCGGACCTCGGCCGGATGCAGCGCCAGCAGCGGTTCATGGCGGCCCTGATCCACAAGGCGACGGGGTCGGGCATGCTGATGAACCCGGTGCGCTTCCGCGAGGTCGCCTCGACGCTGCTGTCGTCGGTCCGCGCGGACCAGGGCTTCGACGCGGAGGAGATCCTCTCGCTGGGCCGGACGATGCGGGGCTTCTCCCCGGCGTCGTCGGAGTTCACGACCGTGCCGATCGGGCAGATGACCTTCCCGGTGAAGGGGATCGGCTCGACGGTGAAGTGGGACCCGGAGAAGTCGGGGAAGCTCTTCGCGGAGCTGCGCGAGGACCGGCCGCTGGCGGGGCGCGGGGCGCGCGCGCAGCAGGACGGCAAGGGGAAGCCGCCCGGGGCGATGGTCGAGGTGGCGCCGGACCGGATCCGGGTCCAGGTCTACAACGGCACCCGCAAGGACGGTCTCGGCCGCCGCGTGGACGACGCCCTGCGCGCCACGGGCTTCCGCACCACGGGCAACCCGATGGCGGGCTCCACCGGGGACCTCCACCGCACCCTCGTCGAGTACGACCCGCGCTGGGACCGCTCGGCGAAGTCCCTGGCGGCGGCCCTGCCCGGCGCCGAGCTCCGCCCGGTCAAGGGCCTGGGCCCCACCCTGAAGGTGACGGCGGGCACGGACTTCAAGGCGGTGACGCGGGTACGGGCGGAGGCGTCGGGGGCGGGCGAGTTCGAAACGGTGAGGGGGGACGAGGTGGTGTGCCCGTAGGGCGCGGCCCGTACGGCGCGGCCCGTACGGCGCGGCCCGTACGGCGCGGCCCGTACGCCTAGTCGTCCAGGCCCTCCGCCGACCGCTTCTCCCGGAGCTCCACGATCGCGCGCCGCCGGGCCAGGCGGTGGGTGCGGCGGATCTGGGCCTCCTGGTAGCGGCGCTCGTCGCGCTCCGTCTCCGGGAGCACCGGCGGCACCGCGCGCGGCTTGCCGTCCGCGTCGACCGCGGCGAAGACCAGGTACGCCGAGCCGACCTGCTGAGCGGGGGTGGACTCGTTCCAGCGCTCGGCCAGGACCCGTACGCCGACCTCCATCGAGGACCGGCCGGTCCAGTTGACCTGGGCCTTCACATGGACCAGGTCCCCGACCCTGACCGGCATCAGGAACGCCATCTCGTCCATGGACGCCGTGACCGCCGGGCCACCGGAGTGGCGTCCGGCGACCGCCCCCGCCGCGTCGTCCACCAGCTTCATGATCACGCCGCCGTGGACCGTACCCAGAAGGTTCGTGTCATGGGCGGTCATGATGTGGCTCAGGGTGGTACGGGACGCCGAGGTCGGCTTGCCCGGAAGATCAGTCATACCGCCCAGCTTATGCGCGGCCGCCCGTGCGCTCATCGCACGTACATTGCATCAGCTGTGCAACAGCCCGGACCCAGATCCCCACCCGGCCTGTCAGACACGCGGGGGACCCGTGCATGCTTGACGGCATGAACGACGGATGGTCCGACGACGACCGCGGTGAGCGCTACGGCCGCGGCAGCTCCGCCGCGCAGCCGGACGGCCCGCGCGTGATGCGACACGTGCAGCGGCCCGTGGGCTCCGCGCCCGTGCGCCCGCAGCGCCCGGTCCCGCCGCAGCAGCCCTCGTACGACGACGGGCAGGGCTACGGACAGCAGCAGTACGGCAACGGTGTACCCGCACCCGGCCAGTACGACAGCGGCTACAGCGACGGCCAGGTCTACGGATCCCCGGCCGGGCGCGGCCCCGACGGGCCCGGCGGCCGCGGTCCCGGCGGACCGGGCGGCGGCCCGGGCGCGGCGGCCTCCCCCGCCAGGCCGCGTGCGAACTGGCGGCGCCGCATCATGATCGGCTCGGCGGTCCTGGTGGTCGCCGTGGTCGGCGTGTCCGTCGGCACGTACTTCTGGGCCGACGGCAAGGTGCGCCGCGAGGTGGACCTGTCGAAGGTCATCGACCGCCCCGGCGACGGCAAGGGCACGAACTACCTCATCGTCGGTTCGGACTCCCGCGACGGGCTCTCCAAGGACGACAAGAAGAAGCTGCACACCGGCTCCGCCGAGGGCAAGCGGACCGACTCGATGATGATCCTGCACACCGGTGACAACGGGAACACGATGATCTCGCTGCCGCGCGACTCGTGGGTGCAGATCCCCAGCTTCAAGGGCTCCCAGTCCGGCAAGCTGTTCCCGGCCAAGGGCCACAACAAGCTGAACGCGGCGTACGCGATGGACGGCCCCGAGCTGCTCGTGCGCACGATCGAGGCCAACACCGGGCTGCACATCGACCACTACGCCGAGATCGGCTTCGCGGGCTTCGCGAACATCGTGGACGCGGTCGGCGGCGTGGAGATCGACATCCCGCAGGACATCAAGGACAG
Source organism: Streptomyces sp. NPDC031265 (assembly GCF_055570295.1). Classification (NCBI taxonomy): domain Bacteria; kingdom Bacillati; phylum Actinomycetota; class Actinomycetes; order Kitasatosporales; family Streptomycetaceae; genus Streptomyces; species Streptomyces sp. NPDC031265. The sequence goes on from NZ_JBVIHM010000036.1 coordinate 37,006, forward strand.
GGACTCGGGCGCCGACTTCAAGAAGGGCAAGCAGACCCTCGACGGCCAGCAGGCCCTGGCCTTCGTCCGCAACCGCCACGGGTACGCGGCCGGCGACCTGGAGCGCACCAAGAACCAGCAGCGCTTCCTGTCGGCGCTGGCCGCCCAGACCGCGACACCGTCGACCGTGCTCAACCCGTTCAAGCTGTACCCGGTGATGGGCGCGGGCCTGGACACGCTGGTCGTCGACAAGGACATGGGCCTGTTCGACCTGGGCGAGATGTTCTGGGCGATGAAGGGCGTCACCAGCGGTGGCGGCACGTCGATGAACATGCCGATCTCCGGCAACGGCCCGCAGTCGTCCCTGATGTGGGACACCACGAAGGTCAAGCAGCTGGTGAACGAGCTGAACAACGACCAGAAGGTCACGGTGACTTCGTCGCGCTGACGCCCTGTCAGAGTGTGCCGATCGCTGCTCGGAGTGCTCCGGGCGCGACAAGACTCACAGAGAAATCACAGGGCTCTGCACAACTGCCCGCCCTTGCCCCGCTTTGCCCGCCCGTTCGGCGGCCAGGGCGGGGCTTTTGGCGTAAAGAAAGCCCTATGGGCGGCCCTGGTCGCGGTCATACGATCACGCGTACCCATGCATTCTCTCGAACCCAGAAAAGGGCTCCAGTGAAGATTCGCCGTGTTCTGGCGACGGCCGTCGCCGCCGCTGTCACCGCGCCCGTCGTGATGCTGTCGGCCGGGTCGGCGTTCGCCGACGCGCAGCCGCCGTCGCAGACGCAGAAGAAGAAGCCGACCATCGAGGAGCTGGAGAAGGCGGCCGCCGCGGCGAAGAAGGCGTACGAGGACGCCCTCGCCGCCGAGGAGACCGCCAAGCAGGCCGTGGTCGCGGCGACCTCCGAGAGCTCGCCGCTCCATGTGAAGGCCAAGGCCGCCGACAAGGAGGCGGGCGCCGCGACCGCCGCGAAGGCCGTCGCCGACAAGGCCCTCTCGGACGCGCAGTTCATCCTGGACAAGCTGCCCGCCGACACCAAGGCGGAGGACCGCGCCGCGGCCCAGCAGGCGGTCGAGGACGCCAAGAAGGAAGCCGAGAAGGCGGCCGGCGTCGAGAGGACCGCCGTGGAGAAGTCCAAGGCGGCCACCAAGGAGGCGAAGGACGCGGAGGTCGCCGCGTTCAAGGCGCTCAACACGGCCTCGGAGGCGGTGCGGACCACGCGCACGGCCAAGGAGGCGGCCGACGAGGCGCTCGCGGACGCGAAGAAGGCGGCCGAGAACCCGCCCTGCGACTACGACGCGAAGCTCACCACGGTCGCGACCGGCCTGCCGTCGAAGATCGTCGCCGGTACGACCACCGACTTCTCGCTCCGGGTCGCCAACGACACGGGCCGGACCCTCGACAAGGTCTGGCCGTTCACGTACCTCCACGCGACCGACAAGAGCGGCTACAAGGTCACCGACGACCTGCTGCACCTCCAGTGGTCCACGGCCGCCTCGGGCGGCTGGAAGGACGTCGACGCGCTGCACCGCGCGGGCGTCATCAACAAGCTGGGCAACGGCCGCCACGTCGACCTCAAGCTCCGCCTCAAGATCGACGCCAAGGCCCCGGCGGGCCCGGGCATCGCGTTCGTCGCGGGTGACTACCGCAACGCCGACGGCTCGTGCGGCGGTTCGCCGGACCTGGCCGAGTACGACTTCGAGATCCTCGCGGCCGGCACCAAGCCCGGCCAGGTCGACCCGGCCAAGCCCGGCAAGGGCAAGGCGAACACCCCGGACAACAAGCCGCAGGGCACGACGTCCAGCACCCCGCTGAACCCCACCACCGGCACCCTCGCCGCCACCGGCTCCTCCTCCGCCACCCCGAAGCTCGCCCTCGCGGGCGGCGCGGCCGTGGCGGTCGGCGCGGGCGCCCTCCTGGCGGCACGCCGCCGCCGCACCGACGGCTGAGCGCACTCCCCCGGACACGCGTCGGGCCCGTATCCGTGCCACACGGATACGGGCCCGACTCGCTTAAGGTCTGGGCCGTTTCGGACCGCTGCAGCCCGCGACGGGGCGTTCTGGGGCGGAGTCTTGGCCCTGCTGACGTGGGGTACAGCCGTTGGTCTCTTGGTCATGACGGCAGCCGGGAAGCTCACCGCGGCACATCCATGAGTTCCCGCTCCCCACTGGCCAGTGAGGCTCCCCAGCGGGGAGCGGGGCATGTCCCCGGTCGGTCGCACGCCCCGTGAAGCGGGATCGGCCGACCGGGTCAGCAAGTGCAGTGCACCACTCCGACAGCAGTAGGAGGCGACGCACGATGAGCACAGCGGTCCAGACGCGGACCCGCGATCCGCGCATCATCCTCAACGCGGTGCAGGAACGTGTCCCGCATCTGGTCACGGACGTGGACGTGGCCGACCTCTGGGAGCGGGAAGTGGCGCTCTTACTCCGAGACAGCGTGGAGGTTCCCAGCCTCGCCGAACGCATCCTCGGCCAGGGCATCGCGTACCTGATCACCGCCATGGAATGCCCCGGTGTGGACATGGGCGTCGGCAAGACCGTGGACCTGGGCGTCCATCAGCTCATCCTCGACACTCCGCTCTACTTCGCCCTGTGCGAGGAGTACAACGACGGGCGGTCCAAGCACCATGCCCCGCTGATCGAGCGCCGCCGGGACGGCACCGTGATGCGTACGGCCGAACTGCTGCGCAAGAACGGGTTCGACGTCGACGACGAGCTGTGGGCGGTGGACGCCTCCGACTGCTCACCGTGTGACAACAAGGTCCCCGACAGCCACTGACACGGGACTAGAGTGCCCTCGCCCCCAGACTCCGCACGAGGGGCGGGGGCACCCTCTTGCCCGCCCCGACACAGAGGAAGCTCCCGTTGCCCGCACGACACGACATCGACAGTGAACGCGAACTCTGGGACACCTTCGCGGAGAGCACCAAAGGCAAGGTGTCCGCGTCTGATCCGGTCTTCTGCTGGACGCAGTACGCCGGGCACGGGCCTGGCCCCGAACTGCTCGGAGATCCGGCAACCGCGCTGGAAATCGGCTGCGGCACGGGGCGAGCGCTCGCCTACCTCGCGCAGAAGGGCGTGAAGGCAACGGGAGTGGACCTTTCGCCCGTCATGGTCGCGAACACCACTGAACGGTGGGGCCCGTTGGGAGCACGGTTCGTCTGCGCCGAAGTACTGGACCACCTGAGCAGCACAACGGAGACGTACGACGCCGTGTACTCGATCTTCGGGGCGGCCTGGTTCACCGATCCGGCCAAGCTGCTTCCTTTGATTGCCCAGCGGTTGAATCCGGGTGGCGTGCTTACGTTCTCCCACCCTCCGGCCATCCCCGGTGCGTACGGCCCACAGGGCATGTACAAGGGAGGGTTCGCGGGGAAGGCCATGTACACCTACCGGTACAGCTACACGCCCCGGAAGTGGGAATCCCTCCTGCTCAAGGCCGGGTTCAAGGATGCAGAAGCGCAGGTTCTTGAGGCCCCGGAGGAAGACCACATCGGAACGCTGATCGCCCGCGCGTCAGTGAGCTGAACCGAAGCGAACCAGGAACGCCCCAGCCCAATTGGGCTGAGGCGTCTACCCCCGAGGGCCTCGGGGCCTGTGGACGTACGAAGGCAGGGGACGGCGCTCGGCGAGCGCTAGCCGTCCCCGCCGGTTCTGGCGTCGAGGACGGCCTGGCCCTGTCGGTCGGCTCTCCACCAGCCTTGCCCGCAATGGTGGTGAGGAAGCCGTCCCGACGGGCCCGCTCCGCATGGCCGTTACCCGCCCGGCGTCAGCCCAGGTTCTCCCCAGCGTGACGCCCATGATCAGCCCGAGACGGACCTGAGCGGACCGGAGGCCGATCACGGCCCAGGAGCCGCCAGAAACCGTCGCTGACCTGCGAAAACCCTACTACGGCAGGTTCCTCGCCATCACGATGCGCTGGACCTGGTTCGTGCCTTCGTAGATCTGCGTGATCTTGGCGTCGCGCATCATGCGCTCGACCGGGTAGTCGCGGGTGTAGCCGTAGCCGCCGAGGAGCTGGACGGCGTCCGTCGTGGCCTCCATGGCGACGTCCGAGGCGAAGCACTTCGCCGCCGCGCCCAGGTAGGTCAGGTCCGCGTCGCCGCGCTCCGAAGCCGCGGCGGCCTGGTAGGTGAGGGCGCGGGCCGCGGAGATCTTCATCGCCATGTCGGCGAGCATGAACTGGATGCCCTGGAATTCGGCGATCGCCTTGCCGAACTGCTTGCGCTCCTTGACGTAGCCCTTGGCGTAGTCGAGGGCGCCCTGGGCGATGCCGAGGGCCTGGGCCGCGATGGTGATGCGGGTGTGGTCCAGGGTCTTCATCGCCGTGGCGAAGCCCGTGCCCTCGGCGCCGATCATGCGGTCGGCGGGGATGCGGACGTTGTCGAGGTAGACCTCGCGGGTCGGGGAGCCCTTGATGCCGAGCTTCTTCTCCGGGGCGCCGAAGGAGACGCCCGGGTCCGACTTCTCGACGACGAAGGCGGAGATGCCCTTCGATCGCTTCTCCGGGTCCGTCACGGCCATGACCGTGTAGTAGTCGGAGACGCCCGCGTTGGTGATCCAGCGCTTCACGCCGTTGAGGACCCAGAAGTCGCCGTCGCGGACCGCGCGGGTCTTCATGCCGGCCGCGTCCGAGCCCGCGTCCGGCTCCGAGAGGCAGTACGAGAACATCCCGTCGCCCTTGGCCAGCGGGCCCAGGTACTTCTTCTTCAGCTCCTCGGAGCCGGAGAGGATCACCGGGAGCGAGCCGAGCTTGTTCACGGCCGGGATGAGGGAGGAGGACGCGCAGACGCGGGCCACCTCCTCGATCACGATGACGGTGGCGAGCGCGTCGGCGCCGGCGCCGCCGTACTCCTCGGGGACGTGCACGGCGTGCAGGTCGTTGGCGACCAGGGCGTCCAGCGCCTCCTGCGGGAAGCGGGCCTCCTCGTCGACCTCGGCCGCGAACGGCGCGATCTTCGCCTCGGAGAGCGAGCGGATCGCGTCGCGGAGCATGTCGTGTTCTTCGGACGGGCGGTACAGGTCGAAATCAGCCGTTCCGGCCAAGGTGACTCACTCCCAAGGGCGCTAACTACCGTTAAGTAACCTTAATTTTAGAGGGGTGTACGCCCCGGGGCATACGTGAGTTTGACGACAGGCCCGATTACTCCGCCGTCGCTTCGGATCAGTGCGGATCACGGTGCCCGTACGCCCCCGACTATGCTCGGGCAGCGCCCTCAAAGCCCGTACCTTCCAGGAGCACCGCATGGCCCTCAAGATCACTGTGATCGGCACCGGATACCTCGGGGCCACCCACGCCGCGGCCATGGCGGAGCTGGGATTCGAGGTGCTGGGCCTCGACGTCGTCCCCGAGAAGATCGAGATGCTGGCGCAGGGGCGCGTGCCGATGTACGAGCCGGGCCTTGAGGACCTGCTCCGCAAGCACGTCGCCGGGATCGAGGGATCCAGCGGGCGGCTGCGCTTCACCACCTCCTGGGAGGAGGTCGGCGCCTTCGGCGATGTGCACTTCGTCTGTGTGAACACCCCGCAGAAGCACGGCGAGTACGCCTGCGACATGTCGTACGTCGACGCCGCCTTCACGTCGCTGGCGCCGCATCTGCGCCCGGGCGCGCTGGTGGTCGGGAAGTCGACCGTGCCGGTCGGGTCCGCCGCCCGGCTCGCCGCAGGGCTGCCCGAGGGCGTGGACCTGGCCTGGAACCCCGAGTTCCTGCGCGAGGGCTTCGCCGTGAACGACACCCTGCACCCCGACCGGCTCGTGGTCGGTGTGGAGAGCGAGCGGGCCGAGAAGCTGCTCCGCGAGGTGTACGCGGTGCCGGTCGGCGAGGGCTCGCCGTTCGTGGTGACCGACTTCCCGACCGCCGAGCTGGTGAAGACCTCCGCCAACTCCTTCCTGGCCACCAAGATCTCGTTCATCAACGCCATGGCCGAGGTGTGCGAGGCCGCGGACGGGGACGTCGTGAAGCTCGCCGAGGCCATCGGGCACGACGAGCGGATCGGCTCGAAGTTCCTGCGGGCCGGGATCGGCTTCGGCGGCGGCTGTCTGCCGAAGGACATCCGCGCCTTCATGGCCCGGGCCGGTGAGCTCGGCGCCGACCAGGCGCTCACCTTCCTGCGCGAGATCGACTCCATCAACATGCGCCGCCGCGGCCAGATGGTCGAGATGGCGCGGGAGGCGCTCGGCGGCGGGTCCTTCCTGGGCAAGCGGGTCGCCGTGCTCGGCGCGACCTTCAAGCCCGACTCCGACGACGTGCGCGACTCGCCCGCCCTGAACGTGGCCGGGCAGATCCACCTCCAGGGCGGCCAGGTCACCGTCTACGACCCCAAGGGCATGGACAACGCCCGCCGCCTGTTCCCGACGCTGGGGTACGCGGACACCGCCCTTGACGCGGTCCGGGGCGCGGACGTGGTGCTCCACCTCACCGAGTGGCGCGAGTTCCGCGAGCTGGACCCGGCGGCGCTGGGCGAGGTGGCCGGCGCCCGGATCGTCCTGGACGGGCGGAACGCGCTGGACTCGGTGAAGTGGCGCGAGGCGGGCTGGACGTTCCGGGCGATGGGCCGCCCGCGCGCGTAGCGGGCTAGCTCGGGTCGAGATCCTCGATGGTGGCGGTGGAGGGCCCTCGGCGGGGTTGGGCCGCGCGGGCGGCGAAGTCCACGTCACGGATGACCCGGGCGAAGTTCCCCCAGGTCAGCGCGGCGAGATCGGCGTCGTCCCAGCCGCGGCCGATCAGCTCGGCGAGCAGTACGGGGTAGCAGGAGGCGTCCTCCAGGCCGACGGTGCGCGGGGCGTCCGGCATCAGGCCGTACCCGCCCGAGAGGCCGATGTGGTCCGGCCCGACGACGCCGCGCAGATACTCGATGTGGTCGGCGACGTCCTGCGTGCAGGCGGGCCGCCCGGACCGCGCGACCTGCGCGGGGTTGAAGCTCACCAGACAAACCCCCCCGTTCTCGGGGAGCCCGCCGAGGAGCTCGTCGGTGACGTTGAGCGGGTGGTCGGTGAGGGCGCGGGCGGCCGAGCGGGTGAAGATCAGCGGGGCGTTGGCGGCGCCGAGGGTCTCGCGGACGGTCTCCGGGGCGGCGCCGGACAGGTCGATGGCCATGCCGAGCCGGTTGAGCTCCCGTACGACCTCCTGCCCGAAGCGCGTCAGGCCCGCGCGGGTCCAGCTCGCGGTGGCGGTGAGGGCGACGGCGCGTACGCCGAGGGCGTGGTAGGCCCGGACCGTGCCCAGCGAGTCGCCCAGCGCGTGGGCGGCCACCGGCCCGAAGAGGGACGCGATACGGCCGTGGTTGCGGGCGTCGGCAAGGTCCCCGATGGCCTGCGCGAGCCGCAGCCCCTCCGGGCAGGCGTCCACGAGCGTACGGAGCCGGTCGACGCGTTCCAGGGTGGCGCTGACGGGGTCGGGGCAGTCGCCGGCGACCATCAGCGACCAGAACTGCGCGCCGACGCCGCCGTGCCGTAGCCGGGGGATGTCGGTGTCCAGCGAACTCTCCCCCAGCTCGACGTCGTGCCACGGGGTGTTCACGAGCACCTGGGCGAGGGTGTTGTAGCCGTCGGCGACGGGGTGGGCGCGGAGGAGGGTGTGGATGCGGGTGCGCACGTCGGGGTCGAGGGTGTCGCCGGGGGCGATGGCCTCCGCCTCCGGCGTGGCTTCCGGCGCGTCCGCCTCCGGCGTGGCTTCCGGCGCGTCGGCCTCCGGCGTGGCTTCCGGCGCGTCCGCCTCCGGCGTGGCTTCCGGCGCTGGTTGGCCGGGCTTGGGCTTGGAGCCGCGTTTCCGGGGGGTGGCGCGGTCGGGTGCGCCTATCGCGGCGGTGGCGACGTCGGCCTCGTCCTGCAGATCTGCCATGACGGTCTCCCGGTTCGGCGTCGGCGACAGCAGTACGGCCACGATCACACGTCGGCGGCGGGAGGTCTCGGCGGATGAGGCGTTCGGGGGAGGACCCCGGCTCGGCTCCCGGGGGCTTCGCCCCCGGCCCCGTGTTTGTCTGCGGGTGGGTGGGGGCTGGTCGCGCAGTTCCCCGCGCCCCTGTAGGCCCGTGGTTTGTCTGCGGGTCGGCTGTGGCTGGTCGCGCAGTTCCCCGCGCCCCTGCAGGCACCTCCGGCCCCTCCGGCGTGCAAGGAGCGGGGCCCGGGCAAATTCAGCCCCTGGGGGTCCCCCCTGGACGAAGTCCTTGGGGGAGTTTGAGGAGCGGGGTCCGGGGCGGAGCCCCGAAAGCGGGGGCGGGGGCGGAGCCCCAGCGGGGTGCAGGGGCGCAGCCCCGCAACGGGGGCCGGGGGCGGAGCCCCCGGGAGGCCACCTCAGCCCCCACCCACCCCCGGAGGGTTTAGGGAAGGGGCGGGGTGGGGGCTCAACCGTCCAGGGAATCCAGCGTCGCGTTCGACACCCCCCGCCGCCCCGCCTCCTCCCGGCTCACCGCCTCCGCGTCCCGCAACACCCGTACCGCGTTCCCCCACGTCAGCTTGGCCAGGTCCCCCTCGGACCAGCCGCGGCTGAGGAGCTCGGCGATCAGGTTGGGGTAGCCGGAGACGTCGTCCAGGCCGGACGGGGTGAACGCCGTGCCGTCGAAGTCGCCGCCGATGCCGATGTGGTCGATCCCGGCGACCGCGCGCATGTGGTCGAGGTGGTCCGCCACCGTCACCACGGAAGCGGCCGGACGCGGGTGCGCCGCCTCGAAGGCGGCGTGCAGCGCCATCGCCTCGGGCGAGGTGTCCAACGCGTGCAGCCCGTGCGCGCGCAGGTTCTCGTCCGCCGCCGCCGTCCACTCCACCGCCGCAGGCAGGATGAACTTCGGTACGAAGGTCACCATGGCCACTCCCCCGTTGCCGGGGAGGAGCGACAGCACGTCGTCGGCCACGTTGCGCGGGTGGTCGCACACCGCCCGCGCCGAGGAATGGGAGAAGATCACGGGCGCCGACGACGTCGACAGCGCGTCCCGCATCGTCGTCGCCGCCACGTGCGAGAGGTCGACGAGCATGCCGAGGCGGTTCATCTCGCGGACCACCTCGTGGCCGAACGGGGACAGGCCCCCCACCCCCGGCGCGTCCGTCGCCGAGTCCGCCCAGGCGGTGTTGTCGTTGTGGGTCAGCGTCATGTAGCGGACGCCCAGCGCGTACAACGCCCGTAGCGTGGCGAGGGAGTTGTTGATGGAGTGGCCGCCCTCCGCGCCCTTGAGCGAGGCGATGCGGCCCTCCGCCCGCGCCTTCTCCATGTCGTCCGCCGTCAGCGCCGCCGCCAGGTCCCCGGGGTAGCGCGCGATCAGCTGGTCGACGCAGTCGATCTGCTCAAGGGTGGCGCTGACCGCCTCGTCGCCCGCCATGTCGGTACGCACGTACACGGACCAGAACTGCGCGCCCACCCCGCCCGCCCGTAGCCGGGGGATGTCGGTGTGCAGATGGCCGGTCTGGTCCCGGCCGACGTCGCGGCGTTCGAGGTCGTAGCGGACCTGCTTGCGCAGCGCCCAGGGGAGGTCGTTGTGGCCGTCGACGACGGGGTGCTGGGCCAGCAGCGTACGGGCCCGCGCGAGGTGGTCCACCGTGCTCACTTTCCGAAGCCGAAGGACGCCGAGGCCTCCACCTTGGAGCGCAGCCGCCTGCCCTTCTCCGTCGCCTGGTCGTTCAGCTCCTGCTGGAACTCCCGCATGCGCGCCAGGAGTTCGGGGTCGTGGGCGGCCAGGATACGGGCGGCCAGCAGGCCCGCGTTGCGCGCCCCGCCCACCGACACCGTCGCCACCGGCACCCCGGCCGGCATCTGCACGATGGACAGCAGGGAGTCCATGCCGTCCAGGTACTTCAGCGGTACCGGCACACCGATCACCGGCAGCGGGGTGACCGAGGCGAGCATGCCGGGCAGATGGGCCGCCCCGCCCGCGCCCGCGATGATCGCCTTCAGGCCGCGGTCCGCCGCCTGCTCGCCATACGCGATCATCTCGTGCGGCATCCGGTGCGCCGAGACCACGTCGACCTCGTACGCGATCTCGAACTCGTGCAGGGCCTGGGCGGCGGCCTCCATGACCGGCCAGTCGGAGTCCGAGCCCATGACGATGCCGACAACAGGACCGGTGACAGGGGTGGCGCTCATTCGGTGATCGTTCCTCTGAGGTAGTCGGCCGCGTGACGGGCGCGCTCGCGCACGTCAGCGAGGTCGTCGCCGTAGGTGTTGACGTGACCGACCTTACGACCGGGCTTCACGTCCTTGCCGTACATATGGATCTTGAGCTGGGGGTCGCGGGCCATGCAGTGCAGATACGCGTAGTACATGTCCGGGTAGTCGCCGCCGAGCACGTTGCACATGACCGTCCACTTCGACCTCGGGCGCGGGTCGCCCAGCGGAAGGTCGAGTACGGCCCGGACGTGGTTGGCGAACTGCGAGGTGACCGCGCCGTCCTGGGTCCAGTGGCCGGAGTTGTGCGGGCGCATGGCCAGCTCGTTGACGAGGATGCGCGACACCCCATCGGCGTCGCGGGTCTCGAAGAGCTCGACCGCGAGGTGGCCGACCACGCCGAGCTCGTCCGCGATGCGCAGGGCCAGCTGCTGGGCCTCGCCCGCCAGTTCCTCGGCGAGGTCGGGCGCGGGGGCGATCACGGTGTCGCATACGCCGTCGACCTGGACCGACTCGACGACCGGGTAGGCCACCGCCTGGCCGTGCGGGGAGCGGACCACATTGGCGGCCAGCTCCCGTACGAAGTCGACCTTCTCCTCGGCCAGGACCGCGACGCCCGCCTTGAAGGCGTCCGCCGCGTCCGCCTCGGAGCGCACGAACCACACGCCCTTGCCGTCGTAGCCGCCCCGCACCGTCTTGAGGATGACGGGGTAGCCGTCCGACCCGTCGCCCGACCACCGCCCCTCATCGAGGCGCTTCGCGCCGCCCCCGCTGATCTCCGCGGCGAACCGCGACACGTCGGCCGGGTCCGCCACCAGCCGGTGGCGGGGGCAGGGCGCACCGATCTCGTCGAGCTTGGCGCGCATCACCCCCTTGTCCTGGGCGTGCACCAACGCGTCGGGCCCCGGCCGGACGGGAATGCCGTCCGCCTCCAGGGCCCGCAGGTGTTCGGTGGGTACGTGCTCGTGATCGAAGGTGATCACGTCACAGCCGCGCGCGAAGGCACGCAGCGTCTCCAGGTCGCGATAGTCGCCGATGACGACCTCGCTCACCACCTGGGCCGCCGAGTCCTGGGGGGTGTCACTGAGCAACTTGAATCTGAGGCCGAGGGGGATGCCCGCCTCGTGGGTCATACGGGCGAGCTGACCGCCGCCGACCATGCCGACTACCGGGAACGTCACACCCCCAGGGTATCCGCCGTCCCCGGGGCCCCCGCCGGAGCGGCCCGTGGAGCCCCTGCGGGGCCGGGCGTGGCCTGGATTTGCGGGCGTCCACGAGCAATGCCCAGAGGCGCTGGTTAGCATGGCCGGGTTGGCGTACGACGAACGACACCGATACCGAGAACGACACCGAACCGAACGGGGCTGGGCGATCACCATGAGTGAACGGGGCGCATTGCGTACGCGACTGCAGCTGCTCGCCCGGGAGATCGCGAAGTTCGGCGCCGTGGGCGCCATCGGGTTCGTCGTCAACGCGATCGTCTTCAACCTGTGCATGCACGTGGCCCACCTCGCGGTCGTACGCTCCGGAGTCATCGCCACCGCCGTCGCCATCGCCACCAACTACGTCGGCAACCGCTACTGGACCTACCGGCACACCGACAGCGGCCGGCGCAGCCGGGAGCTGATGCTGTTCCTGCTGTTCAGCGGCATCGGCCTGGTGATCGAGAACGGTGTCCTCGCGCTCTCGCACTACGGCTTCGGCTACACCTCGACGGTCGCCGACAACGTCGCCAAGAACGTGGTGGGCCTCGGCCTCGGCACGGTCTTCCGGTTCTGGTCGTACCGCACCTGGGTGTTCCGGGCGCTGCCCGCCCGGGAGGCCGTGGAGACCGCAGAATCCTTTCTCGGCGATGCCCCTCAGCCGTACGCCCGCCACAACTCCGGCTCGTGAAGCAGTTCCGGCTCGTGAATCAGGGGCGTAAACCGGTCATCTGATCGTCTGCTCCGGCTCGTGCGGATCACGCGGGTCGCGTGCCATCCGGCCCAGGAACAGAGCGAACACCGCGGGCTGCTGCTGGAGCATCTCCAGGCGGCCGCCGTCCGCCTCCGCCAGGTCGCGGGCGACCGCGAGGCCGATGCCGGTGGAGTTGCGGCCGCTGATGGTCCGTTCGAAGATCCGCGCCCCGAGGTCGGACGGCACACCGGGCCCCTGGTCGGTGACCTCGACCACGGTCTGGTTGCCGGTGACACGGGTGCGCACCGCGACCGTGCCGCCGCCGTGCATCAGCGAGTTCTCGATCAGCGCCGCCAGGACCTGGGCGACCGCCCCCGGGGTGCCCACCGCACGCAGCCCCTGCTTGCCGGAGCGGACGATCGCGCGGCCCGCGCTGCGGTAGGCCGGGCGCCACTCCTCCAGCTGCTGCTTGACCACCTCGTCGAGGTCGAAGACGACGGCCGAGCCGATCCGGGGGTCGCGGGAGTTGGTGAGCAGCCGCTCCACCACGTCGGTGAGCCGCTCGACCTGGGTGAGCGCGATCGTCGCCTCCTCCTTGACCGTGTCCAGGTCGTCGGTGAGGGCGATCTCCTCCAGCCGCATGGAGAGCGCGGTGAGCGGGGTGCGCAGCTGGTGGGAGGCGTCGGCGGCGAGCCTGCGTTCGGCGGTGAGCATCTTGCCGATGCGCTCGGCGGAGGAGTCCAGGACGTCGGCGACCCGGTCCAGCTCGTGCACCCCGTACCGCTTGTGGCGGGGGCGCGGGTCGCCGGAGCCGAGCCGCTCCGCGGTCTCGGCCAGATCGGTGAGCGGGGAGGCCAGCTTGTTGGCCTGGCGTACGGCGAGGAGCACCGCGGAGACGATGGCCAGCAGCGCCACCGCGCCGATGATCAGCAGGGTGCGCCCGACCTCCCTGGTGACCGTGGAGCGGGACTCCTCCACCAGGACGGTCTCGCCGCGCGCGCCCGTGGCGGTGCCGCGGATGAGCGAGCCGCTCGGCCGGGCGCCGAGCTCGATGGGGGCGCGGCCGGGGATGTCGATGCGGGCGTAGCGGTCGGGACCGACCCCGGCCAGCGACTGGGGGCCGACCGTCTCGCCCGCGAGCATCCGGCTGTCGATGACGCTGACGAGCCGCAGCGCCTCGGAGTTCACGCTCTCCTGGGCGCTGCTGCTGATCGTCCTGGTCTCGACGATGACGAGGGAGATGCCGAAGACGGCGATCACCACGAGCACCACGGCGAGCGTGGAGTTGATCAGTCGGCGGCGCATGGCTCAGTGTCCCAGGACGTACGGGCCGCGGGTCGTCAGCTCTTCTCGAAGCGGAAGCCGACGCCGCGGACGGTGGCGATGTAGCGCGGGTTGGCGGCGTCGTCGCCGAGCTTCTTGCGCAGCCAGGAGATGTGCATGTCGAGCGTCTTGGTCGAGGACCACCAGGTGGTGTCCCAGACCTCGCGCATCAGCTGGTCGCGGGTGACGACCCGGCCCGCGTCGCGCACGAGCACCCGCAGCAGGTCGAACTCCTTGGCGGTGAGCTGGAGCTCCTCGTCGCCCATCCAGGCGCGGTGCGACTCGACGTCGATCCGTACGCCGTGGGTGGCGGGCTGGGGGGCGGGCTCGGTGGCGCCGCGCCGCAGCAGGGCCCGCACCCGGGCCAGCAGCTCGGCCAGCCGGAACGGCTTGGTGACGTAGTCGTCGGCGCCGGCGTCGAGGCCGACCACGGTGTCCACCTCGTCGGCGCGGGCGGTCAGCACCAGGATCGGGACGGTGTGGCCCTCGGAGCGGAGCCTGCGGGCCACCTCCAGGCCGTCCATGCCGGGCAGCCCCAGGTCGAGCACGACCAGGTCGGCGCCTCCCTGGAGTCCGGCGTCGAGGGCGGTCGGGCCGTCCTCGCGGACCTCGACCTCGTAACCCTCCCGACGCAGTGCGCGGGCCAGCGGCTCCGAGATGGACGCGTCGTCCTCGGCGAGCAGTACACGGGTCATGGGGGTGATGGTAGTCCGCGACCGGGACGGCCTGTCCGTGGAACCCGTCAGGGACCGGCCGGGGTTGGGAGCCGCGCCCGTTCTTGATCGTCCCCTGATCGCCTCTTGATCGTCGGGCGGCCGTTCCTTGATCGTCTTTTGCCCGTCCGCCCCTGCGGCTCTGGGATGCGATCCTGTTAACCACCTTCGAATGTGGGCGGATGGTTCCAGCAACACCTGTGATCCATCTCTCAAGTCCTTCCATATGCGGCGGTGTGGTGTCGTATGGTGTCTCAACGCCTTTAGCACTAACTCGGGGACCTTTGGCCTGCTTGGCGCGCCAAAGGTCTCTTTTCTGCGAACGAACCGGAATTACTGGTTCCGAAGACAGTGAATGACCTATGGGCCGGGCCCCGGGCGCGATGTCGCGCCCCGGGCGTGGATCCCGGTGGGTCCGTCCTCTCGACTCCGTCACCACGGATGCGAACCCCTCGGGCGTAGGGGCGGGGCGGCTCCCCTGCCGGTGCCGGCCACCCCCCACCGGGCGCGACCACCGCTCACGAAGCGCGCGTCCCGAGCAAGCAAGGATCGACCATGGCGTCCAGCCTGACGAAGGACTCGGCGAGCACCACCGGTTCCGAGAAGACCTTCTTCGGCCACCCCCGCGGCCTGGCCACTCTCTTCATGACCGAGATGTGGGAGCGCTTCTCCTACTACGGCATGCGCGCCCTTCTCGTGTACTACCTGGTCTCCGGCGGCGCCGACGCGGCGACCGGCGCCCAGGGCGGCGGCCTCGCCATGCGGGCCACCACGGCCACGGCCATCTACTCCGTCTACGTCTCCATGGTCTACCTCATGGCGATGCCGGGCGGCTGGTTCGGCGACCGTGTGTGGGGTGCCCGCAAGACGGTCACCGTCGCCGGTTTCGTGATCATGAGCGGTCACCTTGCGCTGGCCCTGCCCGGCCAGGCGCCGTTCTTCGCCGGCCTGGTACTGGTCGCCGTCGGCTCCGGTCTCCTCAAGGCCAACATCTCCACGATGGTCGGCCACCTGTACAACGGTGCGGACGACCCGCGACGCGACGGTGGCTTCACCGTCTTCTACATGGGCATCAACCTCGGTGCCTTCGCGGCGCCGCTGGTCATCGGCACGGTCGGCAAGGAGCACAACTGGCACCTGGGCTTCGCCCTCGCCGCGCTCGGCATGGCCCTGGGTCTGGCGCAGTTCCTCCTCGGCACCAAGCACCTGGACCCGAAGAGCAGCCTCGTCCCGAACCCGCTGTCCGCCGAGGAGCGCAAGGGCGTTCTCGCCAAGGTCGCCGCCGTCGTCGCCGCCCTCGCCGTGTTCTACGGCGTCGTGGTCGCCATGGGTGCCTACACCCTGAACTGGGCGCTGGTTCCGCTCACCCTCGCCGGTCTGATCATCCCGATCGCGGTCCTGGTCCGCATCAAGCGCGACAAGGACCTGTCGACGACCGAGCAGTCGAAGATGAACGGCTACATCTGGCTGTTCGTCGCGGCCGCCGTCTTCTGGATGATCTACGACCAGGGCGGCTCGACGCTGTCGCTCTTCGCGGACGCCAAGACCACCGACAACGTCGCCGGCATCCACTTCTCGGCCACCTGGTACCAGTCGCTGAACCCGCTGTTCGTCATGGCCCTGGCCCCGGTCTTCGCCTGGCTGTGGCTGTGGCTCGCCCGTAAGAACCAGGAGCCCAACACCATCGTGAAGTTCGCGATGGGCCTGGTCGTCATCGGCGCCTCGTTCTTCGTCTTCATCGTCCCGATGAACATGGCGGGCGACGGCAAGGTCTCCCCGATGTGGCTCGTCTCGATCTACATGATCCAGACCATCGGCGAGCTCTGCCTCTCCCCGGTCGGCCTCTCGGTCACGACCAAGATGGCGCCGCAGAAGTACGCCTCCCAGATGATGGGCGTCTGGTTCCTCGCGGTCACCGCGGGCGACTGCTTCACCGGTCTGCTCTCGCTGGCCGGTGTGAGCCTCGACGGCCTCGGGATCATCGCGATGGAGGCCTCGATGGCCGCCGTCGCGGGCCTCGCGATCTACATGTACCGCAAGAACGTCCAGTCGCTCATGGGCGGCGTGCACTAAGCGCACCGCACCACGCCGCACGGCCAGGGGCCGCCGCACCTTTCGGGGTGCGGCGGCCCCTCGCGTATCCGTACCGCGTATCCGTACGTACGGGACGGCTCAGCGCGTGCCGCGCAGCCGCCGCCACGGGGTGAAGGTGAAGACCGCGCCGCCGAGCAGGACGGCGGTCCCGGCGATGAGGCCGAGGGCGCGCAGGGCGCCGTGGTCGTTCGCCCCGGTCTCGGCGAGGCCGCCGGAGCTGCTGCCCGTGGCGCCGCCGGCGGTACCGCCGGAGCTGCCGCCGGAGCTGCCGCCGGAGCTGCTCGTGCCGCCGGACGCGCCGCCCTGCTGGGCCGTGGTGTCCAGCTCCAGGGACACGGGCGCCGTGCCCTTGACCGCGCAGGGGATGTTGATCTTCGAGCCGCCCAGGGTGACGTCGATCGTCAGGGCGCCGGGGCTGAGCGTCGACTTGCCGCTCGCGCCCGGTTTGTAGGTGCCGGTCATGTCGGAGAGGCTGACCGGGTCGCCGGTGTTCAGGGGGCCGGAGTTGGCCGGTCCCGTCACCGTCACCGAGCCCTTGTCGGCGCCGCCGACGGTGATCTGCATGGAGGGCTTCAGCGCGCCCGCGGGAAGCGGGGCCGGGCTGTTCATGACGCCCTTGGCGGTCTTGACCGTGAGGTCGTAACTCCCGCCGTTCTTCTTGGCGCCGATCGTCACCTTGGAATTGATACTGGCCGGGCCGGGGGACTTGCAGGCAAAGGTGACCGCTACTTCCTTGCCGGGGAAGTCGGTCTGCCCGCCGCTGCCGCCGGTGGTGGCTCCGCCGGTGGTGGTTCCGCCCGTGGACGTGGTGCCGCCGGAGGTCGTGGTGCCGCCGGAGGTCGTGGTGCCGCCGGAGGTCGTGGTGCCGCCGGTCGTCCCGCCCGAGGCGGTGGTCCCGCCGGACGCCGTGGTCCCTCCGCTCCCGGTCGTACCGCCGGAGGTCGTCGTCCCACCGCTCCCCGTCGTACCACCGGACGTCGTCGTCCCGCCCGACGTCCCCCCGCCCTCCGTCACCTTGATCGTCGCCCCGGCGCCGACCGTCTCCTTCGGGGAGCACGTGGTGTCCGTCGAGATCGGCTTGCTGACGTTGATGTTGTACTTGTCCGGCGTCAGCTTGACGTCGCCCGCCTTGGTCAGCTTCAGCCTGGCCTTCATGTCGGGCAGGACCATCGGGCTGTTCTTGGGGATCGGCGGGTTCTGCCGCGGGCCCTCCACCGCCAGGTCGGCGCTCTGGGCACCGGCCACCTTGACGGTGCCGGTCGGCTTCACGGTGTCCTTCTCCAGGTCGAGCACGTCGGGGTTCTTCGACGCGGCCTGGACGGTCTTCCACACCACTTCGACCTCGTCGCCCACCTTCGCCTCGGCGGGCGCGGTGATCTGCACCTTGGTGGTGCCCTCGACGGGCGGCAGGCCGGAGATGGGTGGCGGGATGCACTCGGTGGCGTACGAGACCTCTGCCGCCCGGGCGGGTCCGGCGGCCAGAATGATTCCCGCGCCTGCGAGCATCAGCGCGGCTCCGGCCGCGCTCATCCTCCGTTGCGTGGTCACGGATTTCCCTTCGTCGTGGGGGTGTTCGGACGGTTCTCGGTCGGTGCGGAGTCGGGGGTGAACCACGGCAGGGGCGTCGTCGCCGTGGTCGTGGCCGTGGTGGAGGTGTCGTCGGCCGGTGGCTGCGGGGACGGTTCGGCGGCAGCCCTGCGGACGGGCCGGCGGGGTCGGGCGCGGTCCCCCGCGCGCCCCCGCCGTGCGTGCTCCGCCCCGCTCGGGCGGACCTTGTCCACCACCGCCATGCCGATGCGGAACACCGCCGCCGGGACGACCACGCCCAGCAGGATCCAGAAGAGCGTGACGCCCCACGGGCGGCCCACCCCCCACGGCTGGGTGGCGAGCACCTTCTGCCCGTACTTCACCGAGACCTGGTAGTCGCCGTGCGCGCCCGCCGACAGCTCGAAGCCCAGCCTGACCTCGGCCTTGCCGCCGGGCTTGATGGTGCCCTTCCACTGCCGGTCCTCCCACTGCGGCGCGAACACACCGTGGGAGGTGCCCACTTGGAAGACCGGGTCCTTGACCGGGGCCGCACCGAGGTTGCCGACGGTGACGACGAGCGTGCGCGAGGGCGGCGCCCCGAACCAGGTGAGGATCCCGCTGCTCCCGTCGAGCTCCGGCGCGGTCAGGACGCTCAGGCGCCCGGTGCCCGACTGCTCGGGCAGCGGCGCCACCGGATGACCGGTGATCTTCAACTCGGCGTCCACCAACGCCTGTTCGCCCGTCACCGTGGCCACGTGCACCACACAGGGGCAGGGCTTGGGCGGTGCGGCCACCGGCAGCGGCTTGCTGAAGGCGCCCTTGGCGTCGGTGGTCACCGCGCGCCCGTCCGCGTTGGCGCAGGAGTTGGTGCCGCCGATCACGCCCTGCCCGGGGGTGGACTGGCCGCAGACCAGCAGCATCAGGAGCGCGCCGGGCCGCCAGCCGGTGCCACTGGCGGTGATCTCGGTCCCCTTGGCCGCCTCCGGCTTCGACAGCGTCACGGCGGGCTTCACGTCGTCGGCGCTCGCGGCCGCCGACGCCAGCGCCGACGCCGGCGGGAGCGTCAACAGCGCGGCCGCTACCAGCGCCGCCCCTCTCGTACGCGGCTTCACGATACTGCTCCCGTCGTCGCCAACTCGGTTACGGGGTCAGGGGTTTCGGGGCCACCCGGATCCGGCCGACGGCGCCGCCTCCGTACCCACAGCGCCGCGCCCGCGCCCGCCGCCACGCACCCGGCGCCCGCCGCCGGGCCCCACGGCACGAACACCGCCGAGGCCGTCGCCTCGCTCCGGGCGGCCCCGCCCGCCGTCACCGTCAGGCGCACCTCGACGCGGTCGAGGGCGGGCGGGCGCCGCCAGGGCTCGGCGAGCTCGACGCGCTGACCGGGCAGCAGCTCGACCGGCAGCGGTCGGGCCGGGCGCCGCAGCGGCTGCCCGAAGAGCCCGTCGGCGCGGACGGCCAGGCTCGGGGCGAGGGTCGTGTTGCCCCGGTTGACCAGGGCGTAACGGATGAGGGAGCGGCCCTTGTCGACGCGTACGTCCTCGACGGTGAGCGCGGGCAGGACCGGGCCCGCGACCCGCGCCTGGACCCGCACCCCCGCCTCCCGGCCGCCGCCGGACGCGACGAGCGCCGCCGGGTGGTCGCCGGGCGGGGCGCCCGCCGGGACGGTGACCGCGAACGGCACCTCGGCCCGGGTGCGCGGCGGGATCCGCACCTCGGCCGAGGCGAGCGCGAGCCACGGATCGGCGCCGGGGCGCACCGCGAAGGCGCCGGTGGAGGCGTTGTACGCGGCGGCACCGCGCAGCCGCAGGGTCAGCGGGCGCGCGGTGGGGTTGGTGAGCGAGAGCCGGTCCTCCAGTACGGAGCCGGGCGCGCCCTCCAGATAGAAGTACGGTCTGCCGTCGCCGCTGGGCCGCGAGCCGCCGGACGCGGGCGCGGCGGTCCACTCCCCGTCGGCGGCGCGCGCGGCGGGGGCGGACAGGGCGGTCAGGGCCAGGGCCGCGGCGAACACGGCCAGGCGGATCGGTCGTGGCGGCATCAGCGGCTCCCCGTCGAGCGGTGCGGCGTGCGGCTTGACGACGTACGGCTTGCGGGCGCGTCCCCGTGCCCGGGCCGGGCCGTCCCGTGGGTAGGGGCCGGGTCAGCCGTGCGCCCGTGCGCCGCGCCGGGTCAGCCACAGCACCCCGGCCGCGCCGGTGAGCAGGACCGTGCCGCCGAGCGTGCCGAGGGCCACGGCCGAGTCGAGCGGGCCGGTCTTCGGCAGCGCGTCGACGGGCCCGGAGGCGCCGGTGACGTCCAGCGAGAGCGAGGGGCCGGGGCTGTTGCCCGGGGTGCAGGTCGTGGTGGTGCCCAGCGCCTTGATGGTGAGGATCGACGCGGTGAAGGTGACCTTGCCGGACGCCTTCGGTGTGTACGTACCGCTCAAGTCGCTGATCTTGATCGGGCTGTTGGCCGGGATCTCGGCCGTGTTGGCCGCTCCGGACACCGCCACCGTGCCCTTGTCGGGGCCGCCCAGCTTGATGACCGCGCTCGGGCTCATCGCCCCGGCGCCCAGCGCCACCGGGCTGGAGGAGACGCCCTTCTGGAACGACATGGTCAGCTTGTAGGCGCTGCCGTTCTTGACGGCCGTGATGTCGATGGGCGACACCGCGGCCTTGGGGCCGATGGGTGTCTCGCACTTGTAGTTGACGTCCACGACGTCGGCGTGGGCGGCCGGGGCGGCCATCAGCACCACCGGGCCCGCCAAGGCAGCCGCAAGGGCGAGTGCTGTCCGCTTCTGGTACGACACGTACGACACCTCGAATTTCCCTCGGTCCCGAGGCCGTTCAAGTTACTGACGGCACATCAGATTGGGCGTCAAGGTACGCCGGGGACCTTGGAGAGGGAAGACACACAACGCGGTGGATGACGGATCGCAAGTGACACGAGTGCCCTGGGGCACGGGTGCTCCGCGCGGACGCCGGATTTCCGAGAGGGCGCCCTACGCGGGCGCGGCGAGCTCCGCCCAGACCGTCTTGCCGGGCACTCCGGGCGTCCGGACGACCCCCCAGTCCAGACAGAGCCGCTGGACGATGAACATGCCGTGGCCACCGGGCCGCCCCGCGCGGTGCGGGGTGCGGGGCGCGGGCTGGCCGGAGCCGCGGTCGGTGACCTCAAGCCTCAGCATCTTGGAGGTGCGGACGACGCGCAGCTGCTCGGGACCCTCGGCGTGCAGACAGGCGTTGGTGACCAGCTCGGAGACCACGAGCAGGACGTCCTCCGCGGCCGCGCGCCGGTCGGCGGTGGCGGCCGGGAGCCAGCCCCACTCGTGCAGTGCCTGGCGGGTGAAGTCGCGCGCCAGTGGCACGATGCCGCTGGCTCCGTACAGCGCGAGGACGCGCGAGGCCGTCACCGGAGCTCCGTCCGGCTCGGGGCCGCGGTCGCCCGGCTGGTGCTGCCGGGTGGTGCTCATCAGCGCTTCACCTCACCGATTCACCGAATGCCTGGATCGCCAACGTCTTGAGTCTGGTCTCCTGCCCCACCAAAGCGGGGTCAGTCGTCCAGTGCGGATTCGAGCGAATCATGCACGGTGAAGACCGCTTCCGCCCCAGTGATCTCGAAGACGCGGGCCACCACCGGGAGCATTCCCGCCAGATGGACCCCGCCACCGATCGCCTCGGCCTTCAGCCGGGCGCCGAGCAGCACGTTCAGTCCGGTGGAGTCGCAGAACTCCAGCTGCGCGCAGTCGACGACGAGCCGGCCGCGGCCGGCCGCGACCGCGTTCTCCAGGGGTTCGCTGAGCAGCTCTGCCGTGTGGTGATCCAGCTCACCCACGGGCGTGAAGATCTCGCTGGGGCCGTGCGAGCGGACGCCGACCTTGAGCCGGCCCCGATTCGCGCTACCGACCATGCCGCGGTCCATGCCCGTCCCTCTTCGCCATCATTCTCCGTGCCGCACCGTGAGCGGTGAGGCAGTGGTTCGCTCGCCCGTACGGTGCGGAAACCGTGCTCCCCGTCACAAGTGACGCACCTCTCCGCATACGTCACCGAACACGGCTCCGTACACGCGGACTCCCCGAGAACACTACGCCTTCCCTACGCGCGTCGGAAGCCGAACACCGTGCCGAAACGGGCATATACGGACAACTCGACCTTGCGGCGGTACAACCAAAACGGGTAGGGGTAGGAGAGACAGATTTTCACCGCGACCGGCCATGGAGGCGCCGCACACCGATTCGCCACGTATAGGCGTCGGCAGCCATATGCCGAGAACGATGGAGGAGACCTCATGTCACCCCGGCTCGACGAATCCATGGATACGTCGGCAACGCACGTGCCGCACACCCCGATCGAGGGACTCGACGATCTCCCGGAGATCCCTCCCTACGAACACATCGCGCCGCTGGACGCGCGGGCCCTGTCGAAGACGCTCTTCGCCCGGCTCGACTCCCTCGAAGAGGGAACCCACGCGTACTCCTACGTACGCAACACGCTCGTCGAACTCAACCTGGCGCTGGTCAAGTTCGCCGCCTCCCGCTTCCGTACGCGGAGCGAGCCGATGGAGGACATCATCCAGGTCGGCACCATCGGCCTGATCAAGGCGATCGACCGCTTCGAGCACGACAGAGGCGTGGAGTTCCCGACGTTCGCCATGCCGACCATCGTCGGCGAGATCAAGCGCTTCTTCCGCGACACCTCCTGGTCGGTCCGGGTGCCCCGGCGCCTCCAGGAACTCCGCCTCGACCTGGCCAAGGCGGGCGACGAACTCGCCCAGCAACTCGACCGCGCACCGACGGTGGGCGAGCTCGCCGAGCGCCTGGGCATCAGCAAGGAAGAGGTCGTCGAAGGGATGGCGGCGAGCAACGCGTACACCGCGAGCTCGCTGGACGCCCAGCCCGAGGAGGACGACACCGAGGGCGCGCTCTCGGACCGGATCGGCTACGAGGACCACGACCTCGAAGGCGTCGAGTACATCGAGTCGCTGAAGCCGCTGATCGCCGAACTCCCGCCCCGGGACCGGAAGATCCTGTCCCTGCGGTTCGTCGCCAACATGACGCAGTCCGAGATCGGCGAGGAGCTCGGCATCTCCCAGATGCACGTCTCCCGGCTGCTCGCGCGCACCCTCTCGCGGCTGCGCAAGGGGCTGACACTCGAAGAGTGAGGCACGCCTGTACGAGGGCCCGTTCCTTCTGGGGACGGGCCCTCGGCGTTGTTGACGAACAGTGCGGCCTGGGTCACATTGAGCGCGGGGCAACCGGGGGGTCTGGGGGGACTCATGCCGTACGAGACCACGTCGTGCTCGACGCTCGAAGCGACCATGCGGGACCGGCTCGGGCGTGAGTGCCTGTACCTGCCGTCCGGCCGGCTCGCGCTGTACGTGGCGCTGCGCCACTGGTGCGCGCCCGGCGGCCGGGTCCTGATGTCGCCCGTCAACGACGACGTCATCTTCTTCGTGGTGCTCGCGGCCGGGCTGCGGCCCGTACAGGCGCCGCTGGACGCCCGCGACGGCTCGATCGACCTCTCCGCCGTGCCGGAGGAGACCTGGTCGGGCCTGTCGGCGGTCCTCACCACCAACCTGTACGGGAACCCGGACCCGGCGCCCCGACTGCGCGCCAGGTGCGATCAGTTGGGCATCCCGCTCATCGAGGACGCGGCCCACGCCATCGGGAGCGAGGTGGCGGGGCAGGCGGTCGGCACGTTCGGTGACGCGGCCGTCTTCTCCCTCTCCAAGCACACCGCCGCCAAGGCGGGCGGCTTCCTCGCCGTCGCCGACCCCGGGCTTCGCGAGGCCCTGGTCAAGACCCGCGACGAGCTCCTCGACCCGCCCCGGCACACGGCCGAACTCGCCTACTGGGCCCGGCCGTACGCGGAGGCGACGGTCCGCGGCCTGCGCCTCGCACCCGCCGCGTGGGCGGTGCTGCGGATGCTCGGGCGCCAGGAGCGCGAGGACATCCGGATGGCGCTCAGACCCGGCGAGCTGAGCCGGGCCGTCACCGCCGCGCCCTCCCTGAGCGCCTTCCACTCCTGGGTACGGGTGGACATGCACGACTACCGCACCGGCGCGGGCGGCCTCCGACGCGCCCGGATCGAACGGAAGCTGGGCCGCCTCGACGCGGTGCTCGCCCGGCACCGGGCCGGGGCCGAGCGGCTGCTCGCCAGCGAGTGGGCGCGGCCGGCGCCCGGTCCCGTACAGCCGCTGTTCCGGGTGCCGCTGCTCGTCGAGGACCGGGACGCGGCCCGGGCGGCGCTCGCCGAGGCACGGGTGAACGTCGGCTACCTCTACGACCCGCCGCTCGACGACTACGCGGGCGCCGGCTTCACCGACCCGTCGCCCGCCGCCGAGGCCGGGCGCTGGTTCGCGCGGCACGCCCTGCCCGTCGACCCGCTGAAGGCCGAGCTGTCGTTGCGGGTCCTGGAGGAGTCGGGGGCCCGCCCCGCGAGAGGCGGGCCCGCCGGTGTCTGACACCACGTCCGACGCGCGCCGGGCCGTCGGCGGGGACGAGGGACCGGGCGGGGGGCCGGACGCCACGGAACCGGCGGCCGGGGACCCCCCGGGGCCCGAGGACAGCCCGCCGACGGCCGGTGACGGGGGCGGTGACTCGATGTTCCGCAACGCCTACGCCCTGATGCTCTCCACGGCCGTCTCCGCCGCCCTCGGCCTCGGCTTCTGGCTGGTCGCGGCCCGCTACTACAGCGAGGAGGCGGTGGGCCAGGGCTCCGCCGCCATCGCCGCGATGCGGCTGCTCGCCTCGATCACCGCCACCACCATGATCGGCGCGGTGGTGCGCTATGTGCCGCGCGCGGGCCGGGCGACCGGGCCCCTGGTGGTGCGGGCGTATGTGGCGAGCACCGTGGTAGTGGCCGTGGCGAGCGTCGGCTTCCTGTTCACGCTGCCGCTGTGGGGGGCCTCGTACGAACCGCTCGGCGGGCTCTCCTCCGGGGTGGTCTTCGTGCTCGCCTCGGTCGCCTGGGCGGTGCTGACCCTGCAGGACGGGGTGCTCACCGGGCTGCGCAAGGCGGTCTGGGTGCCGGTCGGCAACGCGGTGTTCTCCCTCGGCAAGCTGCTGCTGCTCGCCGGCTTCGCCGCCTTCACCCTGGGCGTCTTCCTCTCCTGGGCGGCGGCGATGGTCCTGTCGATCCTGCCGCTCGGCCTGCTGATCTTCCGCAGGCTGATCCCGGCCCAGGCGGCCGCCGACCGCGACCGGCCGGTGCCCCAGATGCGCGAGATAGGGCGCTTCCTGGCGGGCGACTCGGTCGGCGCGCTCTTCTCGCTCGCGATGATCAATCTGCTGCCGGTGATGGTCGCGGTCCGGTTCGACGCCGCGCAGAACGGGTTCTTCTATATCGCGTACACGGTCGGCGGGACCATGGAGTTCATGGCCATCAACATGGCCTCCTCGCTCACCGCGCACGCCTCGCACAGCCCGGACCGGCTCGCCGACGGCGTACGGGGGGCGCTGCGCAGGATGGCGCTGCTACTGGTGCCGGTCGTCGCCTTCCTGATCGTCTTCGCCCCGCGGATCCTCGCCCCGTTCGGCGCGGACTACGCCGAGCACGGCACCCTCGTCCTGCGGCTGCTCGCCGCCGCCGCACTGCCCCGGGTCGCCGTCGAGCTCTACATCGGGGTGCTGCGCGTCCAGGGCCGCACCGGCGTCCTCGCCCTGCTCCAGGGCGCCATGTGCACCCTGGTCCTGGGCAGCGCGGCGGTCCTGCTCGGCACCACCGGCATCCAGGGCGCGGGCTGGGCGGTCCTGGTGTCGATGTGCGGCATGGCGCTCGTCTCGGCGCCCGGGCTGCGCGCCGCCCTCGCCGGACGCGCCACCGTGCGCACGCCCCGCGAACCCCGCAAGCGCGGCCCCGAGGAGTACGGCACGAGCTGGGCCCGCAGCGCGGCGCTCGCCCGGACCGAGGAGGCCAAGGATTACGGGACGCGCTGGACCACCCAGACCGCGTACCTCAGCGGCGGCCTGGAGACCGGGACCCCGGCGCTCGGAATCCCGGTGTACGTCCCCTGCGGCGCGCCGGGGGGCGGATCCGGGGGCGGCCGGGGCGGGGCGACCGCGACCACCCTGCACCTGCGGCCCTTACGACCGGGCGAGCCGGAGCCCGACGACGAGCCGCTGCTCACCACCGTGCTCTGGCTGCTGCTCGGGCTCGCGGCGGCCCTGTTCTGGGTGCCGCTGTCGCGCGCCCAGGACGCCAGGAACGCCGCCTCGGACCACGTCGACGGCACCGGGCTCATCTCCGCGCTGCCGCCCGTCTCGCTCACCGCCGGGGTGCTCCTGATCGTGGTGTGCAGCGCGGCCGTCTCGCTCTACCGGGCCCGGCCCGCCCTGCTCGCCGCAGGCCTCGGCGTGACGGTGGCCGCCCTGCACACCGCGCCGCTGATCCTCGGGGTGCGGCCGGACCCGCTGGCGGGCCCGTGGCACTCCGCGCTGACGCGGATGCTGACCGAGGTGGCCGGGCTGGACTCGCCCGCCGGGGCCGAGCGGGTGCTGCCGACCGCGCTCCAGGTGCTGTGCCTGGCGCTGGTCGCGGTGACGCTGATCGCGCTCGGCACGCATTGGCGGCTGACCGCGGTGGGGGTGTGGGTGCTCGCCGTCGTCGGCTGGGCGGGGCAGGCCTCGTTCGCCCAGGCCGCAGTGCCTGTTTTTACGGCACTTTGCCTGGCCGCGGGGGCTGCGGTGGTCCACCGGGGGTGGTCCGGCGGGGGTGGTCCGGCGGGGGTGGGGCAGGCCACTTGAGCGGTGAGGCCCCTTGCCCGGTATTTGTCTGCGGGCCGTCTGCGGCTGGTCGCGCCCACGCGGCGGAGCCGCACAATGACACAGCCCCGCGCCCCTGAGATGCGCCCCTCCGGGGCGCCCAGGGGATCGCCGCGCAGCGGCATCTTCAGGGGCGCGGGGAACTGCGCGACCAGCCCACCACCCACCCGCAGACGAACCCCGGGCCAAAAAGGCCGTCACCGGCGTCGTGGCCGTTCCACCGCCCCCCGCGTCGCGGCCGGTAGCGGCAGGCCCGGGAAAGCGGCCGCCACCGTGGCGAACGCGGCCAGCGCCACCAGGAACGCGGTCGCCGAGAAACCCTCCACCAGGAACAGGCAGGTCGACACCAGCGCCCCCAGCGAGAGGCTGAGCGGCGCCGCGAGCGCCAGTGCCTCCAGGCGGGCACCGGGGCGCAGCATGTTGGGCTGCGGGTAGAGCAGCGCGAAGCCGGGGCCGAGGGAGACGAACAGGAGCACCAGGATCCAGCGCGCCGGGGTGGCGTCCGGCAGCTGGGTCGCGGCCAGCGCCACCCAGCCGGAGAGCGCAAGGGCGACGCGGATGCGGTTCTGGGCGAGGGTCACGGCGGCTTGCCTCCGGTCGGCGCGGCGGTGGGGGTCCTCCTGCTCCTCAGGAGCGCGGGGGAGGCCCGTACTGCAGGACGGTTCCGTACTGGTTGCGGTCGATCACCCGGAACAGCGGCGACGCCGAGAGCTTGGCCGTCAGCTCCGCGAACCCGCCGGCCGGCAGCAGCCCCTCGCCCGCGGTGTAGACGTCCTGGGTGCGGGTGAGCAGCACGAACGCGGGTCTGCCGTCCCTGGGCAGGCCCGGCGCCAGGAAACCGGCCGGGTCCTTCAGCATCCTGATGTTCTCGGGCAGCGCCTGCTCCACGAAGAACCAGTGCTCCAGCTGGTCGTAGCGGTGCAGCGCCATCGGGAAGGAGCCGGTGGCGGCGAGGATCAGCGAGTCGCGCGGGGCCTCGTCGATCACCCGGGTGACCAGCGCGGTCTCGGCGGGCGGGGTGTAGTACATCCGCTCCTTGCCGTAGTACGCGGGCAGGAACCCGGCGACGAGGGCGAGCAGCACGGCGGGCAGCGCCACCGCCGGGATCCGCCGCCGCGCCACCGGCCCGAGGCGGAGGCGGCCGGGCTCCTTGGCGGCGCCGGGCGCGGGCACCAGCGCGGCCGCGGCGAAGAACGCGGCGCCCGGCAGCCCGAACAGATAGACCCGGAAGAGCATTTCGCCGCCGTAGTCGTTGATCGCGAACATCGGTACGGGCGCGATCGAGACGAGCAGCAGTGGCAGTGCGCTCCTGAGCAGCTTGCGGCGGGTCAGCACGGCGAAGGCGGCGAGCGCGGCCACCACCAGGACCATCACGATGTCGGCCCGGCCCTGGAGCACAGGCCCGGGTCCGGTGAGCTCGCCCGCGTATCCGGCCCGCGAGTTGTTGAGGAGGTTGCCCGCGGACTCCTTGAGCGAGTCCAGGGTCTCCACGAACAGCGGGCGGCCCATGGTGAGGTCCCAGACGAGCATGATCAGGCCGGTGACGACGAGCAGACCCGGGTTGCGGTAGCGGCGGGTGAGGTTGAGGGCGAACAGGGAGACGCAGAGCATCACCGGTGTGAGCTGGTGGGTGAAGTTGATGGCGGCGATCAGCGGGGCGAGGATCACCACGCAGACCGCGCGCTGGCGGGCCGTCGTCGGCGGCGGCACGGAGGCGGCCGCCGGATCGAGGTGTGCGCGCGAGCGCAGGTCCCCGGCGGAGCCCGGGCGTACGAAGTGGCGCAGGACCACGGCGAGTACGGACAGGTGCAGGACCAGCGCCAGGCCCTGCGGCGAGAAGTAGTCCTGGCCCACCCAGTTGGCGACCTCGAAGATCCACACGCCGGTCCACACCAGCCGCCAGTCCTCGGCGAAGGTGCGGTAGATCAGCACCAGGACGGGGATGAGGATCACTCCGTAGAAGAGCGCAGCCCAGTTCAGATACGACTGGGTGGTCTCCACGCCGAAGGCGCGCACCAGCGCCGAGTTGAGGGTGAAGAAGCCGGGCCACTGGTCGTAGGCGGCCATGTTGCCCGACAGCGGGGTGCCCGGCCGCAGGTCCTGGTTGACCAGCAGGTGCGTGACGACGGCGTCGTGTTTGGAGGCCCACGGGTAGCGCACCGAGTCGTAGAGGATCGCGGTGGGCGCCTTGAGGGCGAAGAGCAGGGCGACGCTGTAGAGGCCGGGCCACCAGGGCGCGGTCCCGGCCCGCCGCAGGCTGACCACGAACCCGGCGGTGAGCACCACGAGGGAGAGGAAGAAGGCGGCGGGCAACTGGTCGAGCAGGCCCCAGTCGCCCATGTGCCGGTAGTCGATGTGCGGCAGCGCGTACAGCCACAGGGCGGTCGCCAGGACCAACGGCAGCCAGGCGAACAGGGTCTGAGGCTTGATCAGATCCGGTAGACCGCGCTTCGGGGCGCGCGCGGCCTCCCCCTCCTCACTGGCGCCGCTTTCCGGTGGCAGCTCGCTGCTTCCGGTCACCGGCGCGGGCACGCGTTGCTGCACAGTGCGACTCCCCCCACGGATGTGGTGCGCGGCCGTCACGCCGCCGTCCCCTGGCTGTCCCCTTCAGCGAAGTATAGGAACCTGCTTCGCTTTTGTGATGCTGTCGTACGGTCCCGTCCCCGGCGGCTCCGCCGGGGAGCTCACCCCGCGAAGACCGGGCCGCGCACGGCCGCCCTGGCCCGTCGGTAGAGCCGCCAGCCGACGGTCGCCGCCGAGTCCCGGTACGGAGCGATACGGGCCCCCGCGCCGCCCATCCACGCCTCGACATCCGCGACGGTGTGGCCGCGGCGCACGATGAGGCGGGCGATGCGGTACGAGTCGTCGGCGTCCGAGCTCAGCGCGTGCCGCACGGCGACCGCGCTCTCGTACCCGGCGGCGCGGGCGGCCCGGCGCACGGCGCCGCTGTTGTAGCCGTGCGGATACGCGAGATGAGCCACCTCGTGGCCGAGCGCGTCCTCCAACGTGGCTTTGGAGTCGGCCAGTTCGCGCCGCAGGGCCTTCGCGGTGAGCGTGTCGAGCTGGGGGTGCGAGACCGTGTGCCCGCCGACCTCCATCCCGTACTGCTCCAGGAGTTTCGCCTGCCCCAGGGTCATCATCGGCGCCGGGGGCAGCAGCGAACGGCCGCCCGGGGCGAGCGCGCCGGTGGTGAGGTACGCGGTCGCGGGCAGCCCGCGGACGGCGAGCGCGTCGGCGGTGGACCCCGGCAGATCCGCGAAGCCGTCGTCGAAGGTGAGCACGACGGGTCTCGGCGGCAGCACCGCCCGCCCCGCGAAGTGGCCGGCGAGGGCGCCGACGGTGACGGGGGTGCGGCCACTGGCCACGATCGCGTCGAGGTGTGCGGCGAACTGCCGCGGCGAGACCGTGAATTCGGCGATCCAGGCGGGCGGGTCGTCCATGACGGCGTGGTAGAGGAGGACGGGGACGGCGTCCCCGCCGCCCGAAGGGGCCGGTGCCGTCGTCATCGCGTCGCCTCCCACGGCCGCCGCAGTCCGCGCACCCGGCGCCGGGCCCGCAGATAGCCGAGGGGGCCGTACAGCATCCCCCGGCGCTCCAGGCGGGACAGGCCGCGCGGCCACGGGTAGCCCTGAGCGCCGTGCTCGCCCGGCACCGACTGCTCGCCCGCGGCGCGGTGGGCGCTGATGGCGCGGGCGTGGGCGAGGCCGCGCGGCAGTCGGGCCAGGAGCGCGGGCAGCAGCGCGGGACGGCGCACCAGGAGCGCGGTGAGGTAGGCGGTGAGCCCGGCGCCGTACCCGTACGCCTGGTTCTCCAGGTCCTGCCAGGTCTCGCGGTGGTGGTGCCAGACCAGCGCCTCGGGCGTGTAGCCGAGCCGGTGCCCGGCGACGACTATCCGCGCGAACGCGTACAGGTCGTCGCCGCCCCTGGCCGGGGTCCCCGTGCCGGTCGCCGGGTCGAAGCCGCCGACGGCACGCAGGGCGGCGGCCCGGAAGGCCATGTTGGCGCCGGAGCCGAACCGGCCCGCGGTGAACGGGAACAGCGGCTCGTCGGCGGGCGGCCGGGCCGGGTCGAAGCAGCGCGGCGCGAAGCCCTTGGTGAACCCGCCGTGGCTCTCCAGCAGGATCTGCGCGGGCGTGCACAGCCGGGCGGGCAGGATCAGCCCGGTCGTACAGCCGAGCCCCGGGTCGGCGGCGAAGGGCGCGGCGAGCGCGCTCAGCCAGCGCGGGTCGGCGACCACGTCGTCGTCGGTGAACGCCAGAATCGTTCCCTCTGCCACGGCGACGCCCCGGTTGTGCGCGGCGGCGAGGCCCGGCACGGGCTCGCGGACGTAGCGCACGCCGTGCGCCGCGTAGCTCCCCTCGACGAGCCCGCGGGTCCGGGCGGTCACCGGGCTGTTGTCGACGACCACGATCTCGTAGTCGGGGTGGTCCTGGCGGAGCAGCGAATCCAGCGCCCGGGCGAGCTGTCCGGCCCGCTCACGGGTGGCGACGACGACGCTCGCGCGCGGCAGCCGCACCGGCGACGCGGACCGCCCGTCCGGCGGCACATACCCGGCGAGCTGCTTACGGGCGGCCGCGGCCAGCACCTCGGCGGCGTCCTCGCCGGGTCCGACCCGGCCGATCACCGTGCCGACCGGGCGGCCCCTGAGGCGGACCAGGACGTACGCCTCGCCCTCCCCGACGGGCGGCCCGCCGGGCGCGGGGGCCAGCGAGAGCACCCCGCCGTCGAGCCCGTCGAGGTCCAGCTCCCCGACGCCGATGCCCCCCTGGACACCCTGCTCCCGGACCAGCCCCTCGGCCTCCGGCAGCCGTGGTGCGCCCGCTCTGTGTGCGTGTGCCGTACGACGTGACATGCGACTCCCCCGTGATCTTCCGGGTGGTGCGGCGGTGCGGGTGGGGCGGCGGTGCGGGTGGTGCGGCCCGGCAGGTGGTGCGGCCCCCCAGGTGGTGCGGACCCGCAGGCGGTGCGGACCCGCAGGCGGTGCGGCCCAGCGGGTGGTGCGGCCGGGCTCAGCGCCCGCCTCGCAGGCGGCCCGCCTGTTTCAGCGTGCGTCGGCCGAACGCGGCGAGCGCGGGCCGCTCCCGTACGAACCCGTGCGCGCGGCGGGACGGCTCGCGGCCCAGCCAGTGCAGTGCGGCCCCGGCCCCCGGCCGCACCGAGGCGCCCTCGTACACCGGGACCTCCCCGGTCTTCAGGGCGTCCTTGTACTCGGCGGCCCCCCGCCCCAGGTCCAGCACCCCGATCCCGGCGGCGGCCGCCGCCTCGGCCATCCGCAGATGCAGGACGAGCCCGGGCGAGTACTTGGCGAACTCCGGGTCGTACGAAGGGAACCAGCACGACAGGACCGTGCGCGAGCGCAGCCCGAAGTGGGCGGCGACCGGGCGGTCCGCCACGTGGAGGACGGACAGGACGCCGGAGCAGCCGGGCGCGCCGGTGTGCGCGAGGTACCGCACCAGGGTGCTGATCCAGGCCTGCGCGAACCGGTCGCGGCGGCCGGTGCGGCGGTACTGCGCGGACTTCCACTCCATGAGCTGCCGCAGCGCCCCCGGATCCCGCTCGTCGAAGACGAACCGCACCTCGCCCGCCTGCCGCCCGAGCCTGCGCTCCTTGGCGGTGGTGGTGCGGAAGAACTTGGGCGAGCGCTCGCGCAACCCGCTCTCGTACGCCTCGTACCCCGCGCCGACGTCGACGACGAAGGAGGGGTAAGAGTCGGCCGCGCCCGGGACGAAGAGCCCCTGCCCGGCCTCCAGGTTGTCGAACGCCCAGGCGGAGAGGGAGCAGGCGCGCAGCAACTCCCTCACATCCAGGGCGACTTCGGGCCGGGCGACGATCCCCTGACTGTCGGACACACCGAACCCGATGGCCCGCCCCCGCCCGAACCGGCCCTTCTCGAAGGGGAAGAAGGCGGCCGGCTCACCCCCGTCATCGACCACCGCGACCCGCGCCGAGGGCCGCACATGGGCGACGGCGAGGGTGAACTCGGGCTCCATGAACGGGTTCGCGGGCGCGCCCGACTTCGCCCGTATCTCACGCCAGACGTCCAGCTCACCGGCGTTCAGCTCGCCGGGTCTGACCACCCGGATCCGGCCACCGCGTCCACTGCTCAATTCGACCCCCCGGTCTCCCCCTGAGCACGTGCCAAGGACGGTACCGGTCGAAATGTCGGGACGGTAGCCGATCGGCCGCTCTTGTGACCGTACGGTGAAGGACGCGCGCTCTAGCGGGTGAGCGCGGCGGTGACGGCGGCCTCGGCGTGGAGGCGGGTGGTGGGGAACACCGGTACGGGGCAGTGTTCCTGACGGATCAACAGCTCGATCTCGGTGCAGCCGAGGATGACACCTTCGGCGCCGTCGGAGACGAGCCGGGAGATGACGTCCTGATACGCGGCACGGGACTCGTCCCGTACGACCCCCAGGCACAACTCCTCGTAGATGACGCGGTGGACGAGAGCGCGGTCGTCGGCGTCGGGCGTGACCACTTCCAGCCCATGCGAACGCAGCCGGTCCCGGTAGAAGTCCTGCTCCATGGTGAAGGCGGTGCCGAGGAGGCCGACGCGGCGGATGCCCCGGGCCCGTACGGCCTGAGCGGTCGCGTCGCCCAGGTGCAGCAGCGGCACCGAGACGGCCGCGGCGACCTGGTCCGCCACCTTGTGCATGGTGTTGGTGCAGATGAGCACGAGGTCGGCCCCGGCCGCCTCCAGCCCCTTGGCGGCCCCGGCCAGGACCTCCCCGGCGCGCTCCCACTCCCCGGCGCGCTGGAACTCCTCGATCTCGGCGAAGTCCACGGAGTGCAGGACGCAGCGGGCCGAGTGCAGCCCGCCGAGCCGCTCGCGTACGAGCTCGTTGAGAAGCCGGTAGTACTCCGCGCTGGACTCCCAGCTCATTCCGCCGATCAGGCCGATGGTCTTCATCCGGCCACTCTAGGCTGGGGGGTGATCGATCGACTCGACGAGGGGTGGGGACGCGTATGTTGACCGAGGTCGCGGGGGTAAAGGTGCCCGAGGGGCATGCGGCGGAGGCGGCGCGGCTGGTCTGCGCGGAGTACGCGGACGAGGCGCTGTACCACCACTCGCTGCGGTCGTACTTCTTCGGCGCGGCCTGGGCCGAGGAGCGCGGCCTCGACTACGACCGCGAGCTGTTCTTCGTCTCCGCGCTCCTGCACGACCTGTCGCTCACGCCGCCCTTCGACAGCCACACCCTGCCCTTCGAGGAGGCGGGCGGCCATCTGGCCCGCGTCTTCACGGCGGGCCTCGGCTGGCCCGGCGCGCGCCGCGACCGGGCGGCCGAGCTGATCGTGCTGCACATGCGGGACGACGTGGCGCCGGAGGTGGACGTGGAGAGCCACCTGTTGCAGGTGGGGACGAGCGCGGACGTGTCGGGGACGGGCCTGGACGCGTTCTCCGCTTCGTTCCGGGCGGAGCTGGTGGCGGCGTATCCGCGGCTGGGCTTCGCGGAGGCGTTCGTGGGCCTGTTCCGCGACCAGGCGGAGCGGAAGCCGGGGTGTGCGGCGGGGGAGCTGGTGGCGGGTGGCTGGGAGGCGCGGGCGCTGGGGAACGGGCTGGATCTGGGCTGAGGCCGAGCGGGTTGCGCCAACCGGCGTGCGCCGCGTGCCGCTGTGCCCACCCGTGCCGCCCCAGCGGCACGATTGCCCACAGCCAGGTAGGCACATCGCACGTCGCACAGCGACCCCCAGGAGGGCCCATGACCACCCCCGTCATCGCCGTAACCGGTGCCAGTGGAGCCATCGGCGGTCGGGTGGCCCGGCGGCTCGCCGAGCGGGGCATCGCGACGCGGCTCGTCGGGCGCGACCCGGACCGGCTGCCCGATCTGGCCGGGGCGGTCAAGGCGCCGGCCGCCGCGTTCGGGGACGGGAGGGCCATGAGGGAGGCGCTGGACGGGGCCGGGACGCTGCTGATGGTGTCGGCGCACGAGGCCCCCGGCCGCGTACGCGAGCACACCACCGCCGTGGACGCGGCCGTCGCGGCGGGTGTGTGCCGCATCGTGTACGTGTCGTTCCTCGGCGCCGCCCCCGACGCCGCGTTCACCTTCGCGCGCGACCACTGGCACACCGAGCAGTACATCCGGGGCACGGGCCTGGCGTACACGTTCCTGCGGGACAGCCTCTATCTGTCCGGGCTCGCCGCGATGGCGGGCCCGGACGGGGTGATCCGGGGCCCCGCCGGGGACGGCCGGGTCTCGGGCGTGGCGCACGAGGACATCGCGGACGTGGCGACGGCCGTACTCCTGGAGGAAGGCGAGGAGCACGACGGCGTCACGTACGACGTCACCGGGCCCGAAGCCCTCACGCTCACCGAGGTGGCGGCGGAGCTGAGCCGGGTGGCGGGGCGGACGGTCACCTATGTGGCGGAGACCCGGGAGGAGGCCTTCGCCTCACGGGCCGGGTACGGCGCCGAGGAGTGGGAGGTCACCGGCTGGGTGAGCTCGTACGAGGCGATCGCCGCCGGGGAGATGGCGACGGTCGCGGACACCGTGCCCCGGCTGGCCGGGCACCGGGCGCAGTCGTTCGCCCAGTACCTGGAGGCCCACCCCAGGGCCTACCGGCACTTGATGCCCTGACGCCAGACGTCGCTGATCAGCGGCACACCGGGCCGGTAGGCGAGGTGGACGTGGCTCGGCGCGTCGAGCAGCGCGAGGTCGGCGCGGGCGCCGGGCGCGATCCGCCCGACGTCGGTGCGCCGCAGCGCGGCGGCGCCCCCGGCGGTGGCGGCCCAGAGGGCCTCGTCGGGGGTCATCTTCATGTCCCGTACGGCGAGCGCGACGCAGAACGGCATCGAGGACGTGAACGAGGACCCCGGGTTGCAGTCCGTGGACAGCGCGACCGTCACCCCCGCGTCGAGCAGCCGCCGGGCGTCGGGCCACTGGGCGCGGGTGGAGAACTCGGCGCCGGGGAGCAGGGTGGCGACGGTGGAGCCGCTGGCGAGCGCGTCGACGTCGGCGTCGGTGAGGTGGGTGCAGTGGTCGGCGCTGGCCGCGTCGAGCTCGACGGCGAGCTGGACGCCGGGCCCGTAGGAGAGCTGGTTGGCGTGTACGCGGGGGGTGAGCCCCTTGGCCTTGCCCGCGAGGAGGATGGCCCGGGCCTGGTCCCCGTCGAACGCCCCCTTCTCGCAGAAGACGTCGACCCAACGGGCGTACGGGGCACAGGCGTCGAGCATCTCGCCGGTCACGAGCTCGACGTAGGCGGCGGGGTCCTCGGCGTACTCCGGGGCCACGATATGAGCCCCCAGATAGGTCACTTCATCCGTGTGCCCGGCGGCGATGCGCAGGGCGCGGGCCTCGTCCTCGACGGTGAGGCCGTACCCGGACTTGGTCTCGAAGGTGGTCGTCCCCTGGCGCAGGGCCTCGCCGATGTACCGGGCGACGTTCGCGCCGAGCTCGGCGTCGGTGGCGGCGCGGGTGGCGGCGACGGTGGTCCGGATCCCGCCCGCCCTGTACGGCTGCCCCGACATCCGGGCGTTGAACTCCTGGGTGCGGTCGCCCGCGAAGACGAGGTGCGAGTGGGAGTCGACGAACCCGGGGATGGCGGCGCGGCCCTGCGCGTCGTGGGTGGTGTCGGCGGCGGGTGCGGCGTCCTGGGCCCCCACCCACGCGATGGTGTCGCCGTCGATCACTACGGCGGCGTTCTCGATGAGGCCGAGGGGGGTGGGGCCGAGGGTGGGGTCGTTGGTGACGAGGGTGGAGATGTTGGTGAGGAGGGTGGTGGTCATCGGTGCGGGCTCCTGTCGGTGGTCGGCGGTCTTGTACCCCACCCCGCCCCTTCCCGAAAGCCCTCCGGCGGGCGGCCGGGGGCTTCGCGCCGGGGCCCCGTGTTCGTCTGCGGGCTGGGTGTGGCTGGTCGCGCAGTTCCCCGCGGAGCCCTCCCGGGGGGCGGGGGTTCGTCTGCGGGCTGGGTGTGGCTGGTCGCGCAGTTCCCCGCGCCCCTTAGGTAACTCCAGCCCCTCCGGCGTGCGAGGAGCGGGGGCGCGGGCACATCCAGCCCCTCCGGCGTTTGAGGAGCGGGGGGCAGGGAGCGAAGCTCCCGCCCCTTCAGGGGCGCGGGGAACTGCGCGACCAGCCACAGGCTGCCTGCAGACGAAGGGGGTCCGGGGCAAA
>NZ_JBVIHM010000037.1:0-42174 GCF_055570295.1 Streptomyces sp. NPDC031265
AGGTGGCGATGTCGCTGTTGCTGCTGCCCGCCGCCAGGAGGGAGAGGATGCGGATCTGCGCGGCGGTGAGTGACGGATGGGCCTCGTGGGCGAGGTACACGCCGATCTGGAGCACAGCCCGTTCGCCGAAGCCACTGCCCTCTCCTCGTTGGGCGGGACCCGCCCAACGGCCCGCCCCTCCTGGCCAGCGGCCCCGCCCTCGGCGGCCCATGCCCTGGCCTCGCGAGGGGATTACGTTGGCCAGCGTGAACTTGCTGGGGTGGAGCTATCGGTATGTGGGACCTCCTGAGAGGGCCATTTCGTCGACCCCGGTCAGCCGGCGCTGGCGCTTTTTGACGATGGCCGGCTCGAAGGAGCCCTCCCGGTCCCGGGGCACGTCGATCCCGACCGGGCCGATGTCGGTCAGCACGGTCTTGGAGCGGGTGCCGTTGCGGGAGTTGCCGCTGTCCTTGCCCGCCGGGTCGTGCTTGTCACAGCCGAGGTGGTCGGTGGTCTCGCCCTCCAGGGCGGACTCCAGAACCGTCTTGGTCAGCTGTGGCGACAGCCCGTCCTCACCAGTCAGCTGCAGGCCCTTGCTCCGGGCCTGCTCGACGAGCTGGTCGATGAGCTTCCGCTCGACCGCCGCACTCTCCGGCAACGGTTCCGCCTGGTCATCGGCGGCCATGAACTCGCTCACGGTGTCAGTCACTTGATGTCTCTTCCATGATCATCAATTACGCTGGTGAGCGTACAGACCCACCCAACGCTCTGGGGCCTCCCGCAACGCCTACGCGGCCGACCTCTCCCGCCGCGGGGACGGGCAACTCCCCAGGTTCCCATAGCCGGACCTGCCCCGGGGGAGCGGTGGCCCAGGCGTGGACCGCCCGGGAGGCTGGTCCAGCGGCACAGGCGGGCCGGGTCAGACCACCTGATGTTGCGTCAGCCCATGACCCCGGGCACGACCAGGCCGGTTTCGTACGCGATCACCACCGCGTGGGTCCGGTTCTGCGCACCGAGCTTGGTCAGCACGTTCCCGACGTGCGTCTTCACCGTCTCCAGGCTCACCCTGCACGACTCCGCGATGTCCGGGTTGGACCGGCCGGTGGCCATCAGGCGCAGCACCTCCTCCTCCCGGCCCGTCAGCGCCGCCTGCGGCAGCGCCTCGGCGGATCCCCGTGGGCGGGCGGTGACCATCTGGCGCAGGGCCGCCGGGAAGAGGATCGCCTCGCCCGCCGCGGCCACCCGCACCGCCTCCGCGATCTTGGGGACGGGGAGCCGCTTGAGCACGAAGCCGCTGGCCCCGGCGCTGAGTGCGGCGGTGACGTAGTCGTCGTTCTCGAAGGTGGTGATCACCACGACTTTCGGCGGGTCGGCCGGCCCGGCGAGGAGCTGCCGGGTGGCCTCTATGCCGTTGCGGCGCGGCATCCGTACGTCCATCAGGACCACGTCCGGCCGCAACTGCCGCGTCCGCTCGACTGCTTCGATGCCGTCGACGGCCTCCCCGATGACGGCAATCCCGGGCTGCATGGCGAGCAGCGTGCGCAGACCGCTGCGGGTCACGTCGTCGTCGTCCGCGATCAGGAGGGTGGTGCAGCTGGAGGCACCGGCGGTGTCAGTTGTGACGGCTGCGCTCGCCTCGGGGCCGGTCGCGACCGCTGCGCTCGCTTGTGAGCCGATCATGCGGACAAGCGTACCGGCAGCCGGACCGCGAGCCGCCAGTGCTCCGGTCCGTCCGGACCGGCCCCGATTTCGCCGTGCAGGAGCCGCACGCGCTCCAAGAGGCCGGGCAGGCCGTGCCCGGACGTCGGGAAGGCACCCGGGCTCATTCCGCTCCCGGCTTCGGTCCGGTTGACCACGCCGAGCTCCAGCGAGTCCGGCGTGGCCGCCACCTTGACCCGGATCGGACCGCCCGCTCCGTGCCGCAGTGCGTTCGTCAGCCCCTCCTGCAGGATCCGGTACGCCGCCCGGGAGAGCGTCCCCTGCACCTGCGCATAGTCGCCCGACAGCTCAGGCTCCACCACCGCGCCCGCGTGCCGCAGCCGGTCGAGCAGCTCGGGCAGGTCGGCCAGGGTCCGGGCCGGCGCCGTCCCCGCCTTCTCTTCGCGCAGCATGCCCAGCACGTAGTCCAGGTCCTCAAGGGCGGCCCGGGTCGACTCCTCGATGCTGCGCAGGGCGGCCCGCGCCGCCACCGGGTCGGCACAGAGCACCTCGCCCGCCACCGCAGCCTGGATCGTGGCGGCCGTCAGGGTGTGCCCGATCGAGTCGTGCAACTCGTGGGCCAGCCGGTTGCGTTCGGCCAGTACCCGCTCCCGCTCGGCCGCCAGCGCGAGCCGCTCGGCCGACGACGGACCCAGCAGCCTGGGCGCCAGCCACCGCAGGGCGTACGTCACCGCCAGGCACAGAGCCGCCGCCAGCAGCAGGCAGCAGAGCGCCGCTCCCCAGCTCTGCCAGCCGCTCTCCGCCCGCAGCGACCAGCCGTTCACAGTACACGCAGCAGAAGCTCCAGTGGAAACGCTGCGACGCGAAGGGCCCCGCCACCTTCCAGTGCGCGACGCTCGAGGTGCCGCTGGACTACAGCGACCCCGGCGGCAAGACGATCGGCCTCGCGATATCCCGGCTGAAGGCGGGCAGCGCGAAGGCACGTCACGGTGTTCTGCTGCTCAACCCGGGCGGCCCCGGCGCACCGGGACTGCAGCTGCCTGCCGACCCGCTCATGAGGTTCCCCGCGGAAGTGAAGCGGCGGTACGACCTCGTCGGCTTCGACCTGAGGGGCGCCGGGCAGAGCTCTCCCGTCAGCTGCGGGCTGACCGCCGAGGAACAGGCTGACCAGCCGTACAAGGCGGAGACCTTCGCGAAGGACGTGGACCGGGTCCGTACCGTCGCCGGGAAGTGCCGGGCCAGGGCCGGTGACAAGCTGCCGCACCTCACCACCCGCAACAGCGCCCGTGACATGGACGTCATCCGCGCCGCGCTGGGCGAGAAGACAATCTCCTACCTGGGGATCTCCTACGGGACCTACCTCGGCGCTGTCTACATGCAGCTGTTCCCCCAGCGGGCCGACCGGATCGTGCTGGACAGCGCAACCGACCCAACCCGGATCTACAGGGGGATGTTCCGGGACATGGCGAAGGCGGCTGAGCAGGCTTTCACGCGCTGGACCGCATGGACCGCTCGTCGGCACACGACCTACGGACTGGGCGACACCCCGGCCAGGGTCCGCAAGACTTACTGGGACCTGATCGCGCGGGCGAACCGCAAGCCCATCCTTTTTGAGGGACAGACCCTCACCGGCGACGGCATCCGTTCCGACAACCGCACGTTCTTCCACGTCCAGAAGGCCGCCGAACGGATCGCCGGGCTGAAGAAGGCGGCCAAAGGCAAGGACCCGGCTCCGTCCGGCACGCCCGGTCAGGTGCAGGAGCCGACGACAACTACGCCTCCATCGCCTGGTCCTTCATGTGCGCTGACACCCGCACCTGGTCGCACGACCCTGAGGAGTACCGCCGCGAGGCGATCCGCGACAAGGTCCGGTATCCGCTGTACGGCGACTTCGCGGCCACCATCACACCCTGTGCCTTCTGGGAGCAGGGCAGCGAGCCGCAAACCAGGATCGACAACACGGTCGGTGCGCTGATCACGCAGAACGAGTGGGACTCCCAGACGCCGCTCTTCTCCGGCCGGGCCATGCACCGGGCCCTGCGCGGCTCCCGGATGCTCACCGTCGCCGGCGGCGAGGGACACGGTGTCCTCTACGCGCCGGACAGCAGTCCCTGCGCGGACAAGGCCGTCACGGTCTACCTGACCACGGGCAGGCTCCCCGCCAAGGACCTGACCTGCCAGGCTCCCGCCGGGCAGAAGTAGCAACCCCGCACGTTTCCCGTCCCAACACGCGCAGCAGGGGCGGGCCCGTGTCGGGCGTGTGGCAGGCGCAGCGGCGCAGGGCGAGAGCTTCTGGCGGGAGGGGATGATTCCGACTGTGCACTATTCCCTTCTTGCCTCTGTCCTGCCGGGGCCGAGGGACCAGATCACCTTCGGTCCGCGTCCGGGCGCCGTCCGGGGCCCTCCGGCCTCGTTTGGGGCAGGAGGCAGGTCTCGGCGGGGCAGTCGGGCGCAGCAGCCTCTTCCGGGTCGTCTTCCCCGTCGTGGTGTAGCCGATCACGGTCTGTCGCCTCCGCTTCGCAGTTGTCGGGTACGTGCCCGCTTCGGGCCGTCTCGCGATCACAGCTGGTCCCGGCTCGGCGAGCCCCAACAGTCCCTCTGGCGGCGGTGGTTCGGGCTGCGATCGGGGGATTCCGCCAGCTCGATCGGCTACACGACGAGAAGGGACGCCATCCTCTTCCGGTGGAGCCGGCAGTAAGTCACGCGATCTCCTCACGGCGGCTGGGGTCGCCGTGAGGGTCAACCCAGTCCTGGCAATGGGGGGTTTTCCCCATCGTGGGCGGGGCTATGGCTGGGTAGGGTCGCATTGACTGATCG
Organism: Streptomyces sp. NPDC031265; assembly: GCF_055570295.1. NCBI lineage: Bacteria > Bacillati > Actinomycetota > Actinomycetes > Kitasatosporales > Streptomycetaceae > Streptomyces > Streptomyces sp. NPDC031265. The sequence continues at coordinate 4,456 of NZ_JBVIHM010000037.1, forward strand.
TCGATTCAACTCGCTCCACACGGGGGAACTTCATGCGACACCCACAGACGCGCGTCCCTGCAGCACTGGCTTTGGCTGCTCTCACCGTCGGCGGGCTCTCCGCGTGCTCGGCCCTGGACCAGAAGAACTTCGAGGACGACGCCAAGGTGCCCCAGAAGGTCACCTCGATCCGTCTCGACAGCAGGAACGGCGGGGTGAAGGTGGACGCTTCGGCGGACATCTCTACGATCTCCGTGCACCGCAGGGTCAACTACCGCGGTGACAAGCCGAGTGGCACGTCCTTCCGCGTCCAGAATGGCATCCTGATGCTCTTCGGCTGCGGCAAGAACTGCGGCGTCGACTACGTCGTCAAGGTGCCCGCCGGTCTTCCGGTGACGGGAGGCACGTCCAACGGTGGCCTCACACTGACCGATGTCGGCACGGTCGACGTGCACACAAGCAACGGCGAGATCGCGGTGTACGGCGCGAAGGGCCCGGTGAAACTGCGCACGTCCAACGGTGCCGTCAGCGTCAAGGACGTCAAGGGCGGCGGCATCGACACGCAGACGTCGAACGGCGAGGTGACGATCCAGACGCCCACCCCGCAGAACATCAAGGCTCGCACGACCAGCGGCAGCCTGACGGTCACGGCGCCGCCCGCCCAGTACCAGATCTCGGCGGACCTCTCCAGCGGCGAGAAGAAGGTGGCATTCAAGAACGACCCGTCAGGCAAGTACCGCTTGGACCTGTCGACAACGAACGGTGACTTGACTGTGAAGTCGGCAGGCTAGGGCCAGTCCGATGGGTCGCGTGCCGGTCCCAGCCGTGGGTCGTTGCGATCGGTGTGGGGCGAGGAGGTCTGTCGGACGCGGAGTGGGTGCGCTTGGTGCCGCACCTGCCGAAGAACGCAGGGCGGGGGGCGGGCGTCGGAAGTGTCACCGCGTGTTGATCAACGGCATTCTGTTCCGTCATCGGACCGGTATCTCCTGGAGGGACTTGCCGCTGCGCTTCGGGAACTGGAAGACGGTGCATGATCGCCACCGGCGTTGGTCCGCGGGCAGTACGTGGAAAGGATCCTGCGGGCCGTGCAGGCCGACGCCGATGCGGAGGGCCGCATCGACTGGAGCATGGTGAGCGTGGACTCCACGTCCTGCCGTGCCCACCAGCACGCCGCCGAAGCCCGCAAGAGTCCACCCCGGGTACCGGGGAAGTGGATGTGGCTCGCCCAGCATCGGCCCGCTGAAGCCCTGGGGCGCTCCCGAGGCGGGCTGACCACGAAGATTCATCAGCGCGTCCGCGCGGCCGAGGTGTACGTCGGCTTGGCCCTCGTCGCCGAGGGCGGCATGGACCCGGCCGGTCTGGGAAGCTACCAGCGCCTTGACCGCGGGCAGCTCGGACTGTGGATCGCCGCGGCACTCTGCGCCACCACACCCCTGCTGCTTGGGTGTTGCATGGTCGCCTTCCCCAGGGGTGTGCCGGCCCGGTAGGCGAGGGTCTGACATCTTCGGAGGTCTGGCTCCACGCGTTGTGCCGGGTTCGGCCCGCCGTCCGTCGGTCCTGTGCGCCACGCCCGGAGGAACCGGCGCCGGAGTGGAATCACCGGCAACGGCGGGGGCACAGGCGGCAGCAACGACGGCTGGGAACCTCAACGAACTGCCCCGGTTCCGCCACGCGGACAGCCTCTGACCTGGGCGGTCAAAGTTCCCTACGTTGTTCTGCGGGACCGGGCGGGCCCTTCGTATGGTTGGCCCACGCCAGGGGCGTCGGGTGCACGACCAGCCGGTGCTCTACCTCTCGGGCCGGGCCATCCACCGCGCCTCCGAGGGCTACCGCGGCGAAGGCAAGACCGACGCCAAAGACGCCGCCATCATCGCCGACCGGGCACGCATCCGCCGCGACCTGCACCCCTTACGTACCGGTGGTGAGACCGTCACCGACCTCAAGATCCTCACCGGTCGGCGCAAGGACCTTTGGTCGCCGACCGCACCCGCACCGTCAACCGGCTCCGCGCCCAACTCACCGGTATCTTCCCCGGCCTGGAGCGCGAGCTCGACCTCACCGACACCGGCCCGCTCACCCTGCTGACCGGCTACCAGGCACCGGCGGCCCTGCGCGGGATCAGTGGCAGAGGACAGCCGGTGACGGCTCGCGTCAGCACACCCCACGAATCGGTGACATCTGAGCTCGGCGCGAACCAAGCGGGGGAGCCACCCATCAGAACGGATAGGAGCCGATCAACACCCGGGGTCTTGCGGTGGGGGATGCAGCCACCAGCTGACGGAGCTTGGCCCTGTGAAGGGGTTGCGCACTTCACCCGCGAGTGCGGCGCCGATAGTAGTGCGCGGTAACCACGCCCAGGAGCGGCCCCCAGGCGACCAAGGGTAGATAGCAGGCGGTCAGGAGCCAGTTGCCCCACGGCGTGATGTCCATCTGGCCGTGCAGGGTCGTCCAGACAAGCAATACTCCATAGACGCTGCAGGCGAGTGTGCCAAACGCCGCCGGGATAACCGCAGCACGTACCGGGACCGGGCGGCCTCCGAGATACGGCAGCCAGCGCGGCCACACTTCTCCCCACGGCCGCACCAACCCGAGCGTCAGCCAGGCCAGGCCTTCTTGGGCCAGCGACAGCAAAGGCAGCACCAGCAGGCCCCAGCCGGGCAGGAGCATCGCATCGTACTCGGACTGTCCGAGTCCGAGCGGAAGGCCCAGCACGACGGCGAGGCGCCACATGGCCGACGGCAGAGACGCCCAGACGACCGCGGCCGCCGCACGTGGCGCCCAGGCCGGGATGTCCTGGACCGTCCGATCCGATGCGCGGTCGGTGGAATGTGTCCTTTCGGTCGGCGTGATGCCGGAGAAGGGAACTGTGGTGGGCATGTGGCAAGCTCCTCGATGAGCAATGTCGTTCGATGCCCTTGATGCTTTCGCGGACCCCGCGCTGTCCGCGTCCGGCCACGGCACGACCACCATCCGCCATACGGCGCAACGGCATTGCCGCCGTATCGGCCCCGAGGCGTACGCGCCGCCGCAGCCAGGCAGTGCCACTCGGATCACCGAACGGACCAGAGAGCGACCCTGCGTTATGGAGTGCTGTCATCTTGAGGGCGCATGAAAGGGCCCTCAGGTGCCGGCAGCGCGTTGCTGGTTCTCATCGACACTTCCGCGCCGGTCCGCAAGTGCGCTCCCTCGACGGAAGCTTGTCAGTCGGCCGGAGCTGGGCAAAGCCCGCAGGCAGGCTGCGACGCCCACGGTGAGGGCGATGGCCGTGATGCTGCCGGTCGAGATGCCGACAGTGCTGATGGCCCCGGCGTAGCGAGTGCGGCGAACGCACCTGGCCTGCACAGACTGGCCCGCCATGTCTGATGCCGAAGTGGTCTTCCTTGGGTAGCCAGGTCAAACCGGTCGCGGCAAGACCGAAAGGGGCGTGACCGTCGCCGAGGATCTTCTCCTGCTCCGTCTTCGTGTACCGAGGGAGCCCATTGCGGTCGGTGCTGGAGAGGATTGGATGGGGGTTCCCGGAATGCGCCCTGCTCGGCACCCGCGCCTGAGCGGCAGCCCTCAGAGGAATGCGGTCCGTGACGGGCGCGCCTAGCCCAAAGCCCATCACCTGGGCGAGGACGCAACTGCCGCCAGAGCCATAGCGAGTGGTGCACGGTGAGTGCCGTCCGCCAGCCGTGCAGGATGGTCTCCATGAGTGCTCTCTTCGGTCTTCCCGAGCCCCGTCGGGTTCTGCTCGGCGAGTACCCGCTGTGGGACGAGGCTCTTGCCCATGTCAACCGGGATCTTGCGGTGACCTTGCCAGACCAAGGACTTCTGCAACTGCGGGGACTTCCCCCATGCATCGAGGGCGAGGCCGAGCACATCTACATAGCCCGGGCCAACGGCGAGTGGCACGGCAACTTCGTGGATCCGGACTCGGCGAGCAGCCCTGTCCTGGCCCTGGCGGCCATCACCGACGCCGCGCAGGAGACTGTCACCGAGTGTCTGTGGCAGGCATGGCCGCTGTGTGGCGAACACGACCTCGGCATGCATCCGCGTGAGGCGGACGGGCAGCTCTCCTGGTGGTGCGCAGGCGGCAACATCCAGCGCGAGGCGGCTCACATCCGTGCGGCTGTGGGCGGCCTCGACAGCTTCGTCCGCCCGTGCCGGCCCCACAGGCGTCGGCGTGCAGGCTGATTACCTGCTTCACCACAGCCGCAGTGGGCTGCGGCTGGGCCAAAGACCTCCCCGACCGGTGAGCGCTCGCCGAAGACGCCCGGCAAGGACGCGGAAACGGAGGAAATCACCGCCTGGGAGAAGGGAACGCAAGGCCCATCCCTCCCGCCGGATTGCGGTCGAACACGCCAACGCCGAGCACAAGCAGTGGCGACCACTCCAGTGCCGGATCGGACGCCGCGAGTACGACGACCAAACCACCTCGCGATCGCCGGACTCATCTCCGACCGCACCGCACAGCGGTGACCAGCCACCAGCCAACCCACCAGGCCAGCACAGCCCGACGCCTGTCGTGCACCACGTCGTCTGCGCGGATCCTCGTCACCGGCCTCCCGCTGTACAACCGGGCCCCGGTGGCGCTCTTCCCTCCGGGCGCAATGGGCGATCTTTGAGGCGCCTGGTTTTCCCGCCCGACGGAACCAGCGCGCCGAGCAGTGACGGGCAGATCGACGGCGCGGCAACACTCCACACATGTCTGTCGACGATCCGTGCGGGGCGATCGCTGCCGTCCTGTATCCGCAGCTGGTTCCCGCCCCCACCGCCACGGAGCCCCTGCCCGCCAGCGCCCTCCAACACGCGGGCGCCAACGACGAGATACCGTCCCTTGTATCCCGGCCGGGCCGTGGCAGGGCCTGGTTCCGCGCTGGGGGAGCGCGAGAAGGCCTCTCCCGCCACTCGGGAGAGACAGCCCACGGGGTGGGCCGCGCGTTGCCCGCCCGTGGTGGGGCCCTGGAGCCTGACACCGTGAGCCGCCGCCCGCGGGCCCTCGCCGCCCCGGGCGAGCGGCCGTCCTCGCGACGCAGCGAGGGTCTCCACGCCGTCCGCGACGCGGCACGCCCTTTGCGCCGCGTTCCCGTTCCCACCCCCCGGATTCAGGAGTGTCCGATGTCCCCGTACCCCCGTGTGGCGCATCCTGCCCGCCGCCTCAGCGCCTCGCCCTGTGCACGGCCCTGGCCGCCGTCGCGGCCGGTACCGCCGCCCCCCCGCCCCGGTCTCGGGCGCGCGGTGGCCGCACACCTGCCCGCGCAGGGCCGCTTCGTGCGCGCCGCTCCCGCTCCGGGGCCGCGCTCCGAACGGGCCGCACTCGCCGGACAGCAGGCGGCGCCCGGCGCCCTCGCGCAACCGGCGGCATCGGCCGGCTTCGCACGCGACCCGGGATGGGACTGGACGAGTCAGAACGATGTCTTCTTCTAGCCTCCGGTGGTGCTGAGTCCGGGAATGATGTGGAACCTCCCACCCCGGTTCAGGGCTTGCCGAGGAAGTCCAGGAGCATGCTGTTGAGTGCGGCGGCCCGGGCGAACGGGACGCTGTGGTGCGACAGACCGGGGAGTACTGCGGTCTCGACGTGTGGCAGGTGCAGCCGCGCCGCCGCCTCGACGCGCCGAATGTCGTGCGCCCTGCTGTCCCCGGCAAGCAGCACCAGCGTCGGGATCGTCGAGCTCCGCAGTTGCCGGGACCTCGGGCGATTGCCCACGACGGCCTTCGTGCGCGGGAATTCGGCGGCGAGCCCGTATAGGTCCAGCCATGTGGGGTCGACTTCCGCGCCGTGGGTTTCCCAGACGAGGAACGCGCGGGCCCGTTGGGCGGTGGGCCGGATGAGCATGGGAAGGGCGCGTAGCAGGTACCCAGCCTTGAATCCAGCGAAGCATCGGGTGGGATCGAGGAGGGCGAGCTTGCGGACCCGCTGCGGCATGCGCAGCGCATAGGTGAGGGCGATCCATCCGCCATAGGAGTGCCCGCACAGGTCGGCGCGGCCCAGGCCCAAGCCGTCGAGTACGCCGTCCAGCCAGTCGAGAAGGTCGTCGACGGACCGGACGGGGCGGCCCCCGCGCAGGCTGCGACCTGCCTCGCCGATCCGGTCGATGGCGTAGACGCGCCGGGTGCGGCTCAGGTCGGCCACGTTGGCAAACCACACTGCCGAGGTGGCGCCGCCACCGTGCAGCAGCACCAGCGGCTCCCCGCCCACAGGGCCGCACGCGGTGACCTGGGTTGTGCCGTACACCGACGTCAGGTCCATCCGGTCGACGGGCACGGGCCAGTGGTCCAGGACGGCGTCGTACGCCGCCAGAAAGCAAGACAGGTCTTCTGCCATGGGACGCCCTCAGAGAAATAGGTCGCTGAGCAAGTATCTCGTTGAACGAGATACTATGCATGCTGGATCGATCACGGAAGGGCGGAATGGCGTGGATGAAGGAGAGCCTGGACTGCGCGTTGTGCATCAGCTACGTGCCATCACCGTCGAACTCGACCTGCTCGGAGCCGAGTTCGCGCAACACAACAGCCTGCACCCGACCGACCTGCGTGCCCTGATCTGCCTGTTGGATGCCGCTCGGGCGCACACGCTCGCGACGCCCGGCTGGCTCGGGCGGCAGCTCGGCCTGAACTCTGCGGGCACCACGGCCCTTGTCGACCGGCTTGAGAGGCTCGGCCACGTGCGGCGCACACGAGACAGCCGCGACCGACGCCGTGTGCTGCTCGAGGTTGATGAACGGGCAGTCACCCTCGGACAGTCGTTCTTCGGACCTCTGATCACGGAGGTCGTCGCTGCGACGCGGACCTTCTCCGACACGGAGCTGGCAACAATCCAGCGCTTTCTGCTGAACGTGCACGAGGTCGTCGCCGCACAGCGAGACGCTTCGAGCTTGCTCACCCGAAGTCCCGTGCCGCAGAAGAAGCGAGGGCCTCAATGATCTGTTTGTGACGACAGACCTCGAGACCCTCTTGACCGCACTGTATGTGAAGATCGACGACGAGATCGGAGGGACCCCGATGGATGGGGCGACCGCCCCGCCTCGGCGACTCCGAGCTCGTCTGCCTGGCGGTGGCGCAGGCGCTGCTCGGCCACCGCTCCGAGGCACGCTGGCTGCGCTTCGCCCGCAAGCGGCTGTCCGTCATGTTCCCCTACCTGCCCCAGCAGTCGGGGAGCACTTCACGGAGCCCTGGCACCGCGGAGCCCTGGCGCCGCGTCCGAGGGCTGATCCCGGGGACCGGGTCGGGGTCACAGCAATCGGTCGACCAGTCCGTCGACGTAGTCCGGGGTGAGCTCCATGCCGAACAAGACGCGGATGTACATCGGGGCCAGGATGTGGTCCAGCACGCCGAACACGTCGGGTGCGTCTTCGCCACGTTCGCGGGCGCGATCGAGCATGGACTGCAGTTGCCGGGTGCGTTCGTCGCGGAGGTCGTCACGCGCCTGCAGGCCCTGCTGGCCGTTGCTCGACAGGGCGACGGCCAGGCGCACCAACAACAGGCCGTCGGGTCCGGTGATCTCGCGGGCCACTTGGGCCGCGTAAGTGCGCAGGTCGCCGGCCAGGCTCCCGGTGTCGGGCATCGGCGACCGCGCGTTGAGGCGGGTGAGCGCCACGTCGGTGAGCAGGGCTTCCAGGCTGCCCCACCGGCGGTAGATGCTGCTGTCGGCTACGCCCGCGCGGGCCGCGACCTCGCCGACGGTGAAGTTGCCGTAGCCGCGCTCACTGATCAGGTTGATGACGGCCTGGTGCACCTCCGCGCCGACGCGGGCGCTGCGCCCGCCGGGCCGCCGGGCTCGCTGTCGCTCGTTCATGCCCCCACCTTAACGCAGTCGTGACTTGCGTTTGCGAGGCAACCTCCTTACAGTCGCCTAACGCAGTCAGCGACTGCTTTAGAGCGCCCAGAGGCTGACCCCGTCAGCCGTGGAGAGGCGCAACCAACGATTGAGAGGAAACCCCTTGGCTGTATCGCCTGCGGCCGTAGGCAGTCGACCAAACCGGGCCGTGCTGCTCATGGTGACCTGCCTCGGCCAATTCATGGTCCTGCTCGACAACACGATCGTTGGAGCAGCGCTGCCCGATATGCAGCACCGGCTGCACACTCAGCTGACCGGTCTGCAATGGATCGTCGACGCGTACGTACTGCTGGTCGCCATGCTGCTGCTGTCCGGCGGTGTCTTCGCCGACCGGTTCGGCCGCAAGCGGGTGTACCTGACCGGCGTGGCGGTGTTCACCGCCGCGTCCGTGCTGTGCAGCCTCGCGCCCACGGTCGGCTGGCTGGTCGCCGGCCGGGTGCTGCAGGGCATCGGGGCCGCCGCGCTGAGCCCTGCCTCGCTGGCCCTGCTCGCCGCCGCCTATCCCGTGCCGCAAGAACGAATCAAGGCGATCGGGCTGTGGGCCGGACTCAGCGGAATCGGTCTGGCCGCAGGCCCCGTGGCCGGCGGCGTACTGACAGACGCCTTCGGCTGGCCCGCCATCTTCCTCGTCAATCTGCCCATCGGCGTGGTCCTTCTGCTGGTCGGTCTGCGCAGCCTTGAAGAGGCCAGCAATCCGAGCGCCCCCGCGATCGACATCCCGGGGACGGTGCTGTCCGTTCTGGGGGTGGGGGCGCTGGCCTACGGGCTGATCGAGGGTGGTGCCCGCGGCTGGACGTCGCCGGTGATCCTGGGCAGCTTCGCCGCCGCGGTGATCCTCCTCGCCGCCTTCGTCGCCGTCGAAGCGCGTCGTTCCGCTCCGATGCTGCCGCTGAGGCTGTTCCGGCAGCGGCTGTTCACCGTGTCCAACACCGCCATGGTCGTGGTGGGGTTCGCGCTCATGGGTTCGTCGTTCTTCTTCTCCCAGTTCTTCGTGAACGTCCAGGGCAGCTCGATCCTGCGCGCCGGCCTGCAGACCCTGCCGGTATCCCTCGGCATGGTGATCGTCAGCCCGTACGCGGGCCGGCTCGCCGCCCGGTACGGCTTCCGAATCGTGGTTACCACCGGCCTGGCCCTGGCCGGCCTGGGACTGCTGGCGCTCGGTATGGTGCACGCCGACACCGGCTACGGGAACGTGTGGTGGCGGCTGGGAGTCGTCGGCATCGGCTTCGCCCTGACCATGTCCCCACTGACGGGAGCGGCCATCCAAGCAGTCAGCCCGCAGGAAGGCGGCCTCGCGTCAGGCATCAGCAGCACCACCCGGCAGATCGGCGCGGTGCTCGGCGTGGCGGTACTCGGAGCCATCGTCCGCACCCGGCAATCCGGCGGCGCCTCCTTCGAGACCGGCCTCAACAGCGCCTTCGTCGCGGCTGGCGCCGTCACTTTGGCCACCGCCGTGTTCACCGGCCTGTGGCTGGCGAGGTCCAAGCCTGCGGAAGGCTCCGCGGCGCCGCAACGTTCCACCGATCCAGGTGGGGTCACCACCTTGAAAGAGGCATCCGCGAACAGCCGTTGACGGCGACACCGACCTTGGCCAGGAGGCGTTCCGCCGGATGATCCCCCGGCGGGACGCCTCCCGGCCGCCAGGATGACGCTCCGCGCCTCTCACAAATGACCATCTGTCAGAGTTCTGAGAACGGCCCCCCGGGTGATCACGTTCCCGCAGGTTGCCGTTCGCGAAAACCCCCTCAAAACCTGCGCGTTGTGCGAGGCACTTCTGAGAGTCTTCCCGCATGGATCTCACGCCCGATCAGGCCGCACTTGTGTGGTCGGGTAGCCAGATCACGTTGCCGTGACCCGGCCCATCCAAGTTTGCCTCCAGTGTCTAACTTGTCCCTCGGTTCGAGCGTCCTTGCAGTGGTGACTTCAAAGGCTCAACTGATCCACGTGGGCACCCTTTCGGGCCGGGCCACCAGGACCCGTATCCGGCGAGTTGTGCGAGAGACGGGTGAAGGTCCCGTCGCCCGGTTTCCTCCGGCCTTTCGGGCCGCCGGCCTTCGCTTCTTGGATCTCCCTTCTCCCGCTGGGGAGTTCAGCCTTCCTTGCGGTCGGCTTACCGAGCCGGGTGGCTTGGACCCCTTCGGGGTTTCCACGTTCCGCACCAGTAAGACGCGGCCGGGTGAGCGCCCCCTCTACCCCGGGACCAGCGGTGTCCTCCCCTCGGGCTCAGTTACCCGGAGGTCGCTTGGTGCGTTGCAGTACCGGGTTCTGTGACCGCCGCTTGCATGCCATCGAGCGGTGTTGAAGTCACGGGGCATCATCAAGGGTTCACTTGCGTTCGCCCGTCCGGCCTTCCCCTCACCTGTGGCTCCTCGATGGCCGAGGCGCCCTTGGGCTTGAACGCTCCGCTTCACACCCCGCCGTTACCAGCGACGCATGGGAGCGCGGGGACGGGCCCTGGAGACTGGCCCGAAGTTCAGCCGATCGATACCTCCTTCACGTGGCTGTCCTTACTTACGTGGTGCGACTTCGTGTCGCACACTGAGCGGCTCAGCTGGCGGGCGAGCGCTTCAGGTGGCGAGTCGGTCCGCGGAAAGCAGCCACCGCCAGCGCGGACGCTCCGTGATGAGGGTGGCGGCGGCCAGCAGGGTCACCGGGACCGCCGCCCAGGCGGGCCAGGCCAGCCACGAGGAGATCACGGCCGCGGCGAGCTGGAGCAGCACCAGCAAGATCGTGGCCCAGCCCGGCACCGCGATGATCACGTTGGCCTTGTCCCCCGAGGTGGAGAAGAGCGTCGGAAGGCCGATCAGGGCCACCACGGACAGGGCGGCAAGCAGCCATGAATGGCCCGCCAGGGCCCAGGGCGTGGCCACCCACGCGACGAGCTCCGTCGCGAAGCGCAGGGCGGACGCGGCGCGGTCGTCCGGTCGCCCCGAGGTTGATTCCCCACCAGAAGCATCGGTCACCTGCGGACACTCTCACGGCGCACGGCCGACCGCCAGGAGTTTGGGACACCTCCGTCGCACCATGGCTTCCCGTATGCCCGTACAGCCGGGACGCTGATGGGTGTGCCGGGCCACTCGGCGGTGGGCAGCGGCGCGTCCGGATCCCGGATCAGCCGCCGCCAGGACGCCGGCGCGTTCGCGGGGAACAACTCCCGCCGCCAGGCCAATGCACGCACCTCGAAGTCGAGGCCGATCCAGGCCTCCGGGTCCGTCACATCGAGCGCCTGGTCCAGAGCGGCTCCGGCCGCCCGACGGCCGCATATGTCTCGTCTTCGCTGGTCAGTATGGGTGAAGCCTAATTGCTGCCCGGCAGCTCGGGCACGGCGTTAAATCCCCGTTTCCGGACCCCGGCCCTCGCGTATCCGCCCCCTGGGAACAACTGACGGCTCTCGGGACAACCGGCAGGCGGCCCTATCGGCGGACCGCCGAGATCAGTCCGCCGGACTGTTCCTCGTGCTGCGGCGGGGTGGTGATCGGGCGGCCGTAGGCGGCGGCGCGCTCGCGCAGGGCATGGCTGGTGGCCTTCCAGCCATGCCCGGCCAGCCAGTCCACCGGGTCGTCGGGCATCTCCGAGAGCCACATGGACGCCGCCGATCCCGGCGCGGCATCCGCGCGGAAGCGCTCGATCACGCCGCGCGGGCTCAGCGTCAGCCCCATCCGGCTGCCCGGCGCCGACTGCGCGCTGATCCGGGCCAGCAGCAGCTCCACCGCTTCCTCGGGGAGGTAGATCAGCAGTCCTTCGGCGATCCATACGGTCGGCACGGTCGGGTCGTGTCCTGCGGCGGCCAGCGCGGCTGGCCAGTCCTCGCGCAGATCCACCGCGACGGTGATCCGCTCGCAGCGTGCGACGGCCCGCTCCTGGCGCAGTACCGAAGCCTTGAAGTCCAGTGGGGCGGCGGTGTCGACCTCGAACAGCCGGGTGCCCTCGGGCCAGTCCATCCGGAAAGCCCGGCTGTCCATACCCGCGCCGAGCAGCACGACCTGGCGGACCCCGGACGCACAGGCCTGCTGCAACAGGTCGTCGAGGAACTTCGTTCTGATGGTGATGGAGTACGACACGGCCAGTCGGCGCAGGTGCGCGGCCTCGTCGGGCAGCGGCGGCGAGGAGGGCCCCAGGCCGCCCGCGGTGGCGAAGGCCTGTGCCAGCGGGTCGCGGAACAGCGCGTTCTCCCGCTCGCTCTCCAGCGCCCGTACCCTGGCCACGCCCACCGCCGTGGCCCACACTCCCGACGGCTGCACCCGCTCCTGCTCATCAGTCACCACGCCAGCCTAGACGGTCGACTTCAAGGAGTCATGCCCGTCCTGGCGGGGGAGGCACCGAAGGCGCGGACCGGCTGCGCCGGTGCTGCTTTCGGTGCGCGTCCACGAGGACCCGCGCTGCCCGCGTGCGCGGCCTTCGAGGCCACGGCGAGCCCGGAACTCGCCCGCAGAGCCGCGGTCGGCACGCTGGAGATCGAATACGTCTTCGCCTCCTTCCTGGACCGCACGCTCGGCGGAGGCGATTCGGCCCGTGCAGTGAACGCCCTGCGTGTGGCCGTGGACGCGGGCCTCTTCCCCGCCTACCGCGCGGCTGTCTTCGCCTCCCAGCCCAGGACGCGGACCATCGACGGATTCCCTCCCGACTTCCTCCTGGCGGTCGCCGATCAGGTGCCGGGCCCGCGCGTCGCGACTTTCGACCACGCGATCCGCACCACGCAGATGCGGCATGGGCGGCAGCCGGCGCGCCGACGCCGCGCAGGGGCGGGGCAGCGCGGCCTCTCTGCGGCGGATCCTCGGCGTCGAGCGGGCCGGCTCCACCGAGCCTGGTGCGTGCCGCCGACCTGACAGCAAGGCCGCGACGGACGCCCATGTGCTTGATGCGCTGGCGCGTGGCATCCACCCGCCGCACTCGTTGGGGCGCGTGCGCCGCCTCCCGAAGGAGAAGCTGGCCGCGGACATGGTCGGCCTGTGCGAGCGCGGCCTGTCTACACTGACGGGCTTCACCGATGCGGGCCGCGCAACGAAGGAGCGCGTTGAGGCTCTGGCCGACGGGCTTGCCGCCGCGCCGTACGAGGCGCTGTCTTGCGCGGAACGTGATGGGCTGGGCGCGGAGCTCGAGCCCGTCACCGCGGTTCTGGTGGCGGCGACCCACCATCACTTGCTCAGGCAAGTCACTGGAGTTGCCTGGGCAAGTATGATGGGGCTCATGAACACCCAGTCACCCTGGCTCGACGACGACCAGCAGGCCCTGTGGCAGGAACTCCTGACCGTCGTCATCGCCCTACCGGCGGCCCTCGACCGGCAGTTGCAGCGAGACGCGGGCATCTCCAACTTCGAGTACGGAGTGCTGGCCCGGCTGTCCATGGCCGATGAGGCCACGATGCGGCTCAGCGACCTGGCGAGGCTCTGCGACAGCACCCAGCCCCGCCTGTCGAAGCTGATGGACCGCTTTGAAGCCCGGGACTGGGCCACCCGCCGTCCCGACCCCGGCGACGGCAGGTACACCCTCGCCACCCTGACCGACACCGGCCGTCGAAAGCTCGCCGACAGTGCACCCGAACACGTCGCGCAGGTGAAGCGGCTCGTGTTCGATCCCCTCAGCGCCGCCCAACGCCGCCACCTCGAGGCCGCACTGGCCCGTATTGCCGCCACCGTGCGCCAGGAACTCGAAGGAGGCTGAGCCCTGTCCTCGCACGAGCCTTTCCTCACCCCGTTACCGCTGGTCCACATGCTTCTCGCGCTGGCTGGGCAACGCTGCGAAGGCTGGGGACAAGGCGCCGTCCGACGCGGTGAGGACGGTCGGGCGAGCGCCGTCCTCCACTGTGATCACATGGCTCATCGTGGCGCGGGTGCCATGGCCCGTGAGGTGGGCGGCACGGCCCCGCGCGGCAGCTGTCCAGGCGACATCGACCGATCGTCGGCCATGTCGACTCCCCGTCGGCCAGCCAGGCGCAGACGATCGCCTGACCTCCGGTTCTCGCGGCTGAGAGGTCCAGTTCCTGGAGGCCCCGGTAGTTCTCGCGGCTCGTGAAGGGCCGGCCTGTTTGCTTGTGTCGCGGACCTGCCCATTCCCTGGATCTTCGAACACTGTCTCTCTGGTTGGCGTGTGCACGAAAATCACTCGGGTGAACACCATCAGAGAACACTTAACGCCCCGCCGACGAGCCCGCGGACGGGGAGCGAAGATCTCGCTCCTGCTCACCGCTCTTCTCGCCGGCTCCGTCCTCTTCCCGGCGACGGCGTCCGCCGCCGGGCAGGACCCAGAACAGATCTGTGGCCATACGGTCCAGGGCCGCATCCTGGAAAAGTACCGGGAGTACCGGGACACGCTCGGCTGCCCCCAGAGCGACGAGCAGACCGCTCCCGACGGGGTGGGCCGGTTCAGTGTCTTCGACGGCGGCTCGATCTACTGGAGTCCCTCCACCGACGCCCATGCCATCTGGGGCCTTGTCCGCGACAAGTGGGCCGCCATGGGCTGGGAGAAGGGCTCTCTCGGCTACCCCACCAGCGACGAACTGTCCGCGCCTGACGGCGCCGGGAAGCGTCAGGTGTTCCAGGGCGGCTCGCTCTACTGGCACCCCACGCGCTCCAACGGCGTCCACCCCGTTTGGGGCCTCATCGGCCAGCGCTGGGGACAGGCGGGCTGGGAAGGCGGGGTGTACGGCTACCCCATCACCGACGAACTCCAGCAGGAGGGCGTCACCCAGATGTTCGAGCACGGCCCCATCCGGTGGTCGCCGAACGAGACCGCGAACCCGCTGATCCCCCGCGCGAAAGCCAAGCTCCTCGATGGGAAACCCACCCCGGGCGACCTGGACGAGAGCGCAACGCTGCTGCCCAAGGGCGCCGACCGCGGCATCGTCGTCGTACGCGGCTATATCGGTGACGACGGCAATCCGGTGAACCACTCCATCGGCAACCACCGCCTGTGGAGCACCGAGCCCGAGGCCAGCTCCAAGGTGGCCTTTGCCTGGGACACCGCCACGGGCCAGGTCGGCATCTACGTCGAGCACTCGTGCGTCGGAGACCTGCCGTGCCGCAACGCCAAACCGCTGGTGCGCACCGAGCACGCCAAGGTCGTCCAGGACGATCGGACTCCGCAGAACGAGTACTGGGTGGAGCCCTACGGCGACGGCGGCATGCGGGTCGACGTGTCGGCGGTCAACTCGTTCGCCGATGTACCGGGATCGAGCATCGCCGACCTCGGCCGGATCAACGCGACGTTCTACGTGTACCCGCACGGATACGACGGCAACAACAGGAACTTCACCGGCTTCGACGTCAGGACGGTGAAGGACAAGTTCCCGTCCTGGGAAGTCCTGCGCTACCCGCGCCTCCTGGAAAAGCCCGACTCGCTGCAAGCCCTGTGGCAGGGCGCCGTGTGGCAGACCAGCGTAGGTGACCTGAAGGCTGCGCAGCACTCCTGCTACCGGACCGACCCCGACCACGCCCCCGCCAACATGACCTGCAACTGATCAACACGGGAGGGCCGGTCCGTCCGGTCCTCCTGCTGAGGCAAGTTGCTGGGCCAGGCCGTGCCACGGTTCGGAGGTGACCGTCGCCGTGTCGTACGGCAACAAGCCCGGCAATGCGTGGTTCACCATCCACTCCAACGGCGGGTACCGGATCGGCCAGGGTCTGCGCGTCGTCATCGACGAGAAGGGCAGGCACCACACCGTCAACGTCAAGGCGTACGACTACCACCACTGACCGGGACGGGTGCTCTGGGCGGCGGTGATCCTCTGGTCGTGCAACACGGCCAAGGACCAGCACTTCACTTCACCGGTGCTGACACGGCATTCAATCGTTCACCACCCCACGCTCGTCCAGGCGTTGGTGAGCGCGGATCACGCCTGGGGAACGCTGCGGGCCCCGCAGCGTTCCCCAGGCTCCGGCGCGTACCCGCTTCGCGCACCGCCTGCTCCGCACCATCGGCACAGCTCCCGACGTATGAACCGCACCGTGCGCTGCTCAAAACCTGACCGCCACCCAGGCCCACAGCGCTCCGACGAAGAGCTGGGGAACTGAGGGCGGAAATCCCCAGGCGACCGCACCTCGCTGCAGTACGGGCATCGTGCCGGACACCCACTGTCCGCATCCCCCTGATCGCGTCCGGCCCTCGGCCGTGGCCAGCGGGAGGGCGGACCTGTGTGCTGCCGAGGTCATCGGCCCCGATGCCCGGGCATGAGCAAGGCCAGCCTCCGCTCGAGGCCGCGACGTGCTCCTGACCTGCTGCGCCGGCTGCTCTTGGCGCAGAACCAGCTGCTGGCGCACCCGCCGTGCCCCCTGACCAGTCACGTGGGAGTGCTGCGCGCTGCCCCGGGCTGTGCGTCCTGGGCCGCTGCAGGTGTCTGGCGCGGCGGGGAGCGGGTTTGTGTCTTGCCGGTCCGGTACGCGGCCCAGTTGCCCTGCGCCGGACGGCGTCGGGTCAGGTCCCTTGGAAGCCGGGTTTCCCGAAGGGCTGTCGTGTCCAGGACCCAGGCTGGTGTCTGCGGCGGTAAATAGTCTGTGAATACAGTGGAGTTCGTGATCACGGGGACTCAAACCAGTGATAATCGCGTCGGCCTGTGAGTTCCTCGCCCCTTGCGGAGGTTCCGACTGATACGCGCCCGGGGCACTGATGTGCCAGTGCTCCTCCGCCGCCCGGGGGCCGGAAGCAGGAACTCCACCCACCATCCCCACCCCCTCACTCAGGAGAATCTCGATGATCGACGGTCTGAAGGTCCCCGAAGGCGTCGGGCAGACGGCGCTGGTCGTCGCCTGGATGCGACAGATGGAGAGCCAGAGACCCGACGCTCTGTTCCAAGACCCATTCGCCGACGGGCTGTTGAACGCGATCGCCGAGGACCAGTCCTTCACCGAGGTGTCTGAAATGGTCACCCGAGCGAGCAGCAGCACGCGCGAATACCCCGCGTACTTCGCGGTGCGCACCCGGTTCTTCGACGACGAGCTGCTCAGCGCGATGCGCGCCGGGGTCCGCCAAGTCGTCACTCTGGCTGCTGGAGTGGATGGACGGACCGTCCGGTTGGACTGCCCGCCGGGAACACAGTGGTACGAGCTCGACCTGCCGGACATGACGGCCTTCAAAGACGCGCTGATCGCCCACTCGGGACTGGCCACCACCTGCGAACGCCGCGGAGTTGCCGCGGACTTGACCGCCAACTGGCCCGACGCGCTGCGCGAAGCGGGCTTCGACGCCGACCAGCCGACCGCCTGGCTGGTGGAGGGCCTGCTGATGTACCTCTCCGACGAAGCGGGGGATGCCCTGCTCTCCGCGCTGTCCGCGCTGTCTGCGCCGGGCAGTCGGATCATGCTGGAGCAGCTGGAGGCGGCGATGCTGGGGGAGGAGGGCGAACCCTCCCGTGAACGGCTCGCGTCGCAGGGTGCCCGCTGGCTGTCTGCCCGGGACGACCTGCAGTCGTGGCTGGCAGGCCATGGTTGGCATGCTGAGGTCTACAGCGGAGCCGACCCCCGCATCGGGCACGGGCGCACTGTCTCCCGTCTGCCCGCCTGTTGGGTGGCGACCGGCACCCTGACAGAGCGTGCGGATGCCGACCCGGCTGGCTGAAGGCACCTCTGCGAAGGTCTCGATGCGCGCTCCGAGCGGCATGACCCACGTTGATGCGTTTCCACGAGGGGAGGTGGGGGGCGAGCGGCGCTGTCACGCTGGGTCCGCACTGTGCCCGCCCGGTCCACCACCGTGAGCTGAAGCAGGGATGAGCCGGGCGGCTCGGGGCTCCGCCCCACGAGGACGGCGTGGCGCTGCCGCTGAGGTCAGTCCGCCGGCTGCAGCTCGTCCAGCCGGATCTTGACGGCGGCCGCAGTTTCGAGCAGCCCGCGCTCACGCGCTGAGCAGCAGAGTGCTCAGGAAACGGGTCGCTGCGGGCAGCAGGGCGAAGCCGTCATGGGCGATGCCCGGGACGACCTCCAGGGTCGCCGTGGCCCCCCGATCCAGCAGGTGCTGATGCAGCATCGCGGCCTGGTCGACCCGGGTGGCGTGCGGCGGTCTCCGGCGCGACCGGGTGTCGCGCGCGCCCACGGTCACGTGCACCGGCACCGAACGCGGTGCGCCGAGCCGGGGCGTGACACCGAACTTCTCAGCCACGTCCGCGATTCCGGCGGGCCACGGCAGGGCTGGGTCGAGCCGGGTGATGGAGCCCGGGGCGCCGACCGACACACCGGCCAGCCGCTCCGCATGCAGGCAATAGAAGCGCAACGCGAACTGGCCTCCGCCGGAAAAGCCGTGCAGATAGAACCGCTCCGCACGGACCGCCCACCGGGCAGCAACTTCCTCGACCATCCGCAGCAGCACCAGGTCGAACCGGACGTCGCCCTGCCGCAGCGACATGTAGCACAGCACGTCGTCCGGCCCCGGAACGCCGACGGGGAACAGCGGGGCGAGGACCACGCATCCGTGCGTTTCGGCGAAGCCCGCGAGCGCATCCCGGAACCTCTCGGCGGTGCGCCGGACCCCGTGCACGACGACCAGCAACGGCCTCGGGCCGACCGGTGCGTGCTGCGGCACGTACAGGCAGTACGAGAACCGAGGGTCCGCCCGGCAGGCACGGAACGGAGTACGCCCGAGCTCCAGCTGATGGAGGTACCCCACGGCGACGCTCATCTGACCTCCGGAATCGACGACACCGGCATTCTTTCGCCAGGGCCGGGGGAACGCGCCCGTGCGTTCGGCAGCGCTCACCCGATGGAGTGAGGAAATGTGGCTGGTCGTCATCTGCTCTGCAGACTGTGTGCAGACTGGTGCGGAGAAACTGAACCAGTGGCTGGAGCGTCATGGGCGGGGAAGCCGAGAAGACAGCGCCGGGTGCGGCGCTGGTGGCAACGGTCGAGCAGGCCCTCGCCGGGCACCCGGGCGTGCTCGACGCGGCGGTGACGCCGGCCGGCGGAGGGGTCGGGGTCGTCGCGGTGCTCGGCGAGATGTACACCGCGCTCGAAGTCCGCGAGGACCTCCGCGCGGCGATGGCCGCAGCCGGGCACGAAGCCGAGCCCGCCGTACTCCCCGTCACCCGGATTCCGGAGCGGCCGCACGGGCCGGTCGAGGAAATCGCGGGCCCGTCGGGCGTATCCCGCTACGAACCGCCCAGCTCCGAGCTGGAGGCGGGCCTGGCGAGTCGGCTCGCCGGGCTCCTCGGCCTGCCGCGGGTCGGCGTCCTCGACGACTTCGTCGAGCTCGGCGGGGACTCGCTGACCGCGGTGACCTTCCTCAACGCGCTCCAGGAGGCGTACGCCGCACCGCTGAGCGTCGTCGAGCTGTTCTCCGCCGGCACCGTGCGCGGGATCGCACAGCTCCTGGCTGGACGGCTGGCGGCCTCGCCGCAGGTGGCGTGACGTGCACTCGCTCCGGCTCGCGGCGGCCCCCGCGTTCCTCGATGGCGTCCAGGCCGTCCCCGCCGAGTCCGTCGCCGCCGGCTTGGACGCGGCCAAGCGCGGACTCACCCGGCCGGACAAGGCGCTGGTGGCGATCCTCACCGGGCGCGGCCTGGCCGGCCTGTTGGTCTACCTGGGCGCCCTCGACCTCGGCCACGCCGTCCTGGTGAAGGAGCAGCCGGACCGTGCCATCCGGGACGCCCTGCTCGCCGCCTACCAGCCGGAGTTCGTGCTCGACGCCGGCGCCGAGCCGGTCCCGGCGGGCTACCGCCCGAGCGGCGAGCTGTGCGGGGCCCGGATGCTCAGCCGGGAGGCCGTGGCCGACACCGCCGTCCACCCCGAGCTGGCGTCGCTGATCACCACCTCGGGCTCGCTGGGCCGCCCCAAGGCCGTCCGGCTGTCGTACGCGAACCTGGCGGCCAACGCCGAGGCGATCGTGGCCTTACTGGGCATCAGACCCACCGACGTCGGGATCACCTCGCTCCCGTTCGACTACAGCTTCGGCCTGTCCGTCGTGAACACGCACCTGGCTGCCGGTGCGCCTCTGGTGCTCTCCCAACTCAGCCCGACCTCACGGCGTTTCTGGCAGGTCGTCGCCCGTACCGGCGTGACCAACCTTGGTGCGGTTCCCCTCACGTACCGCCTGCTGCACGGCACCGGCTGGCGGCCCGCCGGCTTCCCCGCGCTGCGCCTCGCCTACCAGGCCGGGGGCCCGCTGGAGCCGGCCCTGGTCGAGCACTTCGGCCGCCTGATGGCCGACCACGGCGGCGGTTTCTGCCCGATGTACGGCGCGACCGAGGCCACAGCGCGGATGTGCTGCCTCACCCCGGACCTGCTCTTCGACCACCTCGGCTCAGTCGGCCGATCAGTGCCGGGCGGGCGGATCTGGCTGCGCGAGGTCGGCGCAGACGGCGTCGGGGAGATCGTCTACCAGGGCCCGAACGTCATGATGGGGTACGCGTCTTCGCGCGCTGACCTGGCTGCGGGCCGTACCGTCACCGACGTGCTGCACACCGGCGACCTCGGCCGGCTGGACCGCGGGATGCTCTACGTACTGGGCCGCAAGGACCGGCAGCTCAAGCTGTACGGTATGCGGATCCTCCCGGAGGAGATCGAGCGGCGGCTGGCCGTGGTGGGCCCGGCCGCGGTGGTGCCGGCGGCGGCCGACACCGCCGTGGTCTTCGTCGAGGGCCGCAGCGAGTCGTTCCGCGACGCGTGGCTGGACGTGCTGCGCGAGCTGGAACTGCCCGCCGAGTGCCTGCCATTGCGCGCGGTGGCCGGTCTGCCGCGCACCGGCTCCGGCAAGGTCGACCTGAACCGCCTGCGGGTGCTGGCCGATGCGCTCTGACCTGGGTACTGAAGAGCCGGTCGTGGAGACCGGCTCGGGCCGGGTGCGCGGGTTGCCGGTCGGCGGGGTGTGCGCGTTCCTCGGCGTACCGTACGCCGCGACCACCGCAGGCGCGGCGCGGTTCCAGCCGCCTCGCCCGCACCGGGGCTGGGCCGGGGTGCGGGAGGCGACCTCGTACGGCCCGGCCTGTCCTCAGCGGCCGCTGACCGAGGCGTTCGGCGCGCGCCCGGCCGTGGTCTCGCTGCTGCCGCTGTTCGGCATTCCCACCGGCGTGGCCGAACAGGGCGAGGACTGCCTGGTGCTGAACATCTGGACGCCCGGCACCCGCCCGTCGGCCCGCCGCCCGGTGCTGGTCTGGCTCCACGGCGGCACCGACTTCGGCGCGGGCGACTGGCCACGGTTCGACGGCACCGCCCTCGCCCGTGCGGGCGACCTGGTGGTGGTGACGATCAATCACCGGCTCGGCGTCTTCGGCCACCTCGACCTGTCCTGGACGGGCCTGCCCGAGTACGCCACCTCCGGCCGGGCCGGGCTGCTGGACCTGCGGGCGGCGCTGGACTGGCTGCGGGACAACGTGG
This sequence comes from Streptomyces sp. NPDC031265, assembly GCF_055570295.1. Classification (NCBI taxonomy): domain Bacteria; kingdom Bacillati; phylum Actinomycetota; class Actinomycetes; order Kitasatosporales; family Streptomycetaceae; genus Streptomyces; species Streptomyces sp. NPDC031265. Next base: position 25,546 of record NZ_JBVIHM010000037.1, read on the forward strand.
CAGCCTTCGGTGGCGACCCGGCGAACCTGACCCTGGCCGGCGGTTCGCGCGGTGCCTCCCGCGTTGCCGCCCTGCTGTCCGCCGGCGCACCCGAACCGCCGTTCCGGCGCGCCATCCTGACCAGTCCGCCGCCGCCCCGCCCGGCCGCCCCGCCCGGCCGCCGCGGTGACGCCGGAGGAGGCGGCCCGGAGCGTCCTGCGCCTGCTCGGCATCCCGGTCGGTCGGCCCGACCTCCTGGCCGCCCGGCCGGTCGGCCAACTCCTCGACGCCCAGGCAAGGTTGCGTGCCGAGCACCGGTACGCATTCCAGCCCGCAGTCGACGGCGGGCCGGTCGAGGAGCGGTGCTACGCCGAGCTGGCCTCCGGCGTGGCCCCGCACGTCCCGGTGCTGATCGGCAGCGCCCTGCACGAGACCACCCGCACCATCGACGCAGACCGCGCCTCCTGGGACGGCCTGAGCGACGCCGAACTCGCCCGCCGTTGCTCGCGGATCGCGCGCTGCGATGTCACCGGACTGATCGCCGAGTACCGGCGCGAGCGGCCGCGCGACCCGGCGCGCAGGATCGCAGTCGCGGTCACCACCGATGCGCTGTACCGCTTCCCGGCCCTCGCCCTGGCCTCCGCCCGCAGCGCCACCGCGACCGCCCCGACCTACGCGTACGTCTTCGCGGGCGGGACCGCCAGCCACGGCGAGGACGTCCTGTTCTTCTTCGACAACCTGCGCCACGCCGCCCTGGTCTCCCGCAACCCGGCCAACGCCGCGCTGGCGCAGGCCGCGAGCGCGGCCTGGATCACCTTCTGCCACGACGGAAATCCCGACGTCCCCGGCGTCGGCCCCTGGCCCGCCTACGGCGAGGCTCGCCGGGACACCCTGCTCTTCGGCACCCCGACCCGCACGGTCGCCGACCCGTTCGCAGCCCGCCGCGCGGCCTGGGCCGCCGCCCGTTGCTGACCCGGTCCTTACGACTGGTGAGCTCGCATGTTGAGGTGTCGCGTATGCGCGGCTGAAGCCCGCAGCTCAATGACGCTGAGTGAGCGGTCAGGGGGTGACCTGATCATCCCCGTCGACAAGCGCAAGGGCCGGCGCCCAGCGTCGCCTGCATCTACCGCGCACTCGGTCGCGCTCCCGGCCGTGGGACCGCCAGCCCTCCCCGCCAGGCCGAACGTCACTGGCGGCCGGAGCGGCGCGGTGCTGTCATGGGTAGGGAAGACGGCGTGGACGAGCCGGCAGGGGCGCGGAGGCCGACGCTCCGCGCGTGGTCCGCCCGGGCGGACCGATCGCGGCCGCCCCGTCGCACAGCGGAGGAGGCCGATGCCATGCTGTACCGCCGCAGGGTCGGTGACGTGATGACCGAGGATGTCGTCACCCTCCGCCCCAGCACACCGTTCCAGGAGGTCGCCGCCCTGCTGGACGCGAACGACATCGTCGCGGCCCCGGTCGTCGACGACCACGGCGCTCCCGTCGGTGTCGTGTCCGCGGCCGACGTGCTGCGGCACGAGACCGGCATGCCCGATCCGCAGAGTCAGGACGGGAACGACGAGCGTGCCTGGGGCAAGGCCCGGGCCCGGACCGCGGGCGCGCTCATGAGCAGCCCCGTCTTCACCGCCCGCGCCGACTGGACGATCCCCCGGGCCGCACGGGAACTCCGCAGGCGGCACGTTAAGCAGCTGCCGGTGGTCGGCGACGACGGGCTCCTCACCGGCATCGTCACCCGCAGTGACCTGCTCGACGCCTTCATCCGCTCCGACGTCGAGATCCGCGGCGAGGTCGAGCAGGACGTCCTGGGGCGCATCCTCGGCCTGGACGAGGGCACCGTCGCGGTCGAGGTCCGGGACGGGGTCGTCACCCTTCGGGGTCACGTCCCGGAACCGCGCCTCGTTCCGGTGGTGGTGGGCCTCTGCCAGGGCGTCGACGGTGTCGTCGCCGTGGACGCCCACCTCGCCGCCGCCCGGGCGGGCTAGGGCGTGTTTCGAAAGTAGCGTCGTCCGCCCGAAGGGCGGGGCCGCCGGGCAGACGGGACTTTCGAAACACGCCCTAGGTGTTCTGCCCCGGGAGTCCGGCCGCAGCAGCGGCAGGCCGACCACCAGGTGCAGTCGAGCGGATCCCGGCACGGGACCGTCCCCACCCACCCACGATCACTCTCCGTCTATCGCATCTGATGCGAGAATTGCGCATCAGATGCGCCCCGGAGGCGTCTTCGCAGCTCAATCGCCCGATGGAGTGACGCACCCGCAAAGGCGCCGCCGCGTCCACGGCGGCGGGCGATATTCCTCTCCGACCCGCGACGCGGCGGTGTCTGCTCCTTCAAGACGGAGACGTGACCGACGCGTTCGGCCTACCGGGCGCCGCGCCGCTGCCTACTTGATGTGGCGTAGCAGCGCGGTGACGGCCGGAGGCACCTGCCCGCGGGGATGCACCATCATCACCTTCCAGGTCGGTGCGTTCTGGGCGAACCGGCGTGCCGTCAGGTCGGGAAAGCGGGCGGCCAGGGATTCCGGCATGATGCACACGCCCAGGTCCTCGCGGACCAGGTCGGTGGCGCTGAGAATGTCGTTGACCTCGAAGGTGGCGATGCGGTCGACGAGGGCCGTACGAAAGGCACGGTCGACCGAGTGCCGGATCGCCCAGCCGACGGGGAATTCCACCAGTGGCAGGCCGGCCACCTCGGCGAGGGTGGCCGGTCGCTCGGGTTCCACGGCGCGGCTCGGCGCCGTGACCAGGACCATCTCCTCCTCCTTCAGCACGCGTGCGGCCAGTCCTCGCTGCTGGGGACGGGCCAGCGCCACGACGGCCACATCCGTGGTGCCGTCGCGCAGTGCCCGCAGGAGGCCGTCCGCCGACGCCTGGCGAAGCCTGACCGTCACCTGCGGATGCTGGTGACGGAAGGCGGCCAGCGCCTGGGCGAGGCCCGTGTAGAGACCCTGCATGACGCCGACCGTGATCTCTCCCCGGAGCTCTCCTTTGGTCAAGTCAACGGCGGCTCGGGCCTGTTCGGCGGCCTGTAGCGCGGCACGCGCGGCCGGGAGGAACGCCTGGCCCGCCGGGGTGAGGGACACCCGGTGGGTGGTCCGGTGGAACAGCGATGCGCCCAACTCGCGCTCAAGAGCGCGCACCGTGGTGGACACCGCGGACTGCACCACGTGCAGGCGTCGCGCCGCCGCGCTGAAGCCGCCCTCCTCGGCGACCGCGATGACGAACTCCATCTGCCGAAGATCCATCACGCACTCCCTACGGCCAACCCCAGGCTATCTCTGACAGAGATTACCGTCATCTCGAACCATCTCCTGGGCTTGGGAAGCGATCGCTGTGGAACGGGGTTGAATAGGTCGTAAGCAACCAAGGGCACATATGGCGAAACACGGGCATTCAGCCCGATATCGGACGCCCGCCCTTACCCCAAGGAGACATCGTGTCGAGCAACAACGGCCTCATTGACCCCGCAGACGCCGCGGTACTGCTGGTGGACCACCAGAGCGGTCTGCTGCAGATCGTCAACCACACCAACGTCCGCGAGCTGCGCAACAACGTGGCCGCGCTGGCGAAGGCCGCCTCTCTGGTCGGCGCCCCGGTGATCGCCACCGCGTCGGTCCCCGAGGGCCCGAACGGCCCGCTGATCCCGGAGGTGTTCGAGAACGCGCCCAAGGCGACGTACGTCCAGCGTCACGGCGAGATCAACGCGTGGGACGTGGAGGGCTTCCGCCGCGCCGTCGAGCAGACCGGCCGCCGTACGCTCCTCGTCGCCGGCATCATGACCAGCATCTGCGTCGTGGAGCCCGCGCTGTCGGCCCTCGCCGAGGGATACGACGTGTACGCCGTCATCGACGCCTCCGGCACCTACTCCGACGAGGCTCAGCGGGTCTCGATCGAGCGCCTGAGCCGGGCCGGCGTCAAGGTCGTCGACGTCCTTGGCGTGGCGGCCGAGCTGCAGAAGACCTGGGCCCGCGAAGACTGGGCGGACTGGGGCGGCATCTACGCGAGTGTCAGCCCGGGCTACGCCGCCGTCATGGAGTCGGTGGGCCGCGCCCAGGCGGAGGCCACCGGCGGCGAGGCCGCCGGGGCCGAGGTCACGTGGGCCCAGGACCGCGGCCAGCTGGCCTGAATCCCGTCGCTGCTGTCCCGGGCCGGTGCGCCCGGGGCAGCGACCGACCCCCACGGACGGCGTCGATCCCGGACGCCGGCCAGCAACCTTCACGAAATCGGAGCAGACACATGTCGTTGTCCGCACCCCGGCCCGCTCTCCGGGCACCCGCCGAGGGCGGCGGCAGGCAGCACTCGGCCCGCAGGCACGGTGCCGGGTTCTGGATGATCGCCTCGGCGTTCGTCACGGCCATGGCGTTCTCCACCGTCCCGACGCCGCTGTACCCCCTGTACCAGGCACGGGAGGGCTTCTCCACGTTCACGGTCACGATCGTCTTCGCCGTCTACGCCATCGGCGTACTGACCAGTCTGCTGCTGGCCGGGCACGTCTCGGACTGGGTCGGCCGAAGGAAGGTCATGATCACGGCGCTGGCCCTGGAACTGGTCGCCGCCGCGCTGTTCCTCACCGAACCGTCCCTGCCGGTCCTCCTCCTCGCCAGGCTGGTCACCGGCCTCGGCGTCGGCATGCTCACCGCGACCGCCACCGCGCACCTGCACGAACTGCACAGCGCGCACCGCCCCGGCGCCTCCTCGCAGCGCTTCGAGATCGTCTCCACCGCGGCCAACATCGGCGGCCTCGGCTTCGGCCCGCTCGTCGCCGGCTTCCTCGCCCAGTACCTCGACGCGCCGCTGCGCCTGCCCTACCTCGTCTTCGGCGCCCTGCTGCTGATCAGCATCGCCGCGGTCGCGCTCACCCCCGAGACAGTCGAGGAGCAGCACGTCAGGCCGACGTACCGCCCGCAGCGCGTCAGCGCCGACCACGGCGACCCGGCCGGATACGTGGCCGCCGCAGCCGCGGGCTTCGCGTCCTTCGCCGTCTTCGGTCTGTTCACCTCGCTGGCCCCCGGGTTCGTCGGCCACACCCTGCACCACCCGTCCCGCGCACTGGCCGGGCTGATCGTGTTCGCCGTGTTCGGTGCCGCCGCGGCGGCCCAGTCGCTCACCGGCCGGCTCGATGCCAAGGTACGCAGGAATATCGGCCTGCTCGCCCAGGCGGCAGGGGTGGCCGCACTCGCCATCGGCATGCGCACCGCCAGCCTCCCCGTGTTCCTGGTGGCCGGCATCGTGGCCGGCATGGGCGCCGGAGTGCTGTTCAAGTCCGCGGTCGGCACCGTCGTCGCCATGGCCACGCCGGCCAAACGCGGCGAAGCTCTCGCCGGGCTCTTCCTCATCTCCTACCTGGGCCTCGCCCTGCCCGCGATCGGCCTCGGCATCGCCACCCTCTACACCACCGTGACCGCCGCGATGACGTGGTTCACCGGTGTCCTGCTCGCCCTGCTCACCGCGGCGGGTGTACTCGCCCGCCGCCCTGGCGGCACCGGCTGAGCGCGCCGTCCGCCGCCGGGTCCAAGACTCGACCCGTCCCCAGAGTGGTCGGCGTCAGTGCTGGTCAGGGCGCTGTTTTGGTGGGGTGCACTGCTTGGATGTGCCTGCGGGGCACATCCTTGAGCGCCGGATCGGACCGTCCGGCCCACCTGGTTCCCAGGTCGCGGATTGGCGGCCCCGGTGGCGTATTCCGGAAGTGGGGGCAGCTCACGCGGTTGCGGGAGGCTGCGGATGCTGCGCCGAGCCGGTGCCGGGCGAGAACCAGGCCAGGCTGACGAGCAGCGCCACGGTGAAGAGAGCGGCGCCGCCCAACACTGCCAACAGTGGGGAACGGCGGTGGAGCGGCAGGCGCGAGCGGCGGGGCGTGGCTCGGTGCACGCTCGTCTTCCACTCGGTGCCCGCCGCCGGGACGAAGGCGCCCTGCGCGGGGGTGGTGGGCACGGACGCGCCCGGCATCGAGGTCGCAGGAGCAGCCGGACCCGAGCCGGTCATGGACGGCCCGCCCGGGGGCCTGCGGTCCTGGTGTTCCTGTGGCAGGGGCTCCGGCGCCCCGCGCCAGGCTCCGTGCCCGAACCAGTCGGCCGCCTCCTCGACGGTGGGCCGGTCCCTGGGTTCCTTGGCCAGGAGACCGAGCAGATAGCTCTCGAAGGCGGGCGGGAGGCCGGCGGTGATCTGCCGAGGCGGCACGGGGGAGGCGTCGAGGTGCTGATGAAGCACCGCGAGGGCGGTGTCGGCCTGGAACGGCGGTCGGCCGGTGAGGAGTTGGTACAGCACGCAGCCGAGGGAGTACATGTCGGAGGCCGGGCCGCCGGTGCGGCCCAGGGCCCGCTCGGGCGCGAGGTAGAGGCCGGTGCCGACGATCTGCCCGGCGGCGGTGAGAGCGGCACCGGGGTCGTCGAGGAAGCGGGCAATGCCGAAGTCGCCGATCTTCAGGGTGCCGTCCGCGTCCAGCAGGAGGTTGGCGGGCTTGACGTCCCGGTGGACTATGCCCTCCCGGTGCGCGGCGGCGAGCCCGGCCGCGGCCTGCGCGGCGATACGGCCCACCCGCTCGGCCGACAGCGGACCGGAGGCGGTGAGCACCCGGGCGAAGTTGTCCCCGTCGACCAGTTCCATCACCAGGAACAGACGGCCCTGGCGGCACGTGCACAGCAGGATCGACACGGCCGAGCTGCCCGTAGGCCCTCAGACCAGGCGGCAGGGACGCCCGTACACGCTGGTGCTGAACGTGGTCAAGGCCCTGCCGAAGTCGGCCCAGCCCGGAGCGAAGAAGGCATTGCAGGAGATCTGCAACGCTGAAGACCGCGATCACGCCGAGAAGGCCGTCAAGGACTTCAATCGCGCCTACGGCGCGAAGTGGCCCAAGGCGGTGAAGAAGGTCACCGACGAGACCGATGAACTCCTGGTGTTCTACGACTTCCCCGCCGAACACTGGGTCCGCCTCAGAACGACGAACCCGATCGAATCCACCTTCAGCACCGTCAAGTTGAGGACCCGGGTCACCTGCGGAGCTGGCAGCCCGTAGCGGCCCTGGCCATGGTGTTCAAGCTCACCGAGTCCGCCCAGGCCCGCTGGCGCGCGATCACCGCACCCCACCTCGTCGCCCTCGTCCGCAACGGCGCCACATTCCACAACGGCTACCTCGTCGAGCGTCCCGAGGCGAGCGCAGCATGACCAGGCACGGGAACCGTCCACTGCTCTTCCTGGACGTCGACGGGCCACTCCTGCCGTTCGGTGACGGCCCGCAGTGCGATCTCGCGGGCACCGCATCCAACTCGCACATCGCGCGGCTCAACCCGCAGATCGGGCCGCGGCTCGCGGCGCTGCCGTGCGACCTGGTCTGGGCCACCACCTGGGAAGAAGAGGCCAATATCGAGCTGGCACCGCGACTCGGCCTGCCGCAGCTGCCGGTCGTGAACTGGCCAGAGCCCTCAGCCGCCCACGAACGCGAAGACCAGTGGTTCGGGCTCCACTGGAAGACCCGAACCCTCGTCGCGTGGGCGGACGGACGCCCGTTCGCCTGGGTCGACGATGGTAGGCAAGAAGACGCATGAGGCCGTCGAAGAGTGGGGTCACATCACAGTGAGGGGGTCTCCGCGGAACTGGCCGCAATCCCGGAGTTTGCTGAGCATGGCGAGGCTACCTGTGGGTTGGCAGGCCTGGCGGGACGAAGGCGCCCGAGGGAATCGGGATGTGGCGCCGCCTCCCCGTGGTGTCCGGTTGACCTGCCGCGCGGCTCCGCCTGGCCCCGAGTGCGCCGGACGGGGCCGCGCCGGTGCAGGTGGAGGTGCGGGTGCCCGTGCCGCTGGGGCCCCGTGGCCGGGATGGCGTGCGGGCACCCGCTTGGCCGTTCTCGCGTCGCGGTCGGTGGCTGTCCGGCGTGGACTTGTAGCGGGGTTGCTGGGATGCGCCCCGGTGGGCACTGCGGGTAGTTGTTGCCCGGCGCGGGATTGGCCCACCGATGGGAATTCGTTCGGACGATGAGGAGCGGTGTGATGCCGAGAGGTTCGAGTGCGAAGCGGGAACGGCAGTACGAGCACATCAAGGACAGCGCCCAGAAGCAGGGGCACTCCACGTCGCGCTCGAAGGAGATCGCCGCGGCGACGGTGAACAAGGAACGGGCCCGGTCGGGGGAGTCGAAGACGGCGAGCAAGTCGTCGACGCAGGGCAAGTCCTCCTCCCAGCGCGGCGGCGAACGCTCCCACACCGGCTCCCAGGGGCGGACGAAGGAGCAGTTGTACGAGGAGGCGAAGAGGCGCAATATCGAGGGCCGCTCCTCGATGAACAAGCAGGAACTGCGCAAAGTCCTCGGCGGCGGCTGACCACTTGCGCGACGGGCAACATCACCCCGGCGGCTCCAGGGTCGCGACAGCCCGGTGAGAGCGGGCCCGACAGGTCAACGCCCTCCGGAGAGGCCAACCGGTCGCGCTGTGATCAGCATCCGTGTCATTGGTTACCCCGACGGGATGGGTGGTCGAGCCCCGTCCCGGGAGGGTTCGGCAGTGAGCCCGCCCTCCGCTCCTCGCCCGCCTTGGTCAGGGAGCGGGCTTTGCGCTCAGTGTGCCCATGACTGGCCAGGGGCGCACGACATCCCCGACGGCACAGCGTCAGTCGGCGTGCGAGTTCCCTTGTTGCCCGCGTGCGGGAACGCCGCAGAGTCGCAAGGCCGCGGTTGCCACTAGGGCGTGTTTCGAAAGTCCCGTCTGCCCGGCGGCGTCTGGCACGCACGCTCGCCGCGTTGTCGGGATCACCCCGATACAACCAGTATCGGGGCGACCCTCCGCCTTGCGATCGCACGCACCAGACGCCGCCGGGCCCGCCCTTCGGGCGGACGACGCTACTTTCGAAACACGCCCTAGGCCGACCGGGGTGGAACGGGACGCCGAACCGTTTGGGCTGGGGGATCGGCGGTATACCGCAGAACATGCGTCTGCTGGCAGCGATGTTTCCCAAATCGGCGGTGAGTTCCGTGGGCACTGGTCCGTCGCTGGGCTGTGCGTTTTCTTGTGATGGCCCCGTCGCCCTCCTGAAGGCGCTCGATGCGGTGGCACAAGTGGAGGCGGCGGACGGGCTGATCGGCTCGCTGCAGCGCTTCGTGCGTGGGCTGCCGCTGGGCCGGTATCGCGATGTGCTGCACGGCCGGCAGCTCGGCCATCCGCTTCACCCGGTCCTGGTGCAGGTTCCCATCGGGGCATGGCTGTCGGCGGCCGTACTGGATGTGATGCCGGGAAACGCACGCAACGCGCGGTTCCTGGTCGGGGTGGGGGTGGTCAGCGCCGTACCAGCCGCGTGGGCGGGATGGGTGGACTGGGCGGAACTGCGCCCGCAGCAGATGCGCACCGGTCTGCTGCACGCCGTGTCGATTGCCACAGCGATTGGTTTGTACGCCGGCTCCTGGGTTGCTCGCGGCGGCGAGAGGGAGGAGCTGGGCAGGGGTTTGGCCTTCGCGGGCCTGACCGCGGCAAGCGTGGGCGGAGCGATCGGCGGCCATGTGGCCTACCGGCAGGCGGCGGGCGCGAACAAGGCTGAAGCCGTCGCGCATCTGCTGGAACCCGGCTGGCACAGCCTGGGCAGCGCGGAAGCCTTTCCCGAGGGCCAGGCAGTGCGGCGGATGCTGGGCGAGGTGCCGGTGTGCGTGGTGCGGGCCCCGGGGCGGCGAGATCCATGTCCTGGCCGACTGGTGCAGCCACCTCTCGGGGCGGCTCTCCGAAGGCACCGTGGCCAACGGATGCGTGGAATGCCCCTTGCACGGAAGCACGTTCCGGTTGTCGGACGGCTGGAACGTGCATGGCCCTGCCACGGCGCCGCAGCCCGTCTTCGAAACGAGAATGCAGACAGACGGAACTCTCCAGGTCCGCCTACCCGGCGCCGGATGAGCTGGTCCTCGTCGTGAACCACCGTCCAGATGTCACGTATCTACGAGGACGGCGGTGGGGTCCGGACGCGAACGCGGACCAGATCAGCGCGCGGACCGTCTGCCACGCGCCCGCGCCGCCAGGCCCGGGGAAGCGGTCTGCGCTGGTCCGGTCCTGGCGAGTGAGCAGGCAAGCATGGAGACAGCACGTGTAGCACGGGTGAGGGGCCGTGATGGAGCAGTTTCGAGCCCTGGCATAGTCGGGTGTTAGAGGTGGTCCACCGCGGGTAGTCGCCCGGGCAGAGACCGGAGGTGACTCGGCATGCTGTTCCTCGGACTTCTTCTGCTCGCCGCGACCGCTGCCTTCACGGGATTGGCGATCTCCGACAACCTCGGCGGCGGGCCCCATTACACGGTGTCACTGCTCGGCAACGACATCGCCACCATGAGCACCCTGGCGATCTTCTGCGCCGGGCTAGCCCTGGCCCTGATCTTCTCGCTGGGCCTGTGGATGGCCACCGCTGGAGCGATGCGTCAGCGCAGCCGAAGGCTTCGGATGCGCGACGAACGCGACGCGATGGCCGCCCGGCTGTCCGAGCGTGAGATGGCCGCGGGGCCGCAGACGTCGGCGACCGCTGGCCAGGCGGATCCGGTGGCGCCCACGCCACCGGGGCCTGTGGGGGCGCCCGCACCGCACCGCCACCGCGCCAGGCGAATCCACCTCTTCGGCCACTGAGACGGGACGGCTTGGTCCGCCCGTCTATGAGCCCGAGCCATGTGCGCCGGGCCGAGCGCTTGGCCACCGTTACAGGGAGATCAGACCGGCTCTCGTCTCCTTGAAGCCATAGGCTTCGAAGGGGAACGGACGCAGATACTCGTCGAAGTAGACATGAAGCCACTCGTATTTCGCGGTACGGGCCTCTTCGGCGGCAGTGGTGACAGGCGCTGCGCCGCCGCCTGTCGTCCGGTGATCTTGGGCGGCCACCCGCTGTCCAGGACGAAGGTATGAGCCGAACGGTCCCAGGCAACGTTGACTTCTCGCCCAGTCCGCTGTGGTCGCGGACGTGAATGGGGTCAGATGACCGCGGTCGACGATCGAGCCGTTGCTGCCGCAGCCGGGGTCGCCGAAGTTGGTCGAAAGCAGGTCACGGGTGCCCGGCGGGCAGGCGCGGTGCGAGTCCTGTTCGCGCTCCACACCGGATCCAGTGGGAGTGGCTGCCAGCCGTCCAGCCGGGTCGACGAGAGCGAATGCCCCGTCGCCCGGTCGGTGAACGCGATCGGCGACTGGTGGTCCCTGCTGATCGTGCGGGACGCCTTCGACGGAAGCCGGCGCTTCGGGGAGTTCCAGCGCAGCCTCGGCGTGGCGAAGAACATCCTTGCCGCGCGTCTGCGCACCCTGGTCGCCGGCGGTGTCCTCGAATCCGTCCCCGCCTCGGACGGCAGCGCCTACCGGGAGTACGTACTGACTCCGAAGGGCAGGGCGCTCTTCCCCGTCATCGTGGCACTGCGGCAGTGGGGCGAACAGAACTTCTTCGCCCCCGACGAACCACACTCACAGTTGGTCGACCGCCGACACGGACATCGCCTCCGCGCACTGGAAGTGCTGTCTGCGGACGGGCGACGGCTGAACCCCGACGACACCACCGTCCACAAGATCGTCACCCAGTGATCTGAGCCGGAGTCCCGGTGACGACACGCCGCTCTGCCGATGCTTCCGTGGCCGGGTGGGATGAACGGCGCGAAGGTTGCGGCGCGTGTTGCGAAAAGCATCCGAGGCCACCGTGTCCGTGGGCCCCTTCACCGAGAGGTGCTGCGAGCGGGGAGGCGAGGCGCGACCTCCTGGCGGGATATCAACTCGTCCAGGGTACGGTCGAAGATGGGATTGGTGGCGGGTCCCGCTGGACGCAGCGGGTCCTCCGGCTCCCGGGCGGCCTCGGCACCGCTGCGTCCAGTTGGCGCTCGATCCAGGCAAACAGCGACGCAAGAGGGGAGTCCTCGGAAGGTCTGCCCGGTGGTCCAGTTGGCGGTGAGTAGCCGGGGCATGGCCTGGAGCGGGCAGGAACCCGGTAACTCCGCCCGGCCGGCGAACCAGGTCAGCCACTTGCCGAGGGCGGGCATTGACGGGTCCGCGGCCTACGGGCCCTCGACGGCGCGCAGCCTGATCAGCCGACCGAGCAACCGGAGGTACGCGATGCCCTCACAGTCGGGCACGAGGAGCTGCGGTGCGCGCAGAAACCGTCGGCGTTCCTCCTTCTCCTTTTCACGGTCGGAGTGCGCCGTGGCGTAATTCCTCAGATAGGTCAGGAATTGTGCCGTCGCCCCCGCCGGGTGCGCAACACAGCTGCGCGCGCTGGCTCCGGTCCCAGGCCAGGTAGCAATTGGCGACGAAGCCGGAAGGCATCGCTCAACGCCTTCCAGATCGTGTTCGAGGGCCGACTCTCCACGCCGGCCGGTCACTGAGCCGCGAGCCCCCGCACAGGCTGTCCGCAGTGTGAGGCGCTGCGTCAGAGCGCCGATGCGCCGTCCTGGGGCGCCGTCCGCTCGACGTGGCTGGTTGTGCCCTTCGCGCGGGGGTGGGCGGTGCGGAAGGGTGTGGGAATCTCGCAGAGCATGCAAGACGGTGGTGTAGTCCGGGGAACGCCTGTGAGTGCCGGCACATCCGCTGCCATGGTCATCGTCGGCCCTCGATGTGGGCCGGCGCTGCTTCTCTGATCGGAGGGCACCATGAACCATCGCTCCAGAGTCTCCGGGTTTCTCCTGGCCGGCGTACTGTCCGGCACCGGTCTGCTGGTGACGGGCCAGCCCGCCCAGGCGGCCGTCCCGAACTACTTCGCCTTCACCAACTACGGCAGTGGGAAGTGCGCCGGACTGTCCCCGGCCAACTACTACGACAACGGGGCCCGGGTCGTCCAGCAGACCTGCAGCGGGCAGCCCGAGCAGCAGTGGGCGCCGGTGGGCCTGGGCAGCGGCAACTACCAGTGGGTGAACGCGCGCAGCGGCAAGTGCATGGACGTCAAGGACGGAAAGAACGCCGACCGCACCCCGATCCAGCAGTGGGACTGCACGAACACCGCAGGAATGTCGTGGCACGTGTACGGATCGATCCCGACCCCGCTCCCGGTCGGCGTGGTCTCCAAGATCGGCGGCCGCTGTCTGGACGTCGCTGCCGGATCCGGCGAGGACGGCGCAGCCATCCAGACCTATCACTGCACGAGCGGCAACACCGCGCAGGCGTGGGTGATTCACCAATAGCCGATGCTGCTCCAGTCTTGGCGAGCGGCAGCATCCTTGTCGTACCGCGAAGATCCTGCCGGGGGCTGACTGGGGAGAGGCGCGACAGCTCGCGGCCGGGGGAGGGGTCTCCCAACGGTCCGGCCGTCACCGAGGGGGAGCGAGGTCCCTGGTGGTTGTGCTGGGCCGGGCCAACCGTGTGTGCGGTTCTGGTTGCCTGCTCGATCGTGGGAGATGCCATGGGCTGTCCCCCACGCGAGTGGGACACGAGAGCGGGCACCGTCGAACCGGCCATTCCCGAGCTGCGGTAGGGCAGTTACTTCCGGCACTGGCTTCTCGAACGGATGGCGGGCCGAGCAGGCCCTGCTCTCGGTGGTGGCCGCCGCCTACCTGCTCGGCGTCTTCACGCGCCGGGTCGAGAAGCTGGCTGAGTCCCTCGGCGTCACCCCGTTGGTCAAGTCGCAGGTCTCGGCGATGGCCCGGCATCTGGACGAGCAGGTCACCGCGTTCCGCAACAGGCCCCTGGACCACGGGCCTTACGCATTCGTCTGGATCGACGCACTCACCCAGAAAGTCCGCGAGGGCGGCCGGATCATCAACGTCCACGCGCTGATCGCGGTCAGCGTGAATGCCGACGGCCATCGCGAGATCCTCGGCATCGACGTCGCCTCCAGCGAGGACGGTGCCGGCTGGCTGGCCCCGCGGAGCGAGGCCAGTCGTAGCAGGAGAGGGGTAGGCGGTCGGCGGTGGTACCGCAGGAGTTGAGGGCCGAGTGGGCTCCTGGGGTGACGCGTTGCGGCGGGCGGCTGCGTACCGTGCGGGACCAGGACGTGGTCCGCGTCCGCAGCCCAAGGGGGCCTCCATGGGATCGATCAGCCAGCACCTCGCACTGACCGGCGTGGTTGTCGCCCTCGGCATGGGCCTGGTCTTCGCATCGTCGGCCGACGCGTCGCCCCGCCCAGTCGAAGTCACCGCAGATGTGACGGTGCAGGCCCGCAAGGATGTCTGCTTCACCGGCGCCTGCGGCAGCGCGACGGTGAACTCCGTCTGCCGGAACACCGCCAACGTCCGGATGTCCGTGAACGACACGACCTGCAGGGCCGGCAAGAAGCCCAAGATGCGCATCCAGGCGCTGCAGTTCAGCTGCTCCCAGCAGAAGACCTACGTCTGGAAGGGCCCGTGGCACAAGTACACCAAGGGCTGCGGTGGCTAGCAGCTGTGGACCGGCGGCTTCCGGGGCGAGGAGCCGCTGTACGCGATGAGGGTGGAGATCTGCAACGGGAGCCGCTGCGAACCTCGGGCTGGATGAACAACCCGGAGTGAGCGGCACAGAACCGCCTCCGGCTGACGCGCGGCTCCCCGCCCCCGCAGCCGACTTTCACCAACTACGCGGACGCTCTCTCCGGGAACGCGCGGGTGACCGCGGCCATGCGGTTGGAGACCTGCAACCGCCGGTAGGTGTTCTCCAGGTGCTTGCGCACGGTCCCTTCGGATACTCCCAGCCGGCGGGCGATCTGGACGTTGGTGTGTCCGGCGGCGAGCAGGTGCAGCAGTTGCCACTGCCGGGGCGTGAGCTGGGGAGCGGGGTGCCGACGCCGTTCGGCCTCCAGGTATGCCTCGTACAGGTGCGGCCGCAGCAGCGTGAGCAATGCGCGGTCCCGCTCGGAGAAGTCCCGGCCGGGCCCGCGGAACAGGAAGATCCGCAGGGTCCGGCCGGGGCCGCTGGTCCCCGGTGTCCCGGCGGGCATGCAGAGCGTGAGCTCGTGCTCGATTCCCAAAGGCCGGTAGTAGTCGGTGTACATGCCGGTGCTGTGCCATTGCCTGGCTGAGTAGAAGTCCGTGATCGTCAGGACGCTGCGCAGGTCGGCGCTACGGTCGGGGTAACTGCAGGGCTCACAGTCCCAGTAGTGTTCCCAGTGCGTCGAGTCGGCGGCGTCATCAGGCGTCTCGTCGCCGCCGGGGCCGACCTGTGCCAGCCACCACGCCTCCCGGTGACTGTCGAATCCCGCGACCGTCAGTTCGTCACAACGGATCTGACCCGTCAGGTCACTGAGCAAGGACGGCGGCAGCCCCTGCGCCGGCACGTCGGTGCGAGTCTCGGTGACGATCCCCGCCAGGGTGCGCAGATCCAGGTCGCTGACCGATATCGGACTCCCCATCAGGTCCCCTTCATCCGCAGGCCGACCTCAGACTACCCGGCATCTGTGGTGCGCGGGCATACGCAGACCCGCGTATAGCGGCCGGTCGCGGGCCCACCCATGCTGAACGCGACCGACCGTGACGCGGTACATCAGGGCCTGTACCCGCTCACCTCCGAACCGGGCCCAAGAGGGAAGGCAACCATGCGAGTCCGCAGCAAGATCTTCGCAGGCGTGCTGGCGGCGGCCTCGGCCACCGTCCTGAACGTGGCAGGAGCAGGAGCCGCCAGCGCAGTCCAGCTCGCACCCGCGCGCGCCACACCCGTCGCAGCGAACGCACCCACGGCGTCCGTCCCGGCGCGCACCGCCATCGCGGCAGCCACACCGCTGGTGTTCGACGTCAACGGCACGTTTACCGATGGGGGATCCGCGCGGCCGGTGATTTCGGACGTCAACGACATCCTGACGGTGGACATGTCCTCCCAGCACCGTCCGACCGCCACCGGTGTCGTGATCAACAGCGACACCATCCTGGTCACCTTCCCCGACGACGCCACCTACAGCGCCAAGCTGCAGGCACCGAACATCATCAGGTGGTCCAACGGTTCATCCTGGCAGAAGCTCAACCTGGCGCAGGTGCCGAACGTGCAGGACGACACCCGGGAAGAGGCCACGTCTGTCCTGAACTCCGCGGGCTTCGCCGTCGGCGGGGTGACCAAATTCGTCGACTTTGATTGCCGTTACGACAACACGGTCGCCAGCCAGAGCCCGGCCGCAGGCACGTTGGCCGACCTGGGAACCGCGGTGAAGCTCAGGATCGGGGTGCTGCCGCTGAACGGGCAGTGCAGGTGACACGCCCGTCATG
Organism: Streptomyces sp. NPDC031265; assembly: GCF_055570295.1. Taxonomy (NCBI): domain Bacteria; kingdom Bacillati; phylum Actinomycetota; class Actinomycetes; order Kitasatosporales; family Streptomycetaceae; genus Streptomyces; species Streptomyces sp. NPDC031265. The sequence continues at coordinate 41,594 of NZ_JBVIHM010000037.1, forward strand.
AGCAGGCTGTCCGCACGGACAGCCGGTTCCACCTCTGCCTGGTGCGGTGGTGCGGTGGTGCGGTGGTGCGTTCAGGTCAGACTGCGGGCTTCGTATGCCGCCGCGGACCAGGCGATCCCGTTCTGTGCCGGTGTGAGCGTCACGGTGAGCAGGCTCCGTCCGCGGGTGAGGCCGGGAGGTAGTTGACAAGGGTCGTCGAGCCAGCGGCGGTCGGTGTGGGCGAGGGGCTGGTACCAGTTGCCCACTCGGTGCCCGTCGACGGTGATCTCCGCTTGCTGGGGGGCTTGTTGTTGGTCGGAGGTGCGTCGCAGCTCGACACCGTTGTTGAGGGGGTCGATGGCCAGGGCGAAGGTCACGGGGGTGCGGTCGCCCGGGTCAGGGCGCGGAGCCGGGTGGGCGTGTGGGCATCGCCTACGAAGGCGGAGTCGAGCATGGTGGGGGAGCCCGCAGCACTGGGTGTGTAGCGATGAGCCCGCTCACTGGGGGGGGGGGCGTCGCGGCGGGGCGGCCAACCCCCCGACCACACGTTGGGGGGGTCCTTCCCCCACTCGCGGTCGAGGGTGTCGATCGCACGCGATGCC
>NZ_JBVIHM010000037.1:42184-71069 GCF_055570295.1 Streptomyces sp. NPDC031265
GGGGAGGTAGGAAGGGATGGTGCCCCCCCCCCCCCCCTCCCCCCCTCCCCCCCCCCCCCCCCCCCCCCTCCCCCCCCCCCCCCCCCCCCCCCCCCCCCACCTGCCGGACCACGCTTGGGTGTGCCCATTCACCGGCGGTCGGTCGAGGTCGCCGCCGACGCGGCATGCCGGGCGTCCCACAGCGTGCTGCGGCTGGATGATCTCGAGAGTTGCCTCGGCCCCGACGGCCTTACTGAGGCGCTGGTACGGCGCATGCTCGGCTACCCACGCGCCGTGGTGGTGCTGGTGTCCACCAGCCGCAGCGAGGAACCCTGCCGCTACGACGCCCGGGAAGGCAGCAGGCTCACCGGTGCGGACCGCGATCTGTGGCGTAGCGAGCGCAGCGTAGTGGACCAGGCGCGCGTCATGGAGCGGAGATACCTCAGCCGACCTGCACATTTCACTTGGGGTAGATCGCTGAGGGATGGCAAACTCGTCGGACACCGGACCGATATCCCCACGCTCAGCAGCCTGGGGGCAAGGCACAGCACCACCACGGCAGAAGGGCGAGCAAAATGAAGATCACGGTGGACGACCTGTCCGGCGCAGAGATCGCTGGGTTCCTCCACGAGCACGTCCAGCAGATGCGGTCCATCACACCGGTAGAGAGCAAGCACGCGCTCGATCTCGACGAGCTTCGCAAGCCCGAGGTCACATTCTGGTCGATCGTGGACGGTGACACTGTGGTGGGCTGCGGTGCGATCAAGAGGCTGGACGTGGGGCATGCAGAGCTGAAGTCGATGCGCACCACGCCGTCGCGCAAGCGAAGCGGGATCGCATCCAGTCTGCTGGAGCACATCATCACCGAGGCCAAGGCCATGGGGTTCACACGGCTGAGCCTGGAGACCGGCGCGGCTGAATTCTTCCTGCCCGCCAGGAAGCTGTATGGGAAGTTCGGGTTCGTCCAGTGCGAGCCGTTCGCGGACTACCGACCCGACCCGAACAGTACGTTCATGACGAAGACCCTCTGAGGAATCTCGATCCCCCAGGTCTTGACGATTACTCCTCCTGGCCTGCTCGGCTGACGGACCGTAGTACGCGGTCATGTGGAAGAGTCCCAACTCGCCCCGCTTGAGCGAGCACTGTTCGGTGAGCGCGCGTCCGGCGGGCGTGTCGGTGAAGGATCCGTTCCAGCCGTGCCCGATCGGCGTCGCGGACGCCTCGTCACCGGCGCCGTTGGCCCGGTAGGCGGCCCTGGGGCGGATCTGGAGGCGCAGAACCGCCCCGCTGTCGTCGCCCTTGGCCCACACCGAGCACCACTGGGACTCGTGGCCGGCCCAGTCACCGGTGTGACCGCGTGCCTTCAGCTCTTCTGCGCCGAAGAACGCCCGCGCCTCCTCCACCGCGAGCGTCCCCTGGCAGCGGTCGGCGAGGTCGTCCCCGCCGTCCCGCAGCCACACGCCCCAGGCCAGTGCGGCGGCCGCGAGTGCGAGCACCACCGCACCGATCAGCACCATCAGGTGCTGAGCAGGGCAAGGCGGCAGGTGAGCAGGTTGCCGGTCTTGGCCAGTGCGCTGGTGAGGCGGCGGGGTTGGTAGAGCGTCAGCTGGATGGCGGCGGGTCCTCGGCGGCTCCACCGTGGCATGCGGACAGGGGTGTCGGTGTCGGTGCGTAGCGGGGGTCCGAGCAACCCGAGTTGAGTGAGCCGCTTCAGCAGCAGCACCGTGCGGTCAGCCGAGACCATAAGGGTCCAGGCCCGGGAGACATCGTCGCGGGAGCGGGAGCCGTCAAGGCCGTGCAGCAGGTGCACCGCATCGGCCCCCATGCGCAGGTAGGCGCCTTGCGGCAGGCTCACCACTGTCTGCTCCCCGCGCGCAGTGATCTCCACGCCACGCCGCATCAGGGGCCACGGGGGTACCTGGATGCTGGGGATGGTCGTTGGCTCTCGTATTCAACTGTCACCAGTTCCCCGCGGAACCCAACCGGCCGGTGACGTGTGTGATCTCCAGCGGCGTATCGGCTCCACGTGTGCCCGGCTGGGCGGAGATTCACCCGCTTCGCCCACCGCCGGGCCGATGACTGGTCATCTGCCTTGTGCGGCGGGACGATTCGCAGTTTCGTGACCGGGCTTGAGGCGGCGTCTTATCGGCGGAAGTGGGCGTGGTGTTCGTGCAGGAAGGCGTCGAGGGTGCGGGGCGGGCGGCCGAGGATGTCGATGACGGTGGTGGTGGGGGTTTCGGGTCGGGTGATGGCGAGTTGCTGGATCTCCGTGACGTGGTCGGCGAGCCAGGTGGGCATGTGGGCGTTGTGGATGAGGTTGTGGCGCAGTTCGTCCGGGCTGAGGTTGGCGTAGTGGATCTGATGGCCGGTCAGGGCGGTCAGCCGTGAGGCGAGTTCGGGGTAGGAGACGGCTTCGGGTCCGGTCAGGGTGTAGGTGCCGCCGGCGATTTCGGGCCTGGTGAGGGCGGCGGCGGCGACATCGCCGATGTCGCGGCAGTCGATGTGGTTGCAGGGCGCGTCGCCCGTCGTGCCGAGGATGGTGCCCTGGGCGACGGTGGGGGCCAGGCGCAGGAGGTTCTGCATGAACGCGTAGGGGCGCAGGATGGTGTGGGTGAGGCCGCTTGCGCGCAGGTGTTCCTCGACGGCGTGGTGTCCGCGGGAGATGGCGACCGGGGAGTCGGGTTCGGCGGCGGGTGCGGAGATCTTGACGATGTGTCCGATGTCGGTGTGGGCGGCGATGTCGATGACGCGGGTTTCGAGTTCGACCTGTGCGGGGCTGTTGGCCATGGCGAGGAAGAGCTGGCTGGCGCCCTTGAAGGCGGTGCGCAGGGAGTGGGGGTCGGCGGCGTCGGCGTACTGGACCTCGACGGGCGGTTGGTGTGCGCCGGTCATGCCGGGCATCGGCCTGTGCGGGGTGCGGGTCAGTGCGCGGACGGGTGTGCTGTGTGCGAGGAGGCTGTGGAGCAGGGCGTTTCCGGTTGCTCCGGTCGCTCCCATGACGACGATCATCGTGTGCTCATTCCTTGGTGACTTCCCGGCGGCGGGTGCTGGCGGGGTGGGCTCGGTCGGGCTTGGCTCGGGTCGGGCTTGGCTCGTGGGGCTGGTGGGCCCGGTGCCGGGGTTGGCTATGCCGTGGTGCTGCGCCAGCGCAGGGTGACGATGGTGGTGGCGAGGGCTGCGGAGACGGGCAGATCGATGCGCAGGCGTTCCAGCCACGGGGCGGCGGGGATCGGGGTGTGGGCGGGTAGCCATTGGGCGGTGAACCATCCCAGCAGGGCCGCCGCGCCGGCGGCGGTGATGACGAGTGCGGCGGTCAGGGCGACGCGCGGCGTGCTGGTGGTCCACCGTCGGGGCTGGCCGCCGTGCCGCAGCCAGGTGCCGACCAGGAACGCCACCACGGCGGAGGTGCCGGCGATGGAGGTGCAGGCGGCCACGGCCAGATCCTGCTGCCCGGTGACGAGTGCGGCGGTACCGGCCGTCAGCGCGGGGGCGGCGTAGGCGGTCAGCACCTCGCGCCACAGGGTGAACGGCCGGGATGGCCGGGAGGCTGGCCGGTTTCGGCTGGTTCTGTCCTTCGTCGCGGGCATGCTGGCCTCTTTCTCGTTCGTGTCAGGGAAGCGAAGGGTTGCGGCGGGGGCGGCAGGCCTGCTTCGCAATATAATTAGGAAGCTAACTATTACCGTGTAAAAAGGGGCCCTGCCCGGAGGGCGGGGCCAAACCAGCTGCGAGCCGGGTCAGTCAGCGGCCAGGGCCGCACTGCCGCGCACCACGCGGGCGAGCAGATCCAGGAACACCGCACGCTCCTCGACGCAAAGGCCGCCCACCATCGCCTCAAGCCGCCCGAAATGATCGGACGCCATGTCGCGCAGGAGCTGCGCCCCGCGCGCGGTCAGGACGGCCACGGTGCCCCGGCCGTCCTCCGTGGACGGGCGGCGGGCGATCAGGCCTTCGCGTTCGAGGCCGTCCAGCAGGCCGGTGACCGTGGCCCTGGAGACACCGAGGTCGACTGCGAGGCGCGAGGGGGACTTCTCCCCGCCGTGGTCTTCGAGGTCGGCGAGCAGGCGGTAGCGCCCCGTCGACAGGCCGAACCTGGCAAAGTGCGCCTCGGCCGCCCGGCCGACCCTCGCGCCCGCCGAGATCAGCCGCACCGCGACCAGCACCGCCTGCGGATCGACCTCCAGGCCGTAGTGCTCGACCTGCCGCCTGGCCTGGTCCAGCGTGGGTGCCTCGCCATCGATGCCGTCCCTCGTCATGCAAATAATATGGCGGCTAATCACTTGGGCTGTCAAGGCCCCGCTCTTCGGCCTTGCTTTGCCGATGCCGCCGACCTCGTGGAAGGCCAGGATGTCGTCGCGCGGCGCTTCGAGGTACTTGACATCGAAGGGCGGATCGGTGGTGCGGCGCAGGAGCCCCAGCCACTCTGGGTGACCGTTCCCGGCCCCCTTCCCGCCGGATCGCCGCCTTCGGGCGCCTGGAACGCGGCTCAGTCCGCCGTGGTCTCGTTGATGATCAGGTCGGTGACGGCGCGCAGGCCGCCGTCGGCCACGACACGGCGCTGCCGGTCGGCTGCCGTGCCCTCCCTGAGCAGGCGATGAACGAGCGCGGTGACCTCGCGGGTGTCTCCGGCCTCGTCGAGGGCGGGTGTGATGTGGTCCATCAGCTGGGACAGCACGTCTCCGGCGCTGCGGAGCATGCCGTCGCGGTCCACCAGCGACCGGCTGAGCCCATGCCGGGCGGCGTGCCAGTTCGCCGCTTGCAGCAATTCCGGCGCACAGCGCGGCACCGTGGTGCCGGCCTTGACGTCCTTGACGGCGGTCGTGACGAGCGCACGGACGATGCCGGTCAGCATGACCGCCTCGTCCACGCGGAGCTGGACGTCCGAGCAGCGCACCTCGATGGTCGGGTAGCGGCTGGAGAGGCGGGCCTGCCAGTAGATCTGGCCCACGTCCATGATCGCGCCGCAGGAGAGCAGCTGCCGCACCCGGTGCTCGTGGTCGGCGAGGCCGTCGAAGTGCGGCGGCGGGCCGCTGACCGGCCAGCGCCCGAACACGATGGTGCGCCAACTGGCGAACCCGGTGTCCCGGCCCGCCCAGAACGGAGAGTTCGCCGACATGGCCACCAGGACCGGCAGCCACAGTCGAACACGGTTCAGGACCCCCACACCGGTCTCCGGGTCGGGCACCCCGGCATGCACGTGCATGCCGCACACCCACTGCTCGGCGACGAGCTGCGGTGCCTGTGCCCGTACGGCCCGGTAACGCGGCAGGTTTGTCACCGGCGGTGGCGCCTCTTCCTTGAGCGGCGGCGTGCCGCAGGCCGCGAGCCGGCACCCGTGGCTCTCCGCCGCACGTCCCAGTGCGTGGCGCAGACGCAGCAGATGGCCGCCCACCTCGTCGAGACCCGTACACACCGGGGTGGCGATCTCGATCTGCGCCTCGATCAGCTCCGGCTGGATCTCCCGTGCCTCCGCGATCGGCTCCAGGCCGGCGGCGGCGCGCACCTGTTCGGCCAGCGGGACGGGGAAGCCGGTGACCGGATCGAGCAACAGGTATTCCTCTTCGACACCCACCGTGATCGGATTCATCGGCGTTCACCCTATTTGGCGCGGACGGCCGCGTTCCGTCTGCGGTGCGCGTGTCGTACGGGCGGTACGCACCGGCCGTACGACACGCCGGTGTGTCCGCGTGTTCGGTCATGCGGCGTGCCGGCCGGCGACGCAAGGCCGGGCAGGCATCGGGTGCGCCGTGAGTGGCACACGGTGCGACGTGGACAGCCCGAGGCCATGGAGTCGGGGCAATCAGCGCACGCAGGGAAACCGCCAAAGGATCAAGGCGGGGAGAGGCACGTGCCGGACACTCTCGAATCGACGTACGCCCGTATCGGGCGGAGTATCACCACCCGCGCGGACCGGTTGTGGGACGTGAGCTCGCTCCTGCACAAGGATCCGGAACCGTCCTAGACCAGCACGGTCAGCTCGGCGGTGATTTCGTCAGTCAGTTCCAGCGAGCGCAGGGTGTGCAGCATGGTGCGGGCGGCGTCCGCGATCACCGCGGCGTCTTTCGCGTCGGTCTCGGCCTCGCCTGGTTAGAGGTCGGCGATCCTCCGCATGGCAACTCCTGGCAGGTAGGCGACCTTGCAGCCCGCGTCCCTCGCGACCGTCAGGGGCAGGGCGCCCGATCGAGGCGGGCTGGTCCACGGTCATCAGGACGGTGCCGAACTTCGCGGCCAGCTTGTCGAACACGGCCCGCAGTTCCGGTTCGCTGTTGGGCAGGGGCTTGTCGAAGACCTTCTTGCCGGCCGGGGTCAGCCCATGGCCTTGGTGGGTGGTCTTGCCGACGTTCAGGCCGAGGACACGCCCGCGTCGCCGGTGTCGAACATCGTGCTCTCAACTCCCTTGGTGCGGCTGACCTTGGCATCGGTGTCGTACGCGCGCATCCACGTTATGCAGACCTGCCGTCCGCGAACTGCCCGGCATTGCGCCGGGCCGGACGGTGGCCGGACCTCTGACTTGTTCAATCGAGTCCAGGCGCACGGTCTGCAGCCGTAGCGTCCAGGGTGCCGATCGGCACGGGCTCGCGTGACCTCATGCCGCCCAACTCGGGCTGGCTCATGATGAGTTTGCCGCCGTCGGTCGCCACCCGCGCGGTGTGGCTCGACAGAGGCGTGACCAATGGACGCAGAGGCTTCAAGTCAGAGTGCCCACCGTAACCGTCCTTTTCCGCTCGACCTGGTCAAGGGTGCACGTGATCACCATCGGTATCGATCCCCACAAGTCCTCCCACACGGCTGTCGCCGTCGTCAACGCAGGGCAACAGCTCGCCCAGCGGCGCCTCGTCGTCAACGCAGGGACCGTCCGTCAGCTGATGCGCTGGTGCGAGCAGTGGCCCGAGCGCCGCTTCGCCGTCGAGGGCGCCAAAGGGCTCGGCCGCAGCCTCGCCCAGCAGCTGGCCTCCGCCGGCGAGCATGTCGTGGACGTGCCCGCCACCCTCTCCGCCCGGGCCAGGCCCCTGGCCACCGGCGGGGACCGCAAGACCGACGAAGCCGACGCCCTCCACGTCGCCCAGGTCGCGCTCTTCCGCCAGGACCTGCGCAGGGTGGAGATGGAAGACCAGTCCACGATCCTGCGACTGCTGACCGAACGCCATGACGATCTGGTCAACGAGCGCACCCGCATCATCAACCGGCTCCATGCCGTGCTCCGGGACCTTCTGCCCGGCGGTGCCCCCACCCGCCTGTCCGCGGAGAAGGCCGCTGCCCTGATGAAAGGCATCCGCCCTGCCACGGCCACCGACTGCTGCGGCCGAGACGTCGCCCGAGATCTCCTCACCGACCTGCGACGTGTCGACCGCCAAGTCCGCGACAACGAAGCCCAGATGCGCGACGCCCTGGCCGCCGCCCGCACCGCGCTGACCGCGCTGCCCAGGCTCCCGCGGCCGGGTGGGGTGGCTGTCCGGAGACTTTGAGGGCGGTGGTGATCTGCTGGTAGGCGGCGTGTTCCAGGCGCTGCACGGTGATCGTGGTGCCGGTGCAGTCGAGGGTCTGGGGTTCGTTGAGGGAGGCGTTGAGGGTTTCCGCCCGGGGGAAGTGGCCCGACGCCGTGCTCGCTGGGGCGATCAATGTGACGGGGAGGGAGCTGGCTCTGTCGAGGAGGTCGGCCAACTGCCAAGACGTGTCCGGGGCCAGCGCAGATGCGCACAGCAGTACATACGGATGATGCACTGTGTCCGGCAGCTGGTGGGCTTCCAGCAGTCGTTCACTCAGGTCGCGCAGCGCATGCCTGGCCTGGCGCAGGTAGGTGATCCGCGCGGTAGGCAACAGCTGCGGCAATTCCGCACCGAACCCGACAGTGACAATCTCGACGTCGGCGGCCCAGGGGCTCATGGCGAGTTCGAGGGCGACGGACGTGCAGACCTCCGTGACGTGGACCGTGGTGCCCTCCAACAGTAGGGCGCGCAACTGCGTGAGGTTGAGGAGCAGCAGGTCGCCCGCTGTGGTGCTGCCGATGGTGACCAGTCCGGGATAGGGCGGCGGTATCTCCCGGGCGGCCTCCTCGTCCAGGAGGGTGGCGTCAGCGGGCAGGACCCACCAGCCGTCTTGCCCGGCGGTGAAGGGTGCTACCGGTTCCTGGTCGTGGTCCTCGGGCAGTACCTCGATGGTCCGGGTCCCGATCCGGGCGGCCCGCATGGGTGGCAGCAGTGCGGTGTCGTCGTCCTGCTGGGCCAGGTGGTGGGCGCGGTGCGCGGGTTCAGCGGGCTGCTGGCCACAGCCGTCGCCGGGGTGGCGGGCGCCGGAGCGGCGGGCGGGGACGTACGAGGGATGGACGATCCACCCGAGGTCCACCCGCCTGCTGGCCGAGTACAGCCGCCTGCGCCGCCAGGCGGGTGCCGTGGAGCCCGGCCGGTGACCGACGAGCTCCCCGCCCCTCCGTGGAAGATGGACTGGACGGCAGAGGCCCTTCAGGAGTTCGAGGGCATGCCCGAGGACGGCAAGCAGCTGGTCCTGTCGGCCCGCGCGGAGCTGATCACTGCCGCGGATCCCATTACCGGGGCATCGGCGCCGACCTCGACCTGCCGCATTGGATCACCGTCCGCCCGCTGGCCTCGACCAGCCCCGGCGGCCCGCACATCGCCGACCTCGCCGGCGGCCGCGGCTGGCTCATCTTCACCTTCACCCGCCGCCACGCCGACCCACAGATCACCGTCACCGACGCCTTCTGGGCCTGACCCCGGTGATAGGCGCTGCGGGTACTTCATGGGTCAGCGACAAGGGCGTACCTAGTGCGGGGCACGAGCGCGCTGACCAGGAAGACGAGGCCGAGGGCACTGTGGTGTTGCGACGACCGATAGAACCCAAGCGGGCGCAGTACGGCCGGGGTCGCACCCGCCCCCCCCGCAGGGGCTCCGAGACGGTGCCATCCGGGCCGTCGACGGCCTGAGGCCAGGGCTGCAGGAGAGATGGCAGGCTGCCGGAGCGTGCGTGTGGCAGGCAGGTGTCTTTGCCAGGTCCACCACACCTTGGGGAGGCACAAACGCCATAATGCCCGGCTGACCGTTCACGGCAGGCGGATTCTCATCGAACGTGTCCGGTCAGGGCGTCCGGTCGCCCATGTCGAAGCCGAGATGGGCATATCGACACTGAACGGCGGCGCCCTTCATCCGGTAGGGGCGCGGGATCATGTCGCCTCCGTCTCCTGCGCGGCGCCGCCTGGCCACGGGCGGCTGCGACGCAAGCGTAGGGGGAAAGCAGTGCACCCGGTGCGGTACCGGGTGCAGTCTGACGCGATGTCAGCGGACTCGCGGGGCGTGGACGAGCTGGTCAACGGATGCCGAACCCCGGCAGCGGCGATGCGTGTTGCAGCTGCCCCGAGCCCTTGTCCTCCCGCAGGAGCCATTCCCTGACCGAAGGGGCACGATCAAGGAGTTGGCCGACCTGTAGGCCTTCGTCGCGGGAGGTCACCCTCGGCAGCGGGGTGAAATCCTGGGGAAGTGCGTCCAGCAGGCTCCTCACCCGGTCTCCGGCGCGCAGAGTGATCAACAGCTCGCACCGCAGCTGACGGGGCACGTCCGGGCGGTGGGACAGGCTGTGTTACAGGGCCGTGGGTGCCATCGGGCGCCGCATGCGCGCGCACTCACGCCGGGTCCGACCGCTGACTCAGGCCGAGATCCGACGCCTGCCCCTCCAGCCTGAACAGCGAGGTGGAATCGATGACTTTCACTTCGTGAGGCAGCGGCTGATCGAAGAGCATCGCCCCATGCTGCCCCACAGCACCCTACGACGAGGAACCGACCCCCAAGGGACATTCCGTGAGGAGTTCCATGCCAAGCCGGGGCAGAACTCCACTCGGCAGGCGCACCGCTTTGCGCGGTGGGACCGGGTGCAACGCGCTGACACCGGTGCGCCCGCGGCGCTACCGTACGGGAATGACGAGCGCCCCGCCCACCGAGCGGGTGCTGCCCGCCGACTCGTCGTTGATCGGGCCTTGCCTACCACCACGAACACCCGGTGCGTTCCTACGAGTTCGAGGACATGCTCCAGGTGTGGTCGGTCACGGCCCGCATCGATGCCGACATCCTGGCCGAAGACCTTGCCGCGCGTGAGGATGTGGATCAGGAGTAGTTGGACGCGGTCGAGGACGTCGTGGTGGGCCGGATGTCGTTCGTGCGGGTGCGCATGTTCGGGCCGGACGACCCGTTCGAGGCCATGGACTCCTACACCGGTGGCGGGGGAGGAGATCACTCTCCTCGCCGAGTTCGTCCGCGGGGCCAGCCAGATCAGGCCGTCGAGGAACTCGTCGAACAGCGCGATCGCGATCCGCGCGAGTTCGGCCTCGTCGATCGACTCATGGAGGTGGTCCTCGAAGTACTCCATGGCCTGGTTGAGGCGTTCCAGCACTCCCGGCCCTCCTTCTCCTTACGTCCACCACGCTAGGAAGGATCATCTTCGCGGACCCGACATGCTGTGCCCGGTGCGGTCCGGTGCGCTCTGACGCGGTTGGGTGCGAAGAACTTCTCGCTCGGTGCTCAGTCCAACTTGGGGAACTTTTTCGACCAGTTCTTGAACGAGGTCTGGGGCACGAGCAGGTGGTCCGCTATCGAGTTGCCGGATATCCGCGTCGGCCATGTCTGCATCATCTCGGCCAGGAATTGCTTGAAGTCAGCAGTGAGTACGTCCTTTTCATTCACGCTCAGCTTCCCGGGTTCCTGCCCGGGGGGAAGCTTCGCGTTCTCCGCCTTCTTGGCCAGCCACATGCTTTTCAGGGGTTCAGGAATGTGCGCTTCCAGCTCTTCGGTCGCGCCTTCGACTCTGTTGAGCGGGGTGGCCTGCTTGGCTTTACTGTCGAGCTTCCCTATCTGCTTATCCAGTGCGGCAGCAGATATATCGAGGCGTTTCAGGATCAGATTCTTCATCTCGAGGTCATTCTGCGTCAGTTCCCTGATCTTCAGACGCAAGGCATCAGGGAATCCCTTTTCATACTGACCGCCCTTCCCTGTACGGGCTTGGACCAATTTCCAGAATTTTTCTCCTGCCGCGCTTCGCAATTCGGGTACCGTCTCCTTCTCGAACACCTGCCCCCTCGCCTCGGCCCTCGCCTTCAGCTCCGCATCCCGTTCGGCCTTCAGCTCATTCGAGGTCGGCGCCTGAGCGCCCACCGGGTTGCCGATCCGGAGCGCGCTGGTCTTCGACACCAATTCCGACTCGTCGACGTCCTCGGCCTCGCTGTTGGAGGGGGTGTCGTCCTTCACCAGGATCTCGGTGTCGGCCGGGATCACGCGGACGGTCTCGCCCTTCTTGTTCACCTTCTCCGGTACCGTGTACCGCTGCTCCATGCCGCCCCCGGCTCCCGGCTCGGCCTCCTCGAGGCCGTTGCCGGCCGGTGCGGGGTGCGCATTCCTCGGCGCGGACGCGTACATGAGGCGCTCCGGGTCACCCATGTGCCCGCGCAAGTGCTCACCGACGTCCGCGGTCGTCGACTCGTCATGCCCGGAGAGGTTCCGGACACCGCTGTCGACTGCTTCCTTGTAGAGCTGGTTCCCGCGGCGGTTGTAGACCAGATTGAGCCCGACCTCCTCCTCGAAATAGCGCAGCATGGCGAGACAGGCGTCGCACGGCCTTTTCGAACCGCGGATGTGGATGGGGTCATGGGGCGTGTCCGCGTCGAATTCTGCATTTTGAAGCATCTGCAGCAGCTTCTGCTCCGCATGCATCTTCTTCGATCCCTCGCCGTTGTGCACCAGGTAGGCGTATCCCGGGTTTTTTCCCGGCGCGAGCAGATCGGCCAGGTATTTCCGGTACGACGGCATCTTCGCTTTCTCGTTGGAAACGTCGACGAGGCGAATGTGTGAGGTCTCGCGCAGAGCCTTCAACGTGGCGTTGTCCCGCTTGAACCCGTCGCTCTCCGCCCCGTCCACGTCCATGGCGTCCGGGTCCACCGCCTCCAGGGCCCGCACCTGTGCCATGAACCCCTCACGGACCTTCAGCAGGGCCTGCCGGTTCCGCCGGGTCCCCTCCTGCTCCCGCGCCTTCCTGCTGCTCCTCGGCGCGCCGTCTTCGGCGTCCTTCTCGGTGCGGCGGCGCTTCGTGTCCTTGTCGGCGCGCGCCCCCGCGGGCCGTTTGCCCTTGCCCTTGCCCGCGCCGGCCAGGGCGGGCGCCTCTTCGGCCTCGGAGCCCGACTCGCTGTCGCTGTCGAGCCCGGCCTCCTCGTCCGGTACGCCCTCCTGGTCACCGAAGTCCGCCGTCAGCAGCGTCTGGAGGGCGTCTCCGCCCACCACGTCCTGCTCGTCGCCGCCGTCACCCAGTTCCCGCAGCATCTCGAAGAGCCGCCGCATGGACTGGTTGTAATTGCTGGCGAAGACCAGGTGCCCGTTGACCGTCGCCGCCTGGATCTCCTGCTCCACGACCGCCTGCGCGGACTTCGTCGCCCCGGCATCGCCCGACGGACCCGCCTTGCCGTTGCCCTGTGCCGACGCCGCTCCCTCCCTTTCCTTTCGCTCGGCGTGGGACACGGCGGCGAGTGCCCTGCGGACAACGTGCCGCAGGCTCTGCGCATCGCGCTCGTCCGCGTAGTCGCGGGTGTAGCGGATCGCTATCTGCTTGGTGATCCGGCCCCACTGCTTCTTGTTCTGCTTACAGGTGCAGAGCTCGGCGAGCCGGTCGAGTTCAGCGAGGATCTCCTCGCGGCCGGGGGCCTTGCCGCTCGCCGCCGCCGGGGGCTGCGCGGCCTTGGAGCTGCTGCTCTTGCTCGTGGACCCTTTGTCCTTGGAGGACTTGCTCTCCTTGGAAGACTTACTGTCTTTGGAGGACTTGCTGTTCTTGGAGGACTTCTCGTCCTTCGCGCGGGCCACGACCAGGCCCGCCACGTTGCCCACGGAGCGCTGTGCGGGCATGCCCACCCCCCCGCTGTCCATGGCCCAGCCGGGCCGGGCCGGCGGGCGCGGGCCTCGCGACGGCGCGCTGCCCGCTCCCGCGGCGAACGCCGCACCGTTGGCCACTGCCTTGCGCTCGGAGCCTTGCCCCGGGTCGGTGACGGTGACGCCCGCGCTGTTGGTGTTCCCCGTCTCCTTCAGCCCGGAGAGGTTGTCGCTCACGTGACTCAGCTCGTGGCCGACGATCTCCTTCTTCTGAGCCGCCTGCGGTGGCAGGAAGATGTGGTGACCGATCGTCATCGCCTCGGCCCCCATCGCCGCGGTGGCCCGCTGAGCGACGGTGTCGCTGTGGACGCGCGCGGGTGACAGGTCGGTCTGGTAGAACGCCTCCGCCTCCTTGCGGACCGGGTCGGCGATCGGCTGGCTCGGAGAGTTGATGGCGTCGTTGAGCAGCGCCACCTGGTCGACCGGCTCGCTCTCCCGTGCCGCGTCCGCGTCGCCGTTCGCCCCGCCCGTGTGACCGTGCCCGCAGCTGGCGCCGTGGACGTGCCGCTCCTCCTTGAGCAGGCGCGCGACCACGTGATTGCCCACCAGACCTTGGAGCGCGGTGGCCCGCGCCGCGCTCTTCGGCCCCTGGTCCACGCCCCTGGACACGGAAGACGTCCGCCGCACACCGGTTCCCGGCGTCCCTTCTTGCTTCTCAGGACGTTTCTCGTGCGCGCGCATGGCAATACCTCTTCGGTCCGGTGACAGCGGGACAGCCTTTCCGGCGTACTCCCCCGCCCTGTTGTAGCTGTCGGCTCCCGGGGGCGAACAGGTCCGCTGGGGCAGTCGTGGGGGCACATCTCCCAGTTCATGGCCGAGCGGGCGGGCGGTCGGCCGTTGTTGTTTCGGGGGGTGTTAGTTGGCGTGTGGGGTGGGTTCTGGCCTGGGGTGTTTGTCAACGGCCATGTAATGCGGCTCATCCAAGATTTCCGTGAAGCCGGCGTGTTCCTCCGTGCCCTGGTGACGCTCCGTTAGTGCTCCGGGGAAGCTCGGGTCGTGTGAGGACCTACTGAAGACACTGTTGCCGCACCTGGGCGGTGTAAAGCCACCTGCCGGCGACTTCGCTCATTTGTCAGCTCAACGCCCATGTCCATGGGGCAGGTTGGGGGAAAAACACGGAGCTCAACAACGATCACGCCATAGGATCGACGGTCATGGTTGATCTCTACTCTCCGATCAGTCCCTACGACCATGGATTTATCGACGCCGGGGACGGCAATCGCGTCTACTACGAACAGCTCGGCAACCCTCAAGGCAAGCCTGCCCTGAATGTCCACGGCGGACCGGGGTCGGGTGCACCGCGGCGGCCGACGAGGGCCTGGGACCCCGAGCGCTACCGCGTCATCCGCTTCGACCAGCGCCACTGCGGTCGTAGCACCCCGCACGCCAGCGACCCGGCGGCGGACATGAGTCTGAACACCACGCAGCACTTGATCGACGACATGGAGCGGCTGCGCGAGCACCTCGGCATCGAGCGGTGGTTGCTGAACGGCGGCTCCTGGGGCTCGACGCTCATCCTGGCCTATGCCCAACAGCACCCCGATCGGGTCAGTGAGATGGTCATCCCGGCAGTGACGATGACCCGCCGCACTGAGATCGACTGGCTCTACCGGGGTGCCGGGCGGTTCTACCCCGAGGCGTGGGACCGGTTCCGCGACGGTGTTCCCGAGGACGAGCGGGACGGCGACTTGCTCGCGGCCTACGCGCGGCTGATGGAGAACCCTGACCGGGCGATCCGGGAGAAGGCTGCTGCCGACTGGCTCGCTTGGGAAGACGCGGTCATCTCGAACGAGCCCAACGGCGTGCCCGGCATGTACAGCAATCGCGAGGTCGACGCGCAGATCGCGTTCGTACGGATCTGCTCCCACTTCTTCAGCAACGGCGCGTGGCTGGAGGAGGACCAACTACTGTGCAACGCCCACAAGCTGGCCGGGATCCCGGCGGTGCTGGTCCACGGCCGACACGACATGGGCAGTCCGGTACAGACGGCGTGGGAGCTGGCGAAGGCGTGGCCGCACGCGAGGCTGCACATCATCGAAGACTCAGGGCATGCCGGAAGCGACGCGATGCAGGAGGCGGTCCGGGAAGCCATCGAGGACTTCAAGAACCGGTGATCCTCAGGGCACGTAGAGGACCTCGAACTTGACCTTCGGGTTCCGCGCCGCGTAGTCGGCGAGCCAGGCCGCCAGCACTCGGTCCGAGACGATGACTCGGACCGGGACGCGGTTGGCCTGCGGCTTCTCCTTCATGCCTGCCGGATCTGGCTGCTGGTACCGGACTCCGCCTACGACGACTGCGACCTGCACGCGCAGACGGCGGAACGGGACGAGATCCTGACCGACTTGTGGGAGTTCGAGGACAAGCCGGCTGGCCTACAGGAGGCGGGAGCGAAGGTCCTGCCGTGGGCATTCGTGGAGGGCACAGGTGCGTTCCTGTACTGGCTCGCGCGGCCCGGTCAGCACCCCGACGAGTGAACCGTGCTCTACAACGAGGGGGGGGCGGCCCCCTGTGGGAGCATCACGACATGGGGTGCCTGGCCTTCCTGCTGGCGGTGCTCACCGGAACGGCGAAAACGGAGTACTTCGGCCACCTCTACGAAGTGCTGAAGCCGGCGGAGCACCGCCTCGCGACGGCCGACCAGACCCTTGGGACGACCGGGCAATGACGCCGCCCACCGCTCTCGGCCACCTGACTCGCCGCTGACACACCAAAATGAGCGCCGTACTTGGCCAGACCGGCCAGGTACGGCGCTCAGTACAACGAAGATGTGACCGAGCGCCCTATCTGGCATGACTCGCCAAGTAGGACGCTCAGTGCCGAGGCCGGGTGCGGCCTGCGGACGCGCTTGCGCATGCCGGCGGGCCTCCGGGTGTAGACCGCTCTTGTGCTGTAGGCGTGTCAGTCGAACTCGCCGTCACGTACTCCGCCACGGAAGGCCGCCCACTCCTGCTCGGTGAAGCCGGTGAGGGCGGCGGTGGGGGTGCCGGTGGCCCGGTCCCAGATGCGCGCCGTCGTGTCGATGCTGGCGGTGGCGAGCCCGGTGCCGCTGGCGGCGACGCGCGCGCGGTCACCGGCCTCCAGCCGATGTCACTCCCAAGGTCCGACGGTCACGCATTTGGCGGCCACGAACCCGGCACGGAGCTGGCGGTTCAGGACGATGATCCAGGTGTTCCCGGAAGGTCCTCCGCTCCAGCAGGTGTATGAGCCGCCACGAATTGCCTGGCAGTCACTTCGCGCACATTTGGCACCCGAATGATCAGGAATCGTCCAGACTACGCGGGCGGACGTGGTCTTGTCGGCGCGTGCGTTGACGGCGTGGACGCGGGTGTAGACGCCTGGCCACGCCTGCGTAACGGTCTTCACCTCAGGTGTCCCAGCGGCGTGCGCTGTGCTAGGAGCCGCGACGGCTGTCGCACATGCGACGAGAGCCGCTGCCATCACTGCCTTGGCCTTGGTTTTGTCGAGTCGCAAGCCGTTCTCCTCAGGTTGTATGGAGCCTTGCCGGAAGCGAAGTCCCGCCAGGCTATGGCTCAGGGTGAACGGCGTATAGACATCGAATGGAATGCCCCAAGGATGCAACGAGCGCGGTCCCGGGAGGAGGCGACTGCGTCACCTGGGGTGAAGGCAGGGCCTCCGCCTGGTGTTCGTTCTCCACCGCGGTCGGCAAGAAAGGCGGCAACGTGCCGCGCGAGCGACACCGGCTTAGGCTGGTCACCGAGCCAGGGGGGCAGCCTGGGAGGTACCCGATGCCGAGGCCGGTATGGAGCGGCGCGATCTCGTTCGGTCTCGTGACTTCTCTGAACTAAGGAGGGTGTCCCGTGATCAGGTGACGGGACGATCAGTCCTGAGGGGAAGCGCCGGAATGGGGCCGGAGAACGGCTGCGAACGGTGCGGGTGTTAGTTTCCTTCCCGTGTTGAAACATCAGGACGAGACCAGGGCGGCCTACGACGGGGTCGTCGACCTGTATGCCTCGATGTTCACTAGTCAGTTGGAGACGCGGCCGTTCGCGCGGAACATGATCGGCACCTTCGCCGAGCTCGTGCGTGCCACGGGGAACCTGCGGGTAGCCGACGTCGGGTGCGGACCTGGTCATCTGACGGCCATGCTGCACGACTTGGGGCTGGACGCCTTCGGACTCGACCTCTCCCCGGCCATGGTCGACCACGCTCGGCGGGCCCATGCGACGCTGCGGTTCGACGAAGCGCGAATGGAAGCCCTGCCGGTCGAAGACGGCGCGCTCGGCGGAGTGCTGGCCCACTACTCGATGATCCATACCCCACCTGGAGAATTGCCCGCGCTGCTCGCCGAGCAGGTGCGTGTCCTGGCACCAGGGGGCCTGCTCCTGGTGTCCCTCTTCGGGACCGAGGGACCGGAGCCGGTCCGCTTCGACCACAAGGTGACGCCCGCCTATAGCTGGCCTGTGGACCGGTTCGCCGAGCTGCTGGCCGGGGCCGGGCTCGTCACGTTCGCCCGGCTGCTCCACGACCCAGCGTCCGAGCGGGGCTTTCTCGATACCCATTTGCTGGCCCGCCGCCCGTAGGGCGTGAGTCGGGGTGGTGTAGATCATCCGTGTGGATGAGGCTCGGCTAACTTGAAGGCCCTCTTGCCGCACTGATTCGTGCCGCGATCTGGCTGAAGCGGGGCATGCCGAGACCGATCACTTGGCGTTGACGGACTTGCTCTGCATCGTGCTGGGTGAGCTTCTCCTCTGCGCTGGCGAGGCTGACTTGGAGTCCTTCGATCTCACCGAGCCATCCCTCCTGTTCTGCTTCGGTGATTCGGGCGATCAGGTTGTCGCGGATCTCGACGAGGTGGTGTCTCTGGGCCGGATCCGGTCGGGGCATGGAGCATCGAATACACGCTTCTCTGAACTTTGGGGCCGTTCCGTCCCAAAGCCTCTGGTCTGCAGCTCTCTGAAACCGAATTGGTGATGCCAGAGGAATCACAGTGAGACGTTCCGGAGAGCGAGAGCCGCTCCGTCTGCCGCCTCGGTACTGTGACTTCGCATGACCGACACCGAGATCGAGATCACCGCAGACCTGGTCCGCGACCTGCTGCAGGAGCAACATCCAGACCTTGCAGGGCTGGCCATCCGCGAGGTGGCGGGCGGCTGGGGCAACCAAATGTGGCGCCTTGGGGACGAGTTGGCCGTGCGCATGCAGCGCATGGACCGCACCCCGGAACTCCAGTTGAAGGAGCGGCGGTGGCTGCCCGTGCTGGCCCCGCACCTGCCGCTCCCGGTACCGACCCCGGTGCGGTTCGGCGAACCATCCGAGCGCTTCCCCAAGCACTGGACCGTGATGACGTGGGTTCCCGGCGAGCCGCTGGACCACGGCTCGATCAGCCGCGGCGCCCACGCGGCCGACACGCTGGCGGGTTTCCTCCGGGCGCTCCATGTGGAGGCGCCCGCCGAGGCGCCGATCGCTACGGACCGCGGTGCCCATCCCAGGAACTGCACGGACGGCTTCGACCACTTCTTCCACGCCGTTGCCCTCGACGACCTCGCCAACGATGTCCGGGCCGTCTGGGACGACGCCGTCGCAGCGCCCGAGTGGGAGGCGCCACCGCTCTGGGTGCATGGCGACCTCCATCCCGCGAACGTCGTGGTCTCGGACGGAACGCTCTCGGGCATCGTCGACTTCGGTGACATGTTCGCCGGCGATCCGGCATTGGACCTCGCCGCCGCATGGGTGTTGCTACCCGCAGGCACGGCCTCACGGTTCTTCGACACGTACGCGCGTGCAGACGAGGCGGCGATTCGGCGCGCCCGCGGGCTGGCCGCTATGAAGAGCCTCTTCCTGATGCTCATGGGGCAGAACGGAGATCGGGGCCTTCCCGGCGGCAAGCCGAACTGGGGACCCGTAGGTCGGGCGGCACTTGATCGTGTTCTGAAGGGCGTTTGACGCACGCTTCTTCGAACTTATTCTCGATCTTGATTGAGCCATGCGGCAGCCCGCCTTCATGGGCTCATCGATCACCACGTGTGGTGGGGATGCCCAGGTCCACGGCCGTAGGCTGCCCGTGGCCCCGATCGAGCTGGCGGAGCTTCTCCTCGGCGCCGGCCAGGCTGACCTGGAGACCTTCGACCTCGCCGAGCCAGCCTTCCGCCTCGGCTTCGGCGATTCGGGCGATCAAGTTGTCGCGGATCTCGGCAAGCCGCGCCCGTTGGGCCGGGTCAGGTCGCAGGAGCGAACATCTGACGCAGGCTTATCCGAACTACCCAGCTCACGGACCGACTGGGCCGATCGCGGGCGGGGTTGCTAAAAGTAGTGGGCAACAATCTCGGCGTCCGGGAGTATCGGGGCGTGTCGCGCCGCCAACTCCTGCCTGATTGCTGGCCTCGATCAGTCTCCGGCTCGCACCATGAACACCGCGTCTCAACTCAGCCGGCGTCCAGGGCGTCTGCGCGCCTGGTCAGGTCCGCCGCGACGCGATCCCAGTCCGGTCCGTGCAGCCACAAGTTCTCGGCAGCCTCGCGCATCAGCGCTGGCTCATCAGGTCGCTGCAGGAGCACCAACCGGTAGGACAGGTTGCGAACCCAGACCGGCAAACGACCATCGACCACGTGCGGGCAGAGCTCACGGAGCATGGCGAGGATCGAATCCGGGTCAGCGAAAGTCAGTTCCTCGACGAAGTAGTGCTCCCGGTGGTCGAGGTCGCACTCAGGCGTCGGTCCGAACTCGTCTCCATAGAGACACCGGGCGTGCTCCGTCAAGGTGCTGTGCATGTCCTGGAACCTATGACGCCTTGATCCGCGGGGGCGAAGCGATTATCTGGAGGGTGCCCCAGTGGTATTTTGACCCGAAATTGCGGGAGAGGGTGGGTAGGCGGGTGGACAGAGACCGGCGGCATGCAGCTGTCGTGGTACTCCGTGAGCTCGGGCGAAGCCACGATTACCGTGACCGGGCGGATGCCGGTCACGGCCTGGCAGGCTTCGCCGAGATGCAGGAGGCCCTCGGGCCGCTGCTGGAGCTCGTGCTCGACGCAGGTGACACCTTCGTCACCCGGGTGACCGCGGAAGCCGTGCTGCGGCGAAAGGACAGGATCGGGTTGGCGGTAGTCGCCTCCGCACTGGCAGTCGCCGACTCGAATCACAGCGATTGGATCCACACCGCACTTCACGATGTGTTCAGCATTTCCTCCGAGGACCGGGACAACGCGATGCATTTGTGCGAGGAGATGTTGCGGGACACTGACGACCGCGTTGCCCTGGGGGCTCGTCAGATACACAAAGCCCTGGCCGAGATCGACCCCGTTCTTCGTCCCATTTAGCCCGGGGTGGACACCAAGGCTTCGGCGTAGTCGCGTGACGCCTGGTTCGTGACGATCTGCCAGCTCGACGGTGCCACCGGAACGTGACAGGCACGGCTTCCAAGATCATGGGGTTCTCTACGCGCCGTGATCCGAGTGGAAGACCGTGCCCGCCGACGCATCATCGCTGATCCCGCCTGCCCTTGACCAGCTCCGCGAGCATCCCGAGGTCGTATCCGACGAGGTCCCGGGCCTGCTGGGGCGGCTGGCCGAGGTGCCCGACCCAAGAGAGCCGCGCGGCGTACGGCACGCTCTCGTTGCCATGCTCGCACTGACCGCGTGCGCGGTTCTGGCGGGGGCGACCTCTGTGCTGGCAGTCAGCGAGTGGATCGCCGATGCCCCGCCACACATCCTTCAACGCCTCGGAATACGCCTCGACCCACTGTTCCCGAAGCGGCTCCTGCCTGCGGAAACGACGGTCCGGCGGCTACTGGCCCGCGTCGACGGCGACGCGCTGGACCGGGCGGTCGGGCGCTGGCTCGCCGACCGCCGCCCGAAGGCGCCCGGGCGGCGCGGCCTGGCAGTGGACGGCAAAAGCCTGCGCGGTGCGGCCAAAGCGAACGGCCGCAAGATCCACCTGCTCGCCGCACTGGAGCACGCCACCGGCCTGGCCCTGGCCCAGCTGGACGTCGGCGAGAAGACGAACGAGATCACCTGCTTCCAGCCGCTGCTCGACACCGTCGCCGACCTGGCAGGAACCGTCGTCACCAGCGACGCCATGCACACCCAGCGCGAGCACGCTGACTACCTCCTCGGCCGGGGCGCCCGCTACATCGTGATCGTCAAAGGCAACCAGAAGAAGCTGCGCCGACAGCTGGGGTCCCTTCCCTGGAAAGACATCCCGCTTCAGGGACGCACCCGAGGCATCGGCCACGGCCGCTCCGAGATCCGCCGGATCAAGGCCGCCACCGTCAACAGCCTCCTCTTCCCCGGAGTCCGCCAGGCCGTCCAGATCAAACGCCGGCGCACCGACCACAAGACCGGCAAGACCACCGTCAAGACGGTCTACGCCGTCACCAGCCTGACCGCCGAGCAGGCCACCGCGGCCCAGCTCGCCCGACTCGTCCGCGACCACTGGAAGATTGAGGCCCTGCACCATGTCGTCCGCGACACCACCTTCGCCGAGGACGCCTCCCAGCTGCGGACCGGCAACGCACCCCGCGCGATGGCCACCTGGCGCAACCTCGCCATCGGAGCCCTCCGCACTGCCGGAGCGAAGAACATCGCGGCCGGCCTCCGCCGCAACGCCCGCGACCCTCGCCGCCCCTCGCACTTCTTGGCCTCGGATGATCACGAACCGAACGTCATGCGACTACACCGAAGCCCTGGGACTGACGTGACCACGGAACGGCATCCCGCCGGGGCTCTGCCCACCGGCCTACTCGCCCGGCGGAACTCGAACGAAGCCCTGGGTCCAATTGTCCTCATCGAGCTCGCAGGCGTCGAAGTAGAAGCACTCCGGTTCATCACGGAAGCCTGGTAGCAGTCGAGCCTGACGCATACGTCCTTCAACCCGTTCGAGGGTTGAGTAGATACCGAGCAGCTTCACGTCATCGCCGTCCGCCTCGTCGCAGAACACGCCGCTCTCATCGACGTGCACTGTCGAGCCGTCGTCGCCTGCTTCGTTCTGGTGGCCGACATGCCACAGCGGATACACGATCATGGACGCGAAGCTATCAGCACGCGAGTTCGTGGGCCTGCGACGTTCGGCGCCCCTCACCTCCTGGAACCTCACGAAGAGCTGATGGACCCCAAGAACCGCAGCTGGGGCCAGTTCCGCGGCTACGGCGAGGTCGTCACCCACACCGGCACCGCCCCGCAGACACTGACCCAGAGCTCCGCCCTCTACCTGCGCGGCATGAACGGCGACCTCAAGGCCGACGGCTCGCACAAGTCGGTCACCGTCACGGACTCCACCGGCGTCTCGCTGACCGACGACGACCAGCTGGCCGGTGTCGTCCGCGAGAGCCGGGCGCACGACACGTCCGGCGGATCCATCCAGGAAGCCACCTTCCGCACCCCGTGGGACGGCCGCATCACCGCCACCCACAAGCGGGCCGGCCTGCCCGACCTGACCGCCCGGCTCGGGGGCACCGCCAAGGTCCAGACCAGTGCGCTGCGCGCCGCCAAGACCCGGCGCACCACGGAGACCGACACCTCGTACGACACCGACGGGCGCGTCGTCGCGGTCGACGACAAGGGTGACGGTACCTCGGCGACGCCGGAAGTCTGCACGAAGACCAGCTATGCGCAGAACGCGAACGCCTGGGCCAACATGGTGGCCTTCCCGTCCGAGGTCATCAAAATCGCCGGCAGCTGTGACAGCACGCCGAACGCGGACAACACCCTCGCGGACAACCGCAGCCTGTATGACAACAAGCCGTTCGGATTCGTCCTGGGCACGGGTGACGCCACATCCACGCAGGTCCTCGACCACTACGACAGCTCCGGCACGGCCCAGTTCAAGACGATCGGGACGACCACCTACGACAGCTACGGCCGTGCGACGAGCGTGACCGACGCGCTCGGCGCCACCACGTCCACCTCCTACAGCCCGGCGACCGGCGTGCTGCCGACCTCCGCCACGAGCACCCAGCCGGTGGTGGCTCCGGCCACCACGGGCTGGAAGAGCACCACCACGTACGACCCGTTGCGCGCGGCCCCGCTGACCACGACCGACGCCAACGGCCGCATCACCGACCTGGCGTACGACCCGCTCGGCAGGCTCGCGGCCGTCTGGCTGCCCGGCCGGCCCAAGGCGAGCAAGAGCGCCAACAAGCGTTTCACCTACGCGCTCAACAAGAGCACCCTGAGCGTCGTCACCAGCGAGACGCTCCGCGAGGACAACTCCTACACGATCGACCACAAGCTGTACGACGGACTGCTGCGGCTGCGCCAGGAGCAGCAGAGCAGCGCGGACGGCGGCACGGGCCGGCTGGTGTCGGACACCTTTTACGACACCCACGGCTGGACCGTGAAGACCAACTCCCCCTACTACAACACCACCAACCCCGCCCCCCTCGCTGTTCGTGGTCAACGACGACCAAGTGCCGTCCCAGACCGGCACCTTCTACGACGGCATGGGCCGCCCCGTGGCGCAGACCCTCTCCAGCCTCGCCGTGGAACAGTGGCGCAGCAGCACCGCGTACCCTGGCGCCGACCGGGTCGACGTCACCCCACCGCCCGGCACCTCGGCCACCAGCACCACCGGGCCTGACCAATCTGGGCGCCCGCGAGTACGACCCGAACCTGGGCCGGTTCCTGTCGGTGGACCCGGTCTTCGACGCGACGGATCCGCAGGCTCTCAACGGTTACGCGTACGCGGACAACTCCCTGTGGCGCTGCGCCAGTACCAGAGCAACACCCCGACCGGCGCGCACGACGAGACCACCTACGGCTACAACGCCCAGGGCAAGCTGACCCGCC
Organism: Streptomyces sp. NPDC031265; assembly: GCF_055570295.1. Classification (NCBI taxonomy): domain Bacteria; kingdom Bacillati; phylum Actinomycetota; class Actinomycetes; order Kitasatosporales; family Streptomycetaceae; genus Streptomyces; species Streptomyces sp. NPDC031265. The sequence continues at coordinate 65,810 of NZ_JBVIHM010000037.1, forward strand.
TGCCGCACGTCCTTGACCTGCACACCTACAAGATCACCAAGGCTTTGCAATCGCCCTGCCTGCTCGCACTCCGCGGTGTCGGCCATGCCGCGGAAGGGCCGCAGCAGTCACGGTTCAACGGCGTGCAGGCGCAGCTCGGCGGCGGCGCTCTGGTCGGTCATCAGCCGGGTCAGCAGCTGGGTGGCCCGCGCGTGTTGCACCAGCCGGTGGAGGCTGACGTACCGACGGCGGGCCCGTGGTTGCGCCGCCGGGCGGCAATTGTGCCTGCAGGACTGCCCGTTCAGCCCTTTCCCAGCGTGGTGCATGGCCTGTACAAGGAGTAAGGGGCGTAGTGAGGGGAGGTGTTTTGCCTGTACGCGAAGCGGGAGGAGGGACGGTAGTCCCGCCTCCTTGCTCGACGACGCAATGGACTTGGATATGCAGGAGACCGTCGACGGTCTCCCGCACGAAAGGGCAACGGATACCTGAGATTGACACGGGACAACCCGCTCAGTCTCGATCAAGACATTTGGGGGAACATTCCGGCCCGGGGAGCCGTGAATGATTGCCATGTGCAGCTGCCTTGCGTGATATTCGTAGGGCAAGCCAGAGAGACGAGACTGCGGAAGGGTTGCACGGAGGCAAGCAGAGGCATTTTTGACAAGCCTTCATATGTGCGGCCGTGACGTGGCCTCCCCGTTCGAGCATCGAATGAAGGAGAACTTGTGATCTCAAAGACGAAGAGGGTTGCCCGTTCCGTGATCGTGGCGTTAGCAGCCACCACGGCGGTCACGGTTGCCATGCCCACGGGCAACGCGTTCGCTATCGACCACGTCGAGTGCCGTGGCGGGGAGAACTTCCTGAAGATCTGGTCGCACCTGGACAACCGCTCCAGTGTGGACTGCTACGCCAATAAGGGCAGGAAGTCCTTCGGTAGCTGGTGGGTCGACCGCATCTCGACGGGCAACAACGATCTCATCTACTACGACGTAAACGGCGACTCGGTCCGCATCAACCGGTGGACGGACATTACCTTCCCGAACCGTCCCCCGCGGGTCAAGGACATCGAAATCCTCTAACGGGCGAGCGGTACTGTCCCGGGTAGGCCGTGCTGATTCACGTCTTCTGCGGGTCCAATCTCTTTCCTGTGTAGAAGTGAATTCCCTGTCGGAATGAATGCGCTCCTGCCCGGCTGTTCGATGCAGGCCACGAGATTCCCGCGTGGCCTGCATCGGCAGGTTCCCCAAGATTTCCGGGGCCCGGGGCCCCGGGTCGCGGGCGTGCGGGCCGGACTTCGCCGCCATCGGATAACGCCCCGGTGTCACGGCTCGCGCTGAGTCATCCGCGCTAACGTTGCCGCCGAGGGCTGATCGCGTGTGCTGTGAAAGAAACCGGCTCTCGTCTTCACTCGGGTGGGGATTGAGGAGTTGGTGGATCGCGGGCCGGCCGGTGTGGCCGGGTCGGCACGGCCGGTGAAGGCATCCGGCACTGGATTTTATGTCCGCCCAGCAGTTTCCGGGCCTGGGTGGCGTTAACGGCCTGAGTTGGGGTCTGGCCCAAGTTCCGTGCCCCGACTACGCGTTGTAGTTGTTGATCTTTCCGGTGGCTTCGTGGAAGTCGCCTTGACTTCGCTCCTCGTATGGCTGACGCGGCCGACTCGACCGCTGTGAACGATCTGTCGCGTCGGGGGGCGTCTCGCCGGTCGCCGGTCGCCGTGGCCCGCGGGATGGGTACGGTTGTAGACGCAGACATCGCCTGTGTGTTCTCGGCACAATTGGTCCATGCGGCGACGCCGTCGGCCGGTTCAGAACAGAGACGTTGCCCGGATGATGCGGGGGTTCTTCTCCGGGCTCTCTTCGGGGGAGCGGGGGGATCCTGAACAGGTTGCCGTGGCGTATGCGACGCGCATGTGGGGGCGCGTCGGATCCGGGCTGATGGTTCAGAAGAAGCTGTCTCGCTCTCGCTACTACGTAGGGATGTCCGCCGACATCACGGACTTTGAGGATGTGACAAAACGGGTTGCTCTGGTCTCCGACACGCTGCTCCTGTCGGGTGACTGGAACAGCGGCTTCCACGAGGTGACGCGCAGAGACATCGGCCGCGTGGAGGCCGAGTGGGCCATGGGTGACATGTTCACACCTTTCAACGGGGACATGGACCGCTCGCACGAGACGCGGATGTCGCTCCTGGACGCAGCGCGCAATCACCCGACCGAGCTGATCGGAATCCACAGTCCCGACCTCGACGCGCTGGGACGCTGGCTTCTGGCTGCACAGCATGAAGGCGCAGATGGCCTTGGCCCGACGGCGCAGGGCCGTGGCGGTGAGTGGCGCGGCCGTGGGCACGGTCGGTGCCGTCCTTGCCGCCGTCTACGGCCCCGTGATGGAGGACGCCTTCAAGATCATCGCGGCCAGCAGTGCGGGCAGCGGCATTTGGACGATCATCGACGCCGCCACAAGCAACAGCCCCGGGGAACTCAAGGAGGACCGCTGGCACTACGTCTGGGCCCTATCGCGCAAAGCCCAGACGCTGAACTGAGCTGGCTGGTGCAGGACTGCGCCGGCTTCGCCACCCCACGGGATGCGGCTGCTGGAAAGTCTGCTGGTCCAGGAGTGATTCGGCGACGACCGTGCTCTGATCGTGGTCTCTGCCACGTCCAACCGCTCCAAGGCTGACCAGGACCCGCCGACGTGGCTGCCGTCGGTCGTGGATTGCCGGTGCCAGTACGTTACCGACTGGGTGGCCGACGAGATCCGCTGGGGACTGAGCATCGACCCGGCTGAACAGGCCGCTCTGTGCGAGACGCTGACATGCTGTCCCGACGAGCAGATCAGCGTCACCCGCGCCCGCTGACGCCCGCACTGGCCGCCCCGGATGGGTTGGCCGCGCGGCTCCTCGATGGCCAAGAACGTCCCGCCTGTGCCCAGACCTCCCATGTGCGCCGACTCCCGGGAGCGTCAGGCCATTGGAGGAGGGCAGCCGGAATACGCCGGAGACGTCCGTAAGCCCGGCGGAACGGTGAGTTGCCCGCCGCTACTGCGCTGAACCGTCGGCGGGTGTGGGGCGGAAGGTGCGTCGGTATGCCTGGGGTGTGACTCCGATGGCGGCATGAAGATGCTGGCGCAGGGAGACACCGGTGCCGAATCCGGCGCGGTCGGCGACCGTGTCGACGGGCCAGTCAGTGGTCTCCAGCAGGTGCCGGGCCAGGTCGACGCGCTGGCGGATGAGCCACTGGCCGGGGCTGGTGCCGACCTCGTCGCGGAAGCGGCGGGTGAAAGTACGCACGCTGACGCCTGCGTGGGCGGCCATGGCAGCCAAGGTGACGGGTTCAGAGAGGCGTTGCATGATCCACGCCTGTGTGGGGGCGGTGCCGGGGGCAGTGGGGTCGGGGACGGGGCGCCGGATGTACTGGGCCTGGCCGCCGTCGCGCCAGGGCGGTACGACGCAGGAGCGGGCGACCTCGTTGGCGATGTCGCTGCCGTGGTCGCGGCGGACGATGTGCAGGCACAGGTCGATGCCGGCGGCTACCCCGGCGGAGGTGAGGATGTCGCCGTCGTCGATGAAGAGGACGTCGGGGTCGATGCGCGCGGTGGTGAACATGCGCTGCAGGCGGTCGGCTTCGCGCCAGTGTGTGGTGGCGGGGCGGCCGTCGAGCAGTCCCGCGGCGGCCAGCACATAGGTGCCGGTGCAGATCGCCACGATCCGGGTTCCTGGGCGGATGGCAGCCAGGGCCTCGCGCAGGGCGTCGGGCAGGCCGCCCTCCTCGCGAATGGGGCCCAGCGCGTGGGAGGGCGGGACAACGACGGTGTCGACGGTGGCCAGCAGGGAGGCGTCGTGAGAGACGGTGAGCTGGTAGTCCGCCTCGGCGCGGACGGGCCGGCCGTCCAGGCTGCACGTGGTCACGGAGTAGAGCCGGTTGCCCGTGCCGTCGCGGGCGGCGCCGAAGATTCGTGCGGGGATGCCGAGTTCGAAGGGGACCACGCCATCCAGGGCCAGAACGCCAACGTGGTGCATGACCCGATCCTTTCATTCCGTGGCCATCGGGCCACTACTGGGGGGCTGTCCGCCCGGGCAGTCTTGGGACGTGCCCAAGAGATCCGGCACAGACCACGAGAATCCTTCTGCGGAAAAGAGCACGTCATCATGGATCAGGCCACCACCCCCGCGACCATGCGCGCCGTCTCCCAGGACGCCGCCGGAGCTCCGGACGTCCTCAAGGTCGTCCAGGCGCAGCGCCCGGTCCCGGGCCGGGGCGAGATCCTGGTCCGGGTGCACGCGGCGGGCGTGAACCCAGCCGACTGGAAGACCCGCGAGCGGGGCGTGTTCGCCAATGGCGCCAGGCCGCCGTTCACACTCGGCTTCGACGTCGCCGGGGTGGTCGAGGCGGTCGGCGACGGGGTGACACTCTTCCAGGCGGGCGACGAGGTGTTCGGGATGCCGCGCTTCCCGCACCCAGCGGGTGCCTATGCCGAGTATGTCGCCGCCCCGGCCCGGCACTTCGCCCCGCGCCCCAAGGGCCTGGACCACATCCAGGCCGGTGCCCTGCCGCTGGCCTCGCTGACCGCCTGGCAGGCCCTGGTGGACACCGCGAACGTCCAGCCCGGCCAGCGTGTCCTGATCCACGCGGCCGCCGGAGGCGTCGGCCACCTGGCCGTGCAGATTGCCAAGGCCCGCGGCGCGTACGTCATCGGCACGGCCAGCGCCGCCAAGCACGAACTGCTGCGCTCGCTGGGCGCCGACGAGCTGATCGACTACCGCACCCAGGACTTCACCGAGACCCTCCGCGACGTCGATGTCGTCCTGGACGCCCTCGGCGGCCCCAACTGGGCCCGGTCCCTGCAAACGCTGCGGCGGGGCGGCACGCTGATCTCGATCCTGCCGCCGAACGGCACCTTCCCCGCCAAGGAGGCCGAAGCGGCCGGAGTGCGGGCGGTGTTCATGCTCGTCGAGCCCGACCATGCGGGGTTGCGCGAGATCACCTCCCTGGTCGAGGACGGCCGCCTGCGCGTGATCGCCGACGAGGTCTTCCCCCTCGAAGAAGCCGCCCGGGCCCACACGCTGGGCGAGACCGGCCGCACCACCGGCAAGATCGTCCTCTCCGTCACCTCCTGACCCACCCCACTGCTTCTGCCCTGCGGCAGCCATGCCGCCGGCTCCTCGGCCTGCGTCAGGCAGGCCGGGCCAGTTACTGAGGTTTTCGGGTTGTCGTCGGGTAGTGACGCTTGATGATCCCTGCGGTATGCCGGTGAGGTGAGGTATCCAGAGGGTGGGGGCCTGACCG
>NZ_JBVIHM010000038.1:0-7480 GCF_055570295.1 Streptomyces sp. NPDC031265
GCTTCCTTCGTTTCCGACTCTATCAGACTCTTTCGCGTCCGATTCCCAGTCAGCGGGATTCGCTTTCCAGGTTTTCGCTTTCGCGTTTCCCTTTCGGCGTGGTCACTACTTTAGCCGATTTCCCGGGCGGCTCATAATCGAGCCACTGAATCCGAATTTCGGCATGCCGAAACAAGGACCCGGTGGGGTCAGTCGTAGGTAGTGGGTGGCCGCTTCGGGTTACTGCTGAACAGCAGGACCCGTCTCAAGCGGCTCGGGCTACGTTAGGCGTCGGGCCGGGCCGAGTCAAGTTGCGCGGCGGCGTGGCTGATGTGCCCGGTACGGGCTGACTGTCGGGTCGTCAGAGATCCAGAACCGCCAGGGATGTGGGGCTCCGTCGCCGCCCACGCCGGTGCGCGGTCCACTGCGTACCAGGTCGGCCGGTGGCGGGGTCCCCGTAAGTACGGAGAGTGGGGCATCCGTGCCGGTGCAGACGTCCGTGCCGTCGAGGGCCCGGTCGACGTCCAGGGCCGTGGCCAGCCGGGCCGGTCCTTTGGCCAGTTCCTTGTCGTTTCGGGCCGAGATTCGACGTTTACGCGCGAGCTCCGCGCCTACTTGGATCTCGCCCGCCCGCAGCAGGACCCCGCTCGCCGCGCCCTCCGGCCCGCACACCACGTTCAGGCAGTGCCACATCCCGTACGTGAAGTAGACGTACGCGTGGCCGGCCGGCCCGAACATCACGCTGTTGCGCGCCGTGCGTCCGCGGAAGGCGTGCGACCCGGGGTCGTTCGCGCCGTCGTACGCCTCCACCTCCGTGAGCCGCAGCTCGACCGGGCCGTCGGCGGTGCGGCGCACGAGGGTGCGGCCGAGGAGGTCGGGTGCGACCTCCAGGACGGGGCGGTCGAAGAAACCGCGTGGGAGTGGCGTACGTTCGGGGGCCGCGATCATGGCGTCCGAGCGTACTGGGTGGGGAGACGGAACCGGAGGCCGCGGTTTTGCGTTCAGAGGGGGCAGGATCTATGGAGGGAACAGCATGGGGTTCAAGCGTCTGCTTGCGAGTCTGGGTGCCGGTGGCGCTTCGGTGGAGACGGAGCTGACCGAGGCGAACGTGGTGCCGGGCGGTGTCGTCCAGGGCGAGGTGCGGATCCAGGGCGGATCCGTGGACCAGATGATCGAGGGGCTCTCGGTCGGTCTCCAGGCGCGGGTCGAGGTCGAGGGCGGTGACCACGAGAGCAAGCAGGACATCGAGTTCACCAAGCTGCGCCTCGGCGGCGCGTTCGAGGTGAAGGCGGGCGCGGTGCACGTGGTGCCGTTCGGCCTGGAGATTCCGTGGGAGACGCCGGTCACGACGGTCGACGGTCAGCCGCTGCGCGGGATGCACATCGGTGTGACGACGGAGCTGGAGATCGCGCGCGCCCTGGACTCGGGCGACCTGGACCCGATCAACGTGCACCCGCTGCCGGCGCAGCAGGCGATCCTCAACGCCTTCATCCAGCTGGGCTTCCGCTTCAAGAGCGCGGACATGGAGCGCGGGCACATCCGCGGCACCCGCCAGCGGCTGCCGTTCTACCAGGAGATCGAGTTCCACGCGCCGTCGGAGTACCGGGGCCTCAACCAGGTGGAGCTGACCTTCGTCGCGGACGACCGCGCGATGGACGTGGTCCTGGAGATGGACAAGAAGCCGGGTCTGTTCAGCGAGGGCAGCGACTCGTACCGCTCGTTCCAGGTGGGTCTGCACGACTACCAGGCGACGGACTGGTCGGCCTATCTGCACCAGTGGCTGGCGGAGGTCGGCGGCCGGCGCAACTGGTTCTAGGCTCGCCCTCGTCACTGGATCCCGGTGTCACCGGGATCCAGTGCCTATGGTCAGCGATACCGATGGTTACCGATCAGGAGGTGCCCGCGTGAGCGAGCTCAAGAGGCCGCCGCTCCCCCATGACTTCCACCCCGAGGTGCCCTCGTTCACCGTGGTGAGCGAGGACGTCCAGGAGGGTGCGCCACTGCAGGACGCCCAGGTGTACGCGGCCGGGAACACGTCTCCCCACCTTCGGTGGGAGGGGTTCCCGGCGGAGACCGAGAGCTTCGCGGTGACGTGCTTCGACCCGGACGCCCCGACGGGCAGCGGGTTCTGGCACTGGGTGGTGTTCGACATTCCGGCGTCGGTGACCGAGCTGCCGGTAGGCGCGGGCAGCGGGAAGTTCGAGGGTCTGCCGGCCGGGGCGGTCCAGGTCCGCAACGACTACGGGTCGGGGGAATTCGGCGGGGCGGCTCCGCCGGCCGGTGAGTCGCACCGCTATGTCTTCACCGTCTACGCGGTGGATTCCGCGAAGCTGGGACCGGACGCGGACGTGTCGCCCGCCGTCGTCGGATTCAATCTGCGGTTCCACACTCTGGCACGCGCCCAGCTGATCGGTACGTACACGGGTCCCTCGAACAGCTGACTCCGGCTAGCTGATCGTTCCTTCATTGTTTGCCCTGCTCTGGTCTTGGAGAGATCAGAGCAGGGCATTTTTAATGCGTTGTCCGTCGTGGCGAGCCCGGCCAAAGTTGATCCAAGCCCGCCAGGGGGTGGGCCGGCACTACGCGGAGGTGGGCAGGATGCGGGACACGCTGGTACTGAATGCGAGCTTTGAGCCGCTGTCGACGGTCACTCTCAACCGTGCGGTCGTGCTGGTCCTCCAGGACAAGGCCGTCGTCGAGCAGGAGCATCCCGAGCTCAGGATGCGTGCGGCCGCCGTGGAGATACCGGTGCCGCGGGTGATCAGACTCTGCCGTTACGTACGGGTGCCGTTCCGAAGACAGGCTCCGTGGTCGAGAAGGGGGGTGCTGGTCCGGGACCAGCACCGGTGCGCGTACTGCGGAAGGCGCGCGACGACCGTGGACCACGTGGTGCCGCGGGCCCAGGGCGGGCGGGACAGCTGGCTCAATACGGTGGCGTCCTGCGCCGAGGACAACCACCGCAAGGCCGACCGGACCCCGGACGAGGCGGGGATGCCGTTGCTGCGTGAGCCGTTTGTGCCGTCGCCTGCGGATGCGATGCTGCTCGCTATGGCGGCAGGCGATCGGTCGGCACTGCCGGAGTGGTTGGCTCACGGGGCTGCGTAAGCGTTCCGCCGCTTGTGCGGTTCGTTTGGCTGCGGGCCGTCTCCGGCCGGTCGCGCAGTTCCCCGCGCCCCTGAAGACAAGGCATCACGGAGCCCGCCTACCCGTCGGAGGCGGGCTCCGTACCTTTTAGCGCAGCACCAGCTGCACGATCGCCACCACGCCCACCGCGATGATCACCCCTCGCAGCACCGCCGGCTTCAGGCGGCGGCCGACCTTGGCGCCGATCTGGCCGCCTATGGTCGAGCCGACCGCGATGAGCAGGACAGCCGTCCAGTCGAAGTCGGCGACGAAGAGAAAGAAGACGGCGGCGATCCCGTTGACCAGGGCCGCGAGGATGTTCTTGACGGCGTTGACGCGCTGCAGGCTCTCGGTGAGCAGCAGGCCCATCAGGGAGAGGTAGAGCACGCCCTGGGCCGCGCCGAAGTAGCCCCCGTAGATGCTGGCGAAGAAGAGGCCGACGAGCAGGACGGGGCCGCCGTCGGGGCGGGCCTGGGTGCCCGTGGCCTCGCGGCGGCGCTTGACGGCGGCGGCGATGCGCGGCTGGAAGAGGACGAGCAGCAGCGCGAGGCCGACCAGTACGGGGACGATCGCGTCGAACGCGTCGGACGGCAGGGCGAGCAGCAGGATGGCGCCGACGAGCCCGCCGATCAGCGCGGTGGACGCGAGGCGCAGGATGCGGCGGGTCTGGCCGCGCAGTTCGCGGCGGTAGCCGATGGCTCCGCTGATGGAGCCGGAGACCAGGCCGAGGGTGTTGGACACGTTCGCCGTGATCGGCGGGACACCGGTGGCCAGCAGCACGGGAAAGGTGATCAGGGTGCCTGAGCCGACGATCGTGTTGATGGTGCCGGCGCCGATGCCGGCCGCGAAGACCGCGAGTGCTTCCCAGATGGACAAGGCCATCTCCTTACACAATCAGTGAGACGCCTCCCCGCCATGGAGGTCGAGGGGCCGCACTGATCATGCACGGACGTTGTACTACGCAGTCAACTGGTCTCAGTCTACGGGCGGTTCCTCGCGGCGCTCGGATCCCGTGTTGAAGCCGGGCATCCCGCTGCCGAGGTTGCCGAAGGCGCCGGACAGGCCCTTGAGCGCGTCGCCGATCTCGCTGGGCACGATCCAGAGCTTGTTGGCGTCGCCCTCGGCGATCTTCGGGAGCATCTGGAGGTACTGGTACGAGAGGAGCTTCTGATCCGGGTCGCCCGCGTGGATGGACTCGAAGACGGTACGGATCGCCTGGGCCTCGCCCTCGGCGCGCAGTGCGGCCGCCTTGGCCTCACCTTCGGCGCGCAGGATCGCGGACTGCTTCTCGCCCTCGGCGCGCAGGATCTCGGACTGCCGGACACCTTCGGCCTGGAGGATCGCGGCGCGCTTGTCACGGTCGGCGCGCATCTGCTTCTCCATCGAGTCCTGGATGGAGGTCGGCGGCTCGATGGCCTTCAGCTCGACGCGGTTGACGCGGATGCCCCACTTGCCGGTGGCCTCGTCGAGGACGCCGCGCAGGGCCGCGTTGATCTCCTCGCGGGAGGTGAGGGTCCGCTCCAGGTCCATGCCGCCGATGATGTTGCGGAGCGTGGTGACGGTGAGCTGTTCGATCGCCTGGATGTAGCTGGCGACTTCGTACGTGGCGGCGCGGGCGTCGGTCACCTGGTAGTAGATGACTGTGTCGATGTTGACGACCAGGTTGTCCTGGGTGATCACCGGCTGTGGCGGGAACGGCACGACCTGCTCGCGGAGGTCGATGCGGTTGCGGATCGAGTCGATGAACGGGACGACGATGTTCAGGCCCGCGTTCAGCGTCCTCGTATAGCGGCCGAAGCGCTCCACGATGGCCGCGCTGGCCTGCGGGATCACCTGGATGGTCTTGATCAGGGCGATGAAGACCAGCACCACCAGAATGATCAGGACGATGATGATCGCTGACATCGCGTTCCCCGTGCCTTTCTTGCCTCTAGGAAGTGGCCGGCAGCCGTGCGGCTCCCGGCCCGGATGATCCTGGCATGGTTCACATGACGATGGCAGTCGCTCCGTCGATCTCGACCACATCGACCTGCTGGCCGGGTTCGAACGACTGGCCGCCGTCGAGGGTGCGGGCCGACCACACCTCGCCCGCCAGCTTGATCCTGCCGCCGCTGCCGTCGACCCTCTCCAGGACGACGGCCTGACGGCCCTTCAGCGCGTCGATGCCGGTGGCGAGGCGGGGCCGCTCGGCGCTGTGCCGGGCCGCGATGGGCCGGACGACGGCGATGAGGGCGACCGAGACCACCACGAAGACGAGGACCTGCGCGACGGTGCCCAGTCCCAGGCCCGCGGCCACGGCCGCGGCGACCGCGCCGACGGCCAGCATGCCGAATTCCGGCATGGCGGTCAGCACCAGAGGAATTCCGAGACCCGCCGCCGCGATCAGCCACCCAACCCATGCGTCCACGAGGTCATGGTAGGTCCGGGCACCCCGTCACGGACAGTGCGCCCGGGGAGCGCCCGGCGTCAGCCGAGGGGCAGACCGGTCGCGGAGTAGCGGTCACCGCGGTGTTCGACGACCAGCGGGAGCCCGAAGCAGAGGGAGAGGTTGCGGGAGGTGAGCTCGGTCTCCATGGGGCCCGCGGCGAGCACCTTGCCCTGGCGGATCATGAGGACGTGGGTGAAGCCGGGGGCGATCTCCTCGACGTGGTGCGTGACCATGACCATCGAGGGGGCGTACGGGTCGCGGGCGAGGCGGCCGAGGCGGCGGACCAGGTCCTCGCGGCCGCCCAGGTCGAGACCGGCGGCCGGCTCGTCGAGGAGCAGCAGCTCGGGGTCGGTCATCATCGCGCGGGCGATCAGGGTGCGCTTGCGCTCGCCTTCGGAGAGGGTGCCGAACTTCCGGTCGACGTAGTCGGTCATGCCGAGCCGGTCGAGGAAGGCGCGGGCGCGCTCCTCGTCGACGGCGTCGTACTGCTCCTGCCAGGTGGCGGTCATGCCGTACGCGGCGGTGAGCACCGTCTGGAGCACGGTCTGGCGCTTGGGCAGCTTGTCGGCCATGGCGACGCCGGCCATGCCGATGCGCGGGCGCAGCTCGAACACGTCGACCTTGCCGAGCCGGTCGCCGAGGATCTTCGCCGTACCGGTGGTCGGGAAGAGGTAGCTGGAGGCGATGTTGAGGAGGGTGGTCTTGCCGGCGCCGTTGGGGCCGAGGATCACCCAGCGCTCGCCCTCCTTGACCGACCAGGAGACGTCGTCCACCAGAGCGCGTCCGTCGCGGACCACGGATACGTCCACCAGCTCCAGTACATCGCTCATGAGCGCGTTGTCTCCCCATGCAATCGTCTTGAGGTCCGGGCTGTTCCTGTGGGCAGGGTCCCGGGGAATCTCCCAGGGAAAACCTACGCCACTGAGGGAGTGGACCTGCCGTGAGGGCCAGTACCTAGGCTGGGTCCATGTTCTCGGAACCACGTTCAGGTCGGCTGGCCGCATGGGGAAATGCCCTGTTGGCCGGGAAAGTTTCACCGGATGACGCCGCGTCGGCGATCGTCGGGGACGACACGGTGCACCGGGTGGCGGGGTTGCCGGGTGAGGCGGCGCCGGTGGGGCTCACGCTGGCGCTGGGGCGGCTGCGGGGGCTCGGGGTGACCGGCTTCCGGGTCGCGCTGCCCGCGCCGGGGCATCCGCTGGGGCTCAGCGGGCCGCCGGAGTTCAACGCGCGGGCGCTGGACGCGGAGGAGGCCGTCGTCGGCTTCGGGGCGCCGCACGGGCTGGTGCCGGAGGTCAGCGAGGTGGGGCCCGCGGGTGATGTGCGGGTGGAGGTCGTCTGGCAGTGCCTGGCGGTACGGGAGGCGCCGCCGGCCGATGTGCCCTCGCTCGGGGAGGCGGAGCGCGAGCTCGCGGAGGCACTGCGGGAGGCGACGGTCGTTCTGACCCGGCTCGACATCGCCGGGTCGGGGCCGGCGGCGGAGGCGGCGATCGACGCGTACCGGGCGCGGGCGGAGGGGCCGGACGACACGGTCCTGGCTCCCGGCTATCCGCCGCGGGCGGTACGGGTGTTGGAGCTGGCCCGGCGGGTCGCGCTGCTGGTCGAGGTGGCGCGGGGGGCGGAGCACATCGGCGGGGCGGTGAGCGCGTCGGAGCTTGCGGCTCGGGCGGAGGCGTTGCGGCCGGTGGAGCGGGTGGCTCGGCGGGCTCGGGTGGCGGCGTACAACTCGTATGTGGAGGGTCCCCCACCCCGCCCGTTCCCCTGAACCCTCCGGGGGTGGGTGGGGGTGGAGGCTCGTTTCGGGGGGGGGGGGGGGGGCGGGGGGAGGGGGGGGGGGGGGGGGGGGGGGGGGGGGGGGGGGGGGGGGGGTGTGGGGGGGGGGGGGGGGGGGGGGGGGGGGGGGGGGGGGGGGGGGGGGGGGGGGGGGGGGGGGGGGGGGGGGGGGGGGTT
>NZ_JBVIHM010000038.1:7489-69472 GCF_055570295.1 Streptomyces sp. NPDC031265
GCCTCCCCTCCTGCCTCCGTGGGGGGGGGTGGGGGCCTCGTCCCTCCTCCGCTGCCCCGCCCCCCCCTTCACCCCTGTTGGGGGCCCCCCCCCCCCCCCCACCCCGCTTCGGGGCTCCGCCCCGGACCCCCGTTCGTCTGCAGGGCGTCTGTGGCTGGTCGCGCAGTTCCCCGCGTCCCTGAAGACCGGCACCTCCAGCCCCTCCGGCGTTCGAGGAGTGGGGTGCCCCTTTAGGGGCGCGGGGCTGTGACATTGCGCGGCCCCGCCGCGTGGGCGCGACCAGCCCCCACCGGGCCCGCAGACAAACACGGGGGCCGGGGCGCAGCCCCTGGCGGGGTGGGGGCACACGAGCGCTTCGCGGTCAGGAGTTGGAGGACTCGTTACCGAAGGCCGGGTTGAGTACGCCGATCACGTTCACCGAGTTGCCCGTGGCGTTGACCGGGACCTGGACCGGCGCCTGGATCAGGTTGCCGGAGACCACGCCCGGGGAGCGCTCGGCCTTGCCGTCCGCGTTCGCTCCGTGCGCGGCGGCGGCACCGGCACCGGCTGCGACGATTCCTCCGGCGACCATGGCGACGGCGGCGGCCTTCTTCAGGTTCTTCACTTCAGGTTCCTCCTGGTCTCGCTGCGACGGTCCGCCGCAGCACGTCCTGGAGAACGCCCACCGGTCGCCGGGGATACGCCGGATGGGTGACATATACCCGATGGTATGAATCTCTCACTGGAGCGTGACGATCCGTATTTACGGACCTTCACCTTTATCCGGCGCCCCGTCAGTCCGTCAGGCCGTGGCGGACCGCCCACAGGGCGGCCTGGGTGCGGTCCGCCAGGTCCAGCTTCATCAGGATGTTGGAGACGTGTGTCTTCACCGTCTTCTCGGAGAGGACGAGTGCTCGGGCGATCTCCCGGTTCGAGCGGCCGTCCGCGATCAGGCCCAGGACCTCGCGCTCGCGCTCGGTGAGCGAGGTGCCCCGGCCCTGGCCGCCGCCCGCGTCGTCCTGGGAGAGCAGCGCGCCCGCGACCTCGGGCTGGAGCAGCACGTGTCCCGCGTGCACCGAGCGGATCGCGCCGGCCAGTGCCTCCGGGTCGACGTCCTTGTACACGTAGCCCGCCGCGCCCGCCCGCAGCGCGGGCACCACCGTGCGCTGCTCGGTGAAGCTGGTGACGATCAGCACCTTCGCCGGGTTGGCCAGCGCGCGCAGCTTGCGCAGCGCCTCGATGCCGTCCATGCCGGGCATCTTCACGTCCATCAGGACGACGTCCGGCTTCAGCTCCTCGGCGCGGGCGACCCCCTCGGCCCCGTCGGCGGCCTCACCGACGACCTCTATGTCGTCCTGGACCTCCAGGAACGTCCGCAGGCCGCGGCGGACCACCTGGTGGTCGTCGACCAGGAGGACTTTGATGCTGTCAGCCACCTGGCACCTCCATCTCGATCGTGGCGCCCTCTCCGGGCGCCGATTTCACGATGAGCCGGCCCCCGACGCCGCTCGCCCGGTGCCGCATCGACACCAGGCCGAGGTGACGGCCGGCGCGGCGGACCGCACGGGGTTCGAATCCGCGGCCGTCGTCGACGATCCGCAGGGCGGCGCCCTGGCCGCGTCGTATGAGGACGACCGAGACGTGCTCGGCGTCCGAGTGGCGCAGGGCGTTGTGCAGGGCCTCCTGGGCGACGCGCAGCAGCGCCTCCTCCTGCGCGGGCGGCAGTGCCCGTACTCCACAGTTCTCGAAGGTGACCTCGGCGCTGTGGGCGCGGTCGAGGACCTGGATCTGGGTGCGCAGGGTGTTGACCAGGCCGTCTTCTTCCAGGGCGGCCGGGCGCAGTTCGACCACGGCCGCGCGCAGTTCGTCGGCGGCCTCGGCGGCGAGCGCGGCGACCTGCTGGAGCTCGTCCTTGGCGCGCGCGGGGTCACGGTCCACGAGGGCGGTGGCGGCCTGGGCGGTGAGCCGGAGCGAGAAGAGCTTCTGGCTGACCGCGTCGTGCAGCTCGTGGGCGAGGCGGGTGCGCTCCTCGGTGATGGTGAGCTCGCGGCTGCGCTCGTAGAGCCGGGCGTTGGTCAGGGCGATCGCCGCGTGCTGGGCGAGGATGCCGAGCAGTTCGGCGTCGTCCTCGGTGAAGCCGCAGCCGCCCTCCGGCTTGGGGCAGCGCTTGTTGGCGAGGAAGAGCGTGCCCAGCGTCTCTTCGCCGTCGCGGATCGGCACGCCCAGGAAGTCGGACATGTCGGGGTGCGCGGCGGGCCAGCCGCCGAAGCGGGGATCCTTGCGGACGTCGGCGATCCGCTCCGGCTTCTGTTCGTTGAGCATCGCCGCGAGGATGCCGTGCTGGCGCGGCAGCGGGCCGATCGCCTTCCACTGCTCGTCGCTGACGCCGTCGACGACGAACTGCGCGAAGCCGCCGTGGTCGTCGGGGACGCCGAGTGCCGCGTACTCCGCGTCGAGCAGGTCGCGGGCCGACGCGACGATCGTCTTGAGGACGTCGCGCACCTCCAGATGCCTGCTCATCGCGAGCAGTGCGGTGCTCACGGCGGCGAGGCCGGAGCTCGGTCGGTGGCTCATGGGATCACCGTACCCGTGGGTTGTGACGGCCCGTATCCGCCTGTGGACGGCGGTCGGCTGGGTCCCGGGGACTAGGTCGAAGTGCCTTGGGCGGCTGGGGCGGGCGGCTGAGGCGGCGGGGGCGGGCGGGGAGTGACGCTGGGGCTGTCGGCGGACCTCGGCTCGCGCGGCCGACGCGCACCGCCGACGCGGGACAGTGACGCAGCGGACTGCGAGGGGACGGAACATCATGCCGGTAGCGATCATCACGGGGGCTTCGAAGGGACTCGGGCGGGCGCTCGCGAGGGCACTGGCCGCACGCGGCTGGGACCTCGTCCTGGATGCCAGAACGGCGTCCGTACTGAAGGAGACCGCCGACGCGCTCGACGGACACGGGACGAAGGTCGTGGCGCTCGCCGGGGACGTGACGGACGCCGTGCACCGCCGGGCGCTGGTGGCGGCGGCCGGGGAGCTGGGCGGGCTCGATCTGCTGGTGCACAACGCGAGCGCGCTCGGCGCCGAGCCGCTGGTGGCGCTGGAGCGGCAGAGCCTGGACGGGTTCCGGGTGGCCCTGGAGACCAATGTGGTGGCGGCGCTCGGGCTCGTACAGGAGTCGCTCGGTCTGCTGCGGGGCTCGGGGGCGGGGGCGGTGCTGGCGGTGAGTTCGGACGCGGCGGCCGAGGCCTATGCGTCCTGGGGAGGGTACGGGGCGTCCAAGGCGGCGCTCGACCAGCTGGCGGCCGTGCTCGCGGTGGAGGAGCCGGGGCTGCGGGTGTGGGCGGTGGACCCGGGCGATATGCGGACTGATCTGTACCGGGCGGCCGTGCCGGGCGACGAGGAGGAGCGGCCGGAGCCGGAGACGGTGGTGCCCGGATTCCTGAGCCTGATCGAGCGCCGCCCCGCGAGCGGGCGGTACGCGGCTCCCGCGCTGGTGGAGGTTGCCAGGTGAGGCGGAGCCCTGGCGGAACGGGGCCGCGATGACGGCGGACAACGCCATCCGGGTGCCCGAGGAGCTGATGGCCTCGGTGCCCGCCGAGGTGCGCGGCTCGGGGCGGGACGACGTGCGGCTGCTGGTGTCGCACGGCACCGAGGTCTCCCATCACGCGTTCCGGGAGCTGGCCGGGCAGCTGCGGGCCGGGGACGTCCTGGTCGTCAACACGTCGGCGACCATGCCGTCGGCCGTGGACGGCACGGTGGCCGGCGAGCGGGTGGTCGTGCACTTCTCGACGCTGGGCCCGGACGGGCGCTGGTCGGTCGAGCTGCGCACCCCGGAGCCGTCGGGCAGCACCCGCCGGCGGACCGGTACGCGCGCGTGGACGACGGTGGCGCTGCCGGGCGGGCGGTGCCTGGCCCTGGAGGAGCCGCTCAGCGCGGCCGGGGACCGGCTGTGGTGGGCCCGTACGGACACCCCGGACGTGCCGCGGCTGCTTGCGCGGTACGGGCGGCCGATCCGGTACGCGTACACCTCGGGCGACCAGCCGCTCTCCGCGTACCAGACCGTCTTCGCGCTGCCCTCGCCGGACGGGGTGGGCTCGGCGGAGATGCCGAGCGCGGCGCGGCCCTTCACGGTGGAGCTGGTCGCGGAGCTGGTGCGGCGCGGGGTGCGGTTCGCGCCGATCACCCTGCATACGGGGGTGGCCTCGGCGGAGGCGCACGAGCCGCCGTATCCGGAGCGGTTCGAGGTGCCGGTGTCCACTGCACGGCTGGTGAACGAGGCCCGGGCGGGGAGGAAGCGTGGCACGCGAAGCGCTTCCTTGAAAGGGCGGTGGCGGGCGACGGGTGGGCGGATCGTGGCGGTGGGGACGACCGCGGTGCGGGCCCTTGAGTCGGCCGCCGGGGTGGACGGGGTGGTGCGGCCCGCGTCGGGGTGGACGGATCTGGTGGTGACGCCCGGGCGCGGGGTACGCGTGGTGGACGGGCTGCTGACCGGGCTGCACGAACCGGAGGCCTCGCACCTATTGATGCTGGAGGCGCTCGCGGGGCGGGCGGCGACAGGCGCCGCGTACACCCAGGCGCTGAGCGGGCTCTACCTCTGGCACGAGTTCGGCGACGTCCACCTCATCCTTCCGGACGAGGGTCGTCACACACCGAATTGCTCCTGCAACTGATGGTGAGACTGTTGTGTGGCCGATGTGAGCCCGCGCATAGGACGCACATCACTTACGAAGCGGCGTAGTGGATCCATAAAGGCCCTGTGAGCGGGGTGAGCGGGGGCGGGAGGCGCTTTTTTCCGGCCCCTGATCCACTATCCAGGTTCGTACGTCACACCTTTGCCACAGGATTTTGCGGCCGCTAAGAATGGCTCCCGTCGCACAGCGCTGCGGCTCCCCGCCGCGGCGCTTTCGTGTGCCGTCCCCGTCATTCGGAAGAGGTCCCACAACCATGCCCGAGTCCAGCAACCCTGGTCCCAGTCGTCTGAACAAGACGCACAAGATCTCGATTGCCGGTGTCGCCGCTCTCGGCGCCGCCGCCCTCGCCTTCTCGGTCCTGCCGGGCAGCGGCGAGTCGGGTACCGCCGTGGCCGCCGAGCCCGTCGCCTTCTCCGTGACCGCCGCCGGCACCAACGCGAAGGCCGTCGAGGCGAGCGTCGCCAAGCAGCACGTCACCGCCGTCAAGCAGGCCAAGGCGAAGGCCGCGGCCGACGCGAAGGCCAAGGCCGAGGCGGAGGCGAAGGCCAAGGCCGCGGCGAAGGCCAAGGCCGCGGCCTTGGCGAAGAAGCGCGCGGCCGACGCCGCCGCGAGCCGCGCCGCCGCCCGCAAGCCGGTGTACACCAACAACCTGGACGGCTGGATCAAGCAGTCCCTGGACATCATGAAGTCCAAGGGCATCCCGGGTTCGTACAACGGTCTGTACCGCAACATCATGCGCGAGTCGACCGGCAATCCGAACGCGATCAACGGCTGGGACATCAACGCCATCAACGGCGTCCCGTCGAAGGGCCTTCTTCAGGTCATCCAGCCGACGTTCAACGCGTTCCACGTGTCCGGCACGTCGACCAACATCTACGACCCGGTCGCCAACATCACCGCCGCGGCGAACTACGCGGCCGACAAGTACGGCTCGATCGACAACGTCAACAGCGCCTACTGACAGACGCCGACGGCACACGAAAGGGCGGCACCCCGTGCGGGGCGCCGCCCTTCGGCGTACGTGCGGGGCCCGCGCTACTTGCGCATGACCTCCGGCTCGTGGCGGCGCAGCAGGCGCGCGACCGCGAAGCCGCAGATGACACCGAGGGCGATCAGCACGGTGATGTTGATGCCCCACTGGGCCACCGAGTGCTTCCACAGCGGGTCCAGGTCGGTGGGGTTGTTCTGGTCCCACGGCGGCATCAGGTGCGCGAGGTCCAGGGTCGTACCGGCGCCCGCGATGGCCCAGCGGGAGGGCATCAGCCAGGCGAACTGCTCCAGGCCGATCGAGCCGAAGACCTTGAAGAGGATGCCGGTGAAGACGACCTGCACGATCGCGAACATGACCAGCAGCGGCATGGTCTTCTCGGCGGTCTTCACCAGCGAGGAGATGACCAGGCCGAACATCATCGAGGTGAAGCCGAGGGCGATGACCACCAGGCAGATCTCGATGGCCGGCGGCATGATCAGGCCCTCCTTGGGGAGGTCCCGGGTGGAGAAGCCGATGCCGCAGATGATGACGCCCTGGATGGCGGTGATCACGCCGAGCACGATGACCTTGGACATCAGGTACGCCGAGCGGGAGAGGCCGGTGGCCCGTTCCCGTTCGTAGATGACCCGTTCCTTGATCAGCTCTCGTACGGAGTTGGCCGCGCCCGAGAAGCACATGCCGACCGCGAGGATCAGCATGATCGTGCCCGCGTCGCCGTTGAACTTGCTGGACCCGGTCGGCGGGGCGAGGCCGAACTTCGCCGGGATGACCACGCTGACCGCGCCGAGGACGGCGGGCAGGATCACCATCAGGCCCAGGAAGCCCTTGTCGGAGGCGATGACCGACGAGTACCGCCGGATCAGCGTCCACAGCTGGGCGCCCCAGCTCTGCGGCTTGGGCGGGCGCATCTGGTTGGGCGCCGGCATCTGGACCGACTGGGCGGCCACGGCGTCGATGTCCGCGGCGTACATCTGGTAGTGCTGCGAGCCCTTCCAGCGGCCCGCCCAGTCGTAGTCGCGGTAGTTCTCGAAGGCGGAGAAGACGTCGGCCCAGGTGCCGTATCCGAAGAAGTTCAGCGCCTCCTCGGGCGGACCGAAGTACGCCACCGAGCCGCCCGGCGCCATCACCAGGAGCTTGTCGCAGATCGCCAGCTCGGCCACCGAGTGGGTGACGACGAGGACGGTGCGGCCGTCGTCGGCGAGCCCGCGCAGCAGCTGCATGACATCGCGGTCCATGCCCGGGTCGAGGCCGGAGGTCGGCTCGTCCAGGAAGATCAGGGACGGCTTGGTCAGCAGCTCCAGGGCGACGGAGACGCGCTTGCGCTGGCCACCGGAGAGGGAGGTGACCTTCTTCTCCTTGTGGATGTCCAGCTTGAGCTCGCGCAGCACCTCGTCTATGCGCTGCTCGCGCTCGGACTCGGTGGTGTCGGCGGGGAAGCGCAGCTTGGCCGCGTACTTCAGCGCCTTCTTGACGGTCAGCTCCTTGTGCAGGATGTCGTCCTGCGGGACCAGACCGATGCGCTGGCGCAGCTCGGCGAACTGCTTGTACAGGTTCCGGTTGTCGTAGAGGACGTCGCCCCGGTTGGCGGGCCGGTAGCCGGTGAGCGCCTTGAGCAGGGTGGACTTGCCGGAACCCGAGGGGCCGATGACCGCGATGAGGGACTTCTCCGGGACGCCGAAGGAGACGTCCTTGAGGATGTCCTTGCCGCCGTCGACCGTCACCGTGAGGTGGCGGGCCGAGAAGGAGACGTCACCGGTGTCGACGAACTCCTCAAGGCGGTCGCCGATGACGCGGAAGGTGGAGTGACCGACGCCGACGATGTCGTTCGGGCCGAGCAGCGCGGAGCCGCCCTTGGCGATCGGCATGCCGTTGACGTACGTGCCGTTGTGCGAGCCGAGGTCGCGGATCTCCGTGCGGCCGTCGGGCGTCGAGTGGAACTCGGCGTGGTGGCGCGAGACCTGGAGGTCGGAGACGACCAGCTCGTTCTCCAGCGCACGGCCGATGCGCATCACCCGGCCCAGCGCCACCTGGTGGAACGTGGTGGGGCTGCGGTCGCCGTAGGCCGCCGACGCGCCCGCTCCCTGGCCGGGGCCCTGCTGCTGCGGGACCTGGGCCTGCGGGGCCTGCTGCTGCGGGACCTGGGCCTGCGGGGCCTGCTGCTGCGGGGCCTGCTGCCACGCCTGCTGCGGGACCTGCTGCTGCGGCGCCTGCTGCTGGGGCTGCTGCGGCGCCCAGCCGCCCGCTTGGGGCTGCTGCTGCGGCGGGGCCTGCTGCGGTGCCTGTTGGGCGGCGGGCGCGCTGTACGCGGCCGCTCCGGCCGGGGCCGCCGCGGCGGACCCGGTGAGATTCAGCCGCGGGCCGTCCGTCGCGTTGCCCAGGTGCACCGCGGAACCGGGGCCGATTTCCATCTGGTGGATCCGCTGACCCTGCACATAGGTGCCGTTGGTGCTGCCGTGGTCCTCGATGACCCAACTACGCCCGCCCCAGCTGATCGTGGCGTGCCGCCACGAGACCCTGGCGTCGTCGATCACCATGTCGCCCTGCGGATCACGTCCGAGGGTGTACGACCGGGACGCGTCGAGCGTCCAGGTCCTGCCATTCAATTCCAGTACGAGTTCCGGCACTCCATGCCCCACTTTTTGTCCCCCGAGCAATCCCCCGATACAGGGAGTCTAGGGATGGCGAACATCGTGGGGAACTATTTCAGGCCCGGGCTCGTATCCGAAACCCGGCCCTTGTGAATAACGTGCACAGACCTGTTGCAGTCGAGCAACAGGTGTGTACGCGCGCGCCGTTGACTCAGGAGAAACGCGCCCGGAAAGTAGTAAGCACCCATGACTGCCTATGGATCATGCGTGAATGGGACAACTTGGACCAATCCCGGGGGGCCTGATGAGCATGGGCGACAGGGGCGGGAAGAGGGTCTCCGGGGGGCTCGGGACCCCGGGTGCGACCGAGGCCCGAGGGGCGCCCGGCGGCATTGCCTGGACCGATGTACTGCTGGCTTCGATCGCCTCGGTCAGCTGGGCGCTGGTCGGGATGGCGGGCGTGGCGGCCCTGGGGCTGCATCTGCTCGGCGCCGACGCGGCCGGGGCGCTGGGCCCGATGACGGCCGCCGTCGTGGTGCTCGGGGCGGGCGGATCCGTCACCCCGTCAGGCGATGTCTCGGCGTTCGGCCTCACCGGCGCGCAGGCGAAGACGGCCGTCGAAATCACGCCACTGGGGGTGTCGCTCGCCGGGGCCGTGCTGCTCGCCTTCTTCTTCCTGCGCTCACTGCGGGCAGCGGGCGCGGTCCTGCCCGGGGCGGAGCTCGCCGCGCGGGCGGGCGGCGTCGTGGTGCTGTTCGTCGGGGTGGTGGCGGGGCTCGCCTGGGCCGGCCACGACCTGGTCACCATCGACGGGGGCTCGCTCGGCCTCGACACGGGGAAGTCGCCGGGCGGCGGCGGGGTGTCCATCCCCGGGCTCGGCGACCTGGGCGATCTCGGGGACATCGGCGGGCTGCTGCCGGACCGGCTCGGCAAGCTCGTCGACGCCAAGGCGCAGGTCGGCTTCACCGTGAACACGGCGGACTCGCTGGCGGGGGCGGTGCTCTGGGTGCTCGGGGTGCTGCTGATCGCGCTGCTCGCCTCGCGGCACTCCCCGCTGCCGCGCGGCTGGGAGTGGGTGCACCGGGTGGTGCGGCCGGCCGCGTCGGCGCTGGTCGCGGTGGCCCTGGTGGCGGTCGTGGCGGGGCTCGCGGCGGCCGCGTACGCGATGGTGGGCGACGGCCATCCGGGGCGCATCGCGGGCGCCGCGCTGCTCGGTGCGCCGAACGGGGTGTGGCTGGCGCTTCCACTCGGCCTGTTCGTCCCGTGGAACGGTCATGCCACGGGGGCGCTGGTGAAGGTGCTGCCGGACCCGCTGGACAAGCTGCTCGGCTTCAAGGACGACCAGCGCGTGAGCCTGGGGCGGCTGGCCGAACTCGACGGGCGCGTATGGCTGTTGGCGGTCGCCACGGGCGTGTTGATGCTGTACGCGGGGGTGCTCGCGGCGGCGCGCACGCCGGTGCGGGGGCTGTCGGCGGGCGCGTTCGCGGTGCGGTGCGCGGTGGCGCTCGGGGCCGTGACGGCGGTCGCGCTGCCGCTGATGGTGTGGCTGACGGGGGTGTCGGCGGACGCGTCGCTGTCCGTGCTGGGGTTCAACGCGTTCGGGGCGGGGGTGGAGCTGCACGGCAACGCGGGGCTCGCGGTGGTTCTGGGGGCGGGGTGGGGGGCGGTCGCGGGGGGCGTGGGGGGGCTTCTGGCGTACGGGGTGGGGGCTGCGGGGCGGCGGGTGGGCGTGCTGGCCGGGCCCGCGCCCGTTTCGGGGCCGGGGCCTTCTGCGGATGAGGTGTACGGGCGGGCGGGCCCCTACAGCCCCTCCCCCGTGTACCGGCCGTCGCACGAGGAGACGAATCCGTATTTGCGGGGGCCGGGGGATGGGGTGGGGTGAGTTGCCTGGTGGGCTGCCCCTCCCCGCCCCTTCCCCGAGCCCTCCGGGGGTGGGGGGAGGGCTGGGGTGGGTGGGTTTCCCTGGGGGCTGCGCCCCCGGCCCCCTCGCGGGGCCCCCGGCCCCTGCACCCCGCTTCGGGGCTGCGTCCCGGACCCCCGGCACGGGGTTGGGTGGGTTACCGGGGCGGCGCCCCCGCACCCGCCTTCGGGGCTGCGCCCCGGCCCCCCGTTCGTCTGCGGGCCGTCTGTGGCTGGTCGCGCAGTTCCCCGCGCACCTGAAGGGGCCCGCACCTCAAACGCCGGGGGCGGCTGAATGTGCGGGTCCCGCTCCTCGCACGCCCGGGCGGCCGGGCGGCCGGAGTTACCCAAGGGGCGCGGGAAACCGTGCGACCAGCCCCCACCGGCCCACAGACAAAGCCCACACCTCCCGAAGGGCTCCGCGGGGAACTGCGCGACCAGCCCCCACCGGCCCGCAAACGAAGCCCGCACCCCCCCGAAGGGCTCCGCGCGGCCAGCTCCTTCCCACCCGCAGACGAACCCGCAACCAATCCAACCCCCACCCCACCCCTGAGTGACCACCAGGTTTCGCTCCGCTGTCAATTTGGGCCGGGGCCGTGACACAGCTGTCCGGTGGGCGGGACAGGGGGTCGGGGCCCGGCGGCGGGCCTATACGGTGGGAGCACCATGAGCGCTTCTCAGCCCCCTCGCCCCGCTGGTCACAGCGGTGACGCCCCCCTCCCGGGCGCGGACATGCCGACCCTGCTCGTCAAGATCTTCGGGAAGGACCGGCCCGGGATCACCGCCGGGCTCTTCGACACCCTGGCCGCCTACTCCGTCGACGTCGTCGACATCGAGCAGGTCGTCACCCGTGGCCGTATCGTCCTGTGCGCGCTCGTCACCGAGCCGACCGTGAGCACGGAGGGCGAGCTGCGGGCCACCGTGCACAGCTGGGCGGAGTCGCTCAGGCTCCAAGCCGAGATCATCTCCGGTACCGGCGACAACCGGCCGCGCGGCAGCGGGCGTTCGCACGTCACCGTGCTCGGGCACCCGCTCACCGCCGAGTCCACGGCGGCCATAGCGGCCCGGATCACCGCGACCGGGGGCAACATCGACCGTATCTTCCGGCTCGCCAAGTACCCCGTGACGGCCGTCGAGTTCGCCGTCTCCGGCACCGAGACCGAGCCGCTGCGCACGGCGCTGGCCACCGAGGCCGCAGCCCTCGGCGTGGACGTCGCCGTCGTCTCGGCGGGGCTGCACCGCCGCGCCCAGCGGCTGGTCGTCATGGACGTGGACTCCACACTCATCCAGGACGAGGTCATCGAGCTCTTCGCCGCGCACGCCGGGTGCGAGGACAAGGTCGCCGAGGTCACCGCCCAGGCGATGCGGGGCGAGCTCGACTTCGAGCAGTCACTGCACGCGCGCGTGGCGCTGCTCGCGGGGCTCGACGCGTCCGTCGTGGACAAGGTCCGCGCCGAGGTGCGGCTCACCCCCGGCGCGCGCACCCTCATCCGTACGCTCAAGCGGCTCGGCTACCAAGTCGGCGTGGTGTCCGGCGGGTTCACCCAGGTCACCGACGACCTGCGGGAGCGGCTCGGGCTCGACTTCGCCTCCGCCAACACCCTGGAGATCGTCGACGGCAAGCTCACCGGGCGCGTCACCGGGGCCGTGGTCGACCGGGCCGGGAAGGCGCGGCTCCTGCGCGAGTTCGCGGCCGAGGCGGGCGTCCCGCTCGACCAGACCGTGGCGATCGGCGACGGGGCCAATGACCTCGACATGCTCAACGCGGCCGGTCTGGGCGTCGCGTTCAACGCCAAGCCGGTGGTCCGCCGGGCCGCCGACACCGCCGTGAACGTGCCGTTCCTGGACACCGTCCTCTACCTCCTCGGCATCACCCGCGAAGAGGTCGAGGCCGCCGACGGGCTCGTGGACGAGCCGCACTAGGGCCTGTCCGGCGGATCTGGTCGCCCGCGAGATGCCTCCGCCTCGCGTCCCAGACAAGATCCGCCGGACAGGCCCTGGTCGCGTACGGCCAGCCGCGTACAGCACAGGAAGGCCCCGGTAGCGTTCTCCGCTCCGGGGCCTCTTCTTCACGTATGAGTCGTACGGGTGGTACGGGTGGTACGGGTGGTACGGGTCGTACGACCATATGGTTCACATGTGCGGTGCCCAGAAGTCCGTCAGCCTGCCGACGCCGGGCTCCACCGTCTTCCACGAGCCGTCGAACGCCACCACCGCGAACGCGGCGGTCGGGAAGCCGCTGCGGTTCATCCTCGGCAGCACGTCCCCCTCCGCCTGGCCCGCCAGCGCGTCGGCGAGCGCGTGCATCCCGGGGTTGTGGCCGACCAGGAGGACGTTGTCGACGTCGTCCGGCGTCTCGTTCAGGAGGGCGATCAGCTCGCCGAGCGAGGCCTCGTACAGCCGCTCCTCGTACACGGTCCTGGGGCGGTGCGGCAGTTCCTGCACGGCCAGCTTCCAGGTCTCGCGGGTACGGGCCGCGGTCGAGCAGAGAGTCAGGTCGAAGGCGATTCCGGTCTCGGCGAGCCTGCGCCCGGCCACCGGGGAGTCCGTGCGGCCGCGGTCGGCGAGCGGCCGGTCGTGGTCGGACACCTCGGGCCAGTCGGCTTTCGCATGCCGGAGGAGGGCGATCCTGCGGGGAGTGTCGACGCTCATGCCAAACAGCTTCGCACGGATCACGCCATCGGGCGCAGGGTCCCGGTGCGCTCTCGCGGCAGGGTTGACAAGGGTGTTCACCGGGACAGCGTGTGCTGAATACGGTCCATGAGGTGGCTGATAGCGGGGTCTGTTCCAGCGGCCTCGGCGTCGTGCGAGCCCGTGATGAGCACCAGCAGCACGACGAAGGCGACGGTGGGGAGCGCGACGGCCCACCAGGGCAGCCGGAAGTCAGCGCGGACGGTGGCCGGCTGGGTGGACTGGGTGTGCGTACGGGCCGACATGGCCGCCTCCGTAAAACCGTAAAGGTGAAGTACCTGGTCTCGCTGACGTACTTCGAACCTACGGAAGGGGGCGCCCGGGGCCCATCGGGTGACCCACCCACTTACCCCGGGGCTTTTCCCCCTAGGGGTTAGGGGGGCCAGCACCACCATCGGCGCGTCGGTGCAGGTCAGGGGGAGGCGATCGTCGCGATCACGGCGATGACCACCGTTATCGCCAGCATCGCGCCGAGCACGATGAGGAGTTTCTTCTGACCGTTCTGGGGGTTCGGGTCGAGCACAGGCATGCCTTCAGTCTCGCATCCCCGCTTCGTCCTCCACCGTCCGGTCCCTGCCCGCCAGCGACCCGACGACGATCTGCGGCACCATCAGGCCCGCCATCAGCGCGATCGGCAGGCCCCAGCCGCCGCTGCTGTCGTAGAGGGCACCGACCAGAGTGGGGCCGGGGATGGAGATGAGGTACCCGGTGGACTGGGCGAAGGCGGAGAGCCGCACCACTCCTGTGCCGGTCCGGGTGCGCATCCCGATCATGGTGAGGGCGAGCGGGAAGGCGCAGTTGGAGATGCCGAGGAGGACCGCCCAGGCCCAGGCGCCGGCGGCGGGGGCGAGGTAGAGGCCCGCGTAACCGGCGAGGCCGCAGGCGCCCAGGGCGGCGACGATCGGGCCCTGGTTGCGCATCCGGGTGGCGACGCGCGGGATGACGAACGCCAGCGGCACGCCCATCACCATGGTCACCGCGAGCAGCACGCCCGCGGTCCCGGCCGACACCCCGGCGTCCCGGAAGATCTGCGGCATCCAGCCCATCGTGATGTAGGCGGCGGTGGCCTGGAGGCCGAAGAAGCAGGCGAGCGCCCAGGCCGTACGGCTGCGGGTGATCTTGAAGGCGGGAGCCTCGGCATCCCCGCGGGCGGCCGAGGGCTGTCCGGCCGGCCGGTCCGAGCGGTCGCGGACGAGCAGCAGCCACGGCAGCACGGCGACGACGGCGAGGAGCGCCCACACGCTCAGCCCGGCGCGCCAGCTGCCGCCGAGCACATCGGTGACCGGGACGGTGGCGGCGGCGGCCAGGGCGGTGCCGAGCGCGAGGGCCATCGAGTACAGGCCGGTCATCGAGCCGACGCGGTCCGGGAAGTACCGCTTGACGATCACCGGCATCAGCACGTTGCTGACGGCTATGCCCATCAGGGCGAGCGCGCTGGCCGCGAGGAAGCCCGGGGTGCCGCCGGCGAACGGCCGCAGCAGCAGGCCCGCGGCGATCGCGACCATGCCCGCGCAGACGACCACGGCGGGGCCGAAGCGGCGGGCGAGGCGGGGGGCGAAGATGCCGAACACGGCGAAGCAGAACGGCGGTACGGAGGTGAGGACACCGGCGACGCTTCCGCTCATGTGCAGCCCGTCGCGCACTTCTTCGAAGAGCGCGCCGAGGCTGGTGATGGCCGGGCGCAGATTGACCGCGGCGAGGACGAGGCCGACGAGCACGAGGCGGATGGTCCACGGCGCCGGTCCGCCCGTGCGCCCGCCCGTGAGGGCTTCCTGGGAGGTGTGGGGCGTGGTGCCCGGCGCGGGGCTCAGGGTGCGGGTCTCGTCGGCCATGGGCCCATCATAGAATCATGGGATGATTGGTTGTCCAATCACTTGGGCCTGCCCTCACTACAATCTGGGCGACTCTCACTACAAGGAGCGGCATGACGCTGAGCTCTCCCCGGCGGTCCGCCCTCGCCGACCAGGTGATCGCGCAGCTGCGCAACCAGATCACCTCGGGCGAGTGGCCGGTGGGATCGCGCATCCCCACCGAACCCGAGCTGGTCGAACAGCTGGGGGTGGCGCGCAACACGGTCCGCGAGGCGGTCCGGGCGCTCGCGCACAACGGGCTGCTCGACATCCGCCAGGGCTCGGGCACGTACGTGGTGGCGACGAGCGAGCTGGCGGGCGTGATGCACCGGCGTTTCGCCGACGCAGATCCCCGCCATGTGGCCGAACTGCGCTCCACCCTGGAGTCGTCGGCGGCCCGCCTTGCGGCCGAACGGCGTACGGCACGCGATCTGGCGCAGCTGGACGCGCTGCTCGCACGGCGCGAGGAGGCTTGGGCGTCGGGCGACTCGGAGGCGTTCGTGGCCGCCGACGCCACGCTGCACCTGGCGATCGTCGCGGCCTCGCACAACGACGTCCTGACCGAGCTCTACGCCGACCTCGGCGACCTCCTGCGCGACTGGCTCCGCGACGACGTGGGCCGCGAGCTGCGGCCGGAGAACCACATGGACCACGCCCGGCTGGTCGAGGCGATCCGGGCGGGCGACGCGGAATCCGCTGCCGCGGAGGCCGCGGGCCATGCGTTCGTCTGCCTGAGCGATCGCATCTGAGTGCTTCGCCGCGCGGGGGCTTTCGGCTGCGGGTTGTCTGTGGCTGGTCGCGCAGTTCCCCGCGCCCCTAGGGGGTGCTCGGCACCGCACCACGCCGGCGCTCCGGCGTCGGCAGCGCCCCCGGCTTCTCATGGGTGACCCACACCGCCCGCACCTCCTTCCAGCAACGGTCGGTGAGCCGCACGGTCTGGGCGGGCGCTACCTCCACCGGGGCCGCGTCGGCGTCGATGTCCCACCAGCGGGCGCACTCGGTGTGCAGCCGCACCCGGTCGATGTCGGGGTACGGGTTGTGGCAGTACGCGATGACGTGCGAGCCCCGCACCGAGGTGCGGCAGTCGGCCCCGAAGGGCTCGGGCGCCGCGGCCGGGGCGGGGTCGTCCGAGGTGGCGGCCCGTACGACCGAGGGGGCCGCGAGTGCGGCGAGGGCCGTGAGCAGGAGCGCCACCAGGGCGACGGCTCGGCGCTGGGCCGTTCGCAAGGGCCGCACCGCCCCACCTCCTCCCCGGCCGACTGCCCGACTTGTCCGCTTCGCTCAGTCTGCGGGGAGTTGACTCGATACGCACGACGGCCGCCTCCCCCCGCCGGAGCGGGGAAAGGCGGCCGTCGTGCGTATCGGGTAAGGGCGCCCGCCGCAGCGGGGTCTCGCACCGGTCATGACGCCGTCAGGCGTCCTACGCGCCCATCATGTGCACGCCGCCGTCGACGTGGACGATCTCGCCCGTCGTCTTCGGGAACCAGTCCGAGAGCAGGGCCACGACGCCGCGGCCGGCCGGCTCCGGGTCGGCCATGTTCCACTCCAGCGGGGAGCGGGTGTTCCACACGTCCGCCAGCTCCGAGAAGCCCGGGATGGACTTGGCGGCCATCGAGCCGATCGGGCCCGCCGAGACCAGGTTGCAGCGGATGTTCTCCTTGCCCAGGTCGCGGGCGAGGTAGCGGGAGGTCGCCTCCAGGGCGGCCTTCGCCGGACCCATCCAGTCGTACTGCGGCCAGGCGAACTGCGCGTCGAAGGTCAGGCCGACGACCGCGCTGCCGGAGCTCATCAGCGGGCGGCAGGCCATGGTCAGCGACTTCAGCGAGAACGCCGAGACGTGCATGGCCGTCGACACCGAGTCGAACGGGGTGTTGAGGAAGTTGCCGCCGAGGGCGTCCTGCGGGGCGAAGCCGATGGAGTGGACGACGCCGTCCAGACCGCCGAGCTCCTCCTTGACGAGGTCCGCCAGCCGGTCCAGATGCTCCTGGTTGGTCACGTCGAGCTCGATGACCTTGGCGGGCTTGGGGAGCTTGCGGGCGATGCGCTCGGTGAGCGTGGGCCGCGGGAAGGCGGTCAGGATGACCTCGGCGCCCTGCTCCTGAGCCAGCTTCGCGGTGTGGAAGGCGATGGAGGACTCCATCAGCACACCCGTGATCAGAACGCGCTTGCCGTCGAGAATTCCGCTCATGTGATCAGTGACCCATGCCCAATCCGCCGTCAACCGGGATGACGGCACCAGTGATGTACGAGGCGTCGTCCGAGGCGAGGAAGCGGACCGCGGCAGCGATCTCCTCGGGCTGCGCGTAGCGGCCCAGCGGTACCCCGGAAAGGATCGAGGTGCGCTGCTCGTCGGTGAGCACCTTGGTCATGTCGGTGTCGACAAAACCGGGTGCGACGACGTTGAAAGTGATGTTGCGGGAGCCCAGCTCGCGCGCGAGGGAACGGGCGAACCCGACGAGACCGGCCTTGGAGGCCGCGTAGTTGGCCTGGCCGGGCGAGCCCATCAGACCGACGACGGACGAGATCAGGACGACACGGCCCTTCTTGGCGCGCAGCATGGCGCGGTTGGCGCGCTTCACGACCCGGAAGGTGCCGGTGAGGTTGGTGTCCAGAACCGAGGTGAAGTCCTCCTCGGACATCCGCATCAGCAGCTGGTCCTTGGTGACTCCGGCGTTGGCGACGAGCACCTCGACGGGCCCGTGGGCCTCCTCGATCTGCTTGAAGGCCTGATCCACCTGCTCGGTGTCGGTGATGTCGCACTTGACGGCGAGGAACCCCTCCTCCTGGAGGGCGTCCGGCTCTCCGGAGCGGTAGGTGATCGCGACCTTGTCGCCCATGGAGGCGAAAGCGCGGGCGATGGCGAGGCCGATGCCCCGGTTTCCTCCGGTGACGAGAACCGAGCGGCTCAACGGATCACCCTTTCGATAGCGGTTTCGTACTTCCGCAAACTATCGGTACCGGCCGTTGTACGGGGAATCGACCTGTGACAGTGGCGTACGGAAAGCGCTGTGGGGTCCCTACAGAAAGGGATAGGCAGGCGGCCCCGAACCGCGACATGATCAGGTCGACCGGTCTCACACGACAGGAGACATCCGTGCCTCATTCCATCGACGCAGCCTTCACGGCGCTGCCGCTGCGGGCGCTCGCCGACGCCGCGCTGGCGCGCGCCCGTGCGCTCGGCGCCGACCATGCCGACTTCCGCCTGGAGCGGGTGCGCAGCGCGGCCTGGCGGCTGCGCGACGCCCGGCCCTCGGGGTCCTCCGACACCACGGACCTCGGTTACGCGGTCCGGGTGGTGCACGGCGGCGCCTGGGGCTTCGCCTCCGGCGTCGACCTCACCATGGACGCCGCCGCCAAGGTGGCCTCGCAGGCCGTGGCGATGGCGAAGCTCTCGGCGCAGGTGATCGCGGCGGCGGGCTCCAAGGAGCGCGTGGAGCTGGCCGACGAGCCGGTGCACGCCGACAGGACCTGGATCTCCTCGTACGAGATCGACCCGTTCTCCGTACCGGACGAGGAGAAGAGCGCGCTGCTCGCCGACTGGAGCGAGCGGCTGCTGGGGGCGGACGGGGTGGCGCACGTCGACGCCTCGCTGCTCACCGTCCACGAGAACAAGTTCTACGCGGACACGGCGGGCACCGTCACCACCCAGCAGCGGGTGCGGCTGCACCCGCAGCTCACCGCGGTCGCCGTGGACGGCAAGACCGGCGAGTTCGACTCGATGCGCACGATCGCGCCGCCGGCGGGGCGCGGCTGGGAGTACCTCACGGGCACCGGCTGGGACTGGGACTCCGAGCTGGAGCAGATCCCGGCGCTGCTCGCGGAGAAGATGCGGGCGCCGAGCGTGGAGGCCGGGTCGTACGACCTGGTGGTGGACCCGTCGAACCTGTGGCTGACCATCCACGAGTCGATCGGCCACGCCACCGAGCTGGACCGGGCGCTGGGCTACGAGGCGGCGTACGCGGGCACCTCCTTCGCCACCTTCGACCAGCTGGGCAAGCTGGCGTACGGCTCGTCGGTGATGAACGTGACCGGTGACCGCACCGCCGAGCACGGGCTCGCGACCATCGGGTACGACGACGAGGGCGTCGAGGGGCAGTCCTGGGACCTGGTGAAGGACGGCACGCTGGTCGGCTACCAACTGGACCGCCGCATCGCCAAGTTGACGGGCCTGGGCCGGTCGAACGGCTGCGCCTTCGCGGACTCCCCCGGGCACGTCCCCGTCCAGCGCATGGCCAACGTCTCGCTCCAGCCGGACCCGGGCGGGCTCTCCACGGAGGACCTGATCGGGGGCGTGGAGCGCGGGATCTATGTGGTCGGCGACCGCTCGTGGTCGATCGACATGCAGCGCTACAACTTCCAGTTCACCGGTCAGCGGTTCTTCCGCATCGAGAACGGCAGGCTGGCGGGCCAGTTGCGCGATGTCGCCTACCAGGCGACGACGACCGACTTCTGGGGCTCGATGGAGAAGGTCGGCGGCCCGCAGACGTATGTGCTCGGCGGCGCCTTCAACTGCGGCAAGGCCCAGCCGGGCCAGGTGGCGGCGGTCTCCCACGGCTGCCCCTCCGCCCTCTTCCGGGGCGTGAACATCCTCAACACCACGCAGGAGGCGGGCCGATGACTCGCGGGACGCGCCGCACCGCCCCCGGCTGGGGGTCCGGGGGCCCGCAGCGGCAGCTGCTGATGTCACAGACCCCGGGACAGCACAGTCTCAACACCACGCAGGAGGCCGGGCGATGAGCTCCCGTACGACCGTCAAGCCGCACGAGATCGTCGAGCGGGCGCTCGCGCTGTCCACCGCCGACGGGTGCGTCGTCATCGCGGACGAGCAGTCCTCCGCCAATCTGCGCTGGGCCGGCAACGCGCTGACCACCAACGGCGTGACCCGCGGCCGCACCCTCACCGTGATCGCGACCGTCGACGGGGCGCAGGGCACGGCCTCGGGCGTGGTGTCCCGGTCCGCCGTGACCGCCGACGACCTGGAGCCGCTGGTCCGGGCGGCGGAGGCGGCGGCGCGCGGCGCCGGGCCCGCCGAGGACGCCCAGCCGCTGGTCGAGGGCGTGCCGGTGGCGGCCGACTTCACCGACGCGCCCGCCGAGACCTCCTCGGCGGTCTTCGCGGAGTTCGCCCCCGCCCTCGGCGAGGCCTTCGCCCGGGCCCGCTCGGGCGGGCGCGAGCTGTACGGCTTCGCCAACCACGAGATGACGTCCTCGTACCTGGGCACGTCGACGGGCCTGCGGCTGCGCCACGACCAGCCGACCGGCACGCTCGAACTCAACGCGAAGTCGCCGGACCGGGCACGTTCGGCCTGGGCCGGGCGCTCCACCCGCGACTTCAAGGACGTCGACCCGGGCGCCCTGGACGAGGAGCTCGCCGTCCGGCTCGGCTGGGCCGAGCGCCGTATCGACCTGCCCGCGGGCCGGTACGAGACGCTGCTGCCGCCCACCGCCGTAGCCGATCTGCTGATCTACCAGCTGTGGTCGTCGAACGCGCGGGACGCCACCGAGGGCCGGACCGTGTTCTCCAAGCCCGGCGGCGGCACCCGGCTCGGCGAGACGCTGGCGCGGCTGCCGCTGACGCTGCGCAGCGACCCGAACGAGCCGGGTCTGGAGTCCGCCCCGTTCCAGCTGGCGCACTCCTCCGGCGACGACGCCTCCGTCTTCGACAACGGTCTGCCGCTGGCCCCCACCGACTGGATGCGGGACGGCAGGCTGGAGCGGCTGATCACCACCCGGCACAGCGCCGCGCTCACTCAGCTGCCCGTGACGCCGTCGATCGGCAACCTGATCCTGGAGGGCGGTGGCGAGCGCTCCCTTGAGGACATGGTCGCGGCCACCGAGCGGGGCCTGCTGCTGACCTGCCTCTGGTACATCCGCGAGGTGGACCCGGCGACGCTGCTGCTCACCGGGCTGACCCGGGACGGCGTCTACCTCGTCGAGAACGGCGAGGTGGTCGGCGAGGTCAACAACTTCCGGTTCAACGAGTCCCCGGTGGACCTGCTGTCGCGGGCCACCGAGGCCGGGCGGACCGAGAAGACCCTGCCGAGGGAGTGGAGCGACTGGTTCACCCGGGCCGCGATGCCGGCCCTGCGGGTGCCGGACTTCAATATGAGCTCGGTCAGCCAGGGCGTCTGACCCCCATAGACTGACTGCTGCACATCCACACACCTGAGCCGAGGAGACGTACGACCGTGACGGACATCGTCGATGAGCTGCAGTGGCGCGGGCTGATCGCCCTCTCCACTGACGAGGACGCACTGCGCAAGGCGTTCGCGGACGGTCCCGTCACGTTCTATTGCGGCTTCGACCCGACCGCGCCCAGCCTGCACCTCGGCAACCTGGTGCAGATCCTGACCATGCGCCGGATCCAGCAGGCGGGCAACCGCCCGCTGGGCCTGGTCGGCGGGGCCACCGGTCTGATCGGCGACCCCAAGCCGAACTCGGAGCGCACGCTCAACGCGCCCGAGGTCGTCGCGGGCTGGGTCGAGCGGCTGCGCGGGCAGATCGAGCGGTTCCTCGACTTCGAGGGCCCGCACGCCGCGACCATGGTCAACAACCTGGACTGGACGTCGGGCCTGTCGGCCATCGACTTCCTGCGTGACATCGGCAAGTACTTCCGGGTCAACAAGATGATCGCGAAGGAGGCGGTCGCCCGGCGGCTGAACTCCGACGCGGGCATCAGCTACACCGAGTTCAGCTACCAGATCCTGCAGGGCATGGACTTCCTGGAGCTGTACCGGCGGCACGGCTGTGTGCTGCAGACCGGCGGCAGCGACCAGTGGGGCAACCTCACCGCGGGCACCGACCTGATCCACCGGGTCGCCCCGGAGGCCGAGGTGCACGCGCTGGCCACCCCGCTGATCACCAAGGCGGACGGCACCAAGTTCGGCAAGACGGAGTCCGGCACGGTCTGGCTGGACCCCGAGCGCACCACGCCGTACGCCTTCTACCAGTTCTGGCTGAACGCGGACGACCGCGATGTCTCCAAGTTCCTGCGGATCTTCAGCTTCAAGTCCCGCGAGGAGATCGAGGAGCTGGAGCAGCTCACCGAGGAGCGCCCGCAGGCGCGCGCCGCGCAGCGCGCGCTCGCCGAGGAGCTGACGACGCTGGTGCACGGCGCCGACCAGTGCGCGGCGGTCGTCGCCGCGTCGAAGGCGCTGTTCGGGCAGGGCGAGCTGGCGGACCTGGACGAGGCCACGCTGGCCTCCGCGCTCTCCGAGCTGCCGCACGCCGAGGTCGCCGAGGCCGGTCTGGTGGTGGACCTGTTCGCCGCAGTGGAGCTGGTGGCGAGCAAGTCGGCGGCCCGGCGCACGGTGAAGGAGGGCGGCGCCTACGTGAACAACGCGAAGGTGACGTCCGAGGACGCGGTGATCACGGCCGACGATCTGCTGCACGGCCGCTGGCTGGTGCTGCGCCGGGGTAAGAAGAACCTGGCCGCGATCGAGGTCAAGGGCGCCTGACCTGCGCATACGGTAGACGGCGAGGGGGCGGTTCCGTTACGGGGCCGCCCCCTCGCCGTACCGTCAGGCCCGCTGTTTGTTGCCCCGCATCGCCATGTAGAGCATGTCGCCGAGGAAGACGATGACGACCGCCGCCGCGATCTGGAGGCCGTGCCGGCCCCAGTCGATGCCCTTGGTCTCGGCGATGCCGATCGCCCGGGCGATCGAGTTGCCGACCACACCGCCGATGATGCCGAAGATGGTGGTCAGCCAGAGCGGACTGTGCTGCTTCCCCGGAAGGATCGCCTTCGCGATGAGACCCAGCACGAATCCCACGATGATCGCCCACAACCAGCCCATGGCTGCCTCCTCGTTCGCTCGGCATGAGCAGTCGCAGTCAGTGTTGACCCGTCCGCCGTACGACGCATGTCGGACTCGTCCGTACGTAGTACGGATCGGATCAATCACGCGGGCCGGACCGGCCCCGGTCTCGAACCCGGCGGATACCGGGCGTACCGTGTGAACAGTCCGGACCGGGGAGAGTCCGGTGTGGAGTCGGGTGGTGGAGCTTGATGCGGAAGCGGAGCGGAGCCGAGGTCTTCCGGATCACCGGGGCCCGGCAGGGTCTCGCCGAGGACGTGCGGGGGCGGCAGCGCCGCTATGTGATCTCGATGTCGATCCGTACGGTGTCGGTCGTGCTGACGGCCGTCCTGTGGAACATCGAACGCCCGGTCGCAATCGTGACCCTGGTGCTGGGAGCCCTGCTCCCTTATGTGGCTGTGGTGCTCGCCAACGCCGGGCGGGAGAACGTGCCTTCACTGCCGTCGACGTACATCCCCGCGCCGTCACGGCCGATGCTCGGGGCGGCTCCCGCGGGAGGTCCGGCGGAATCCCCGGAAGCCTCCGGGAGCCCTGACCACGAACCGTGGTCACGCGAGCAGACCTGATCCGTCACCGTCTGCAAAGCTCAAGAAAAGCTCAGATCAATCATGAAGTTACGGTGCACCACATCGGGTCCCCCGTGACATACTGCGTAAGCGCTCCGCATCCCCCGTCGGAGCGACGGACCGACGCCGGGCAGCTCCCCCCGTGGCTGCTCGGCGTCGCCATGTCACCCCCAGTTCATGGCGCAGAATGTATCCGTGAGTGACGAGATCGCCGACGAGGCGCCCACGTGTTCCGCCAAGGGCTGCCGCACCGCGGCCATATGGGTCCTGGCATGGAACAACCCGAAGATCCACACGCCGGAGCGGCGCAAG
The DNA here is from genome assembly GCF_055570295.1 of Streptomyces sp. NPDC031265. Taxonomy (NCBI): domain Bacteria; kingdom Bacillati; phylum Actinomycetota; class Actinomycetes; order Kitasatosporales; family Streptomycetaceae; genus Streptomyces; species Streptomyces sp. NPDC031265. The sequence continues at coordinate 30,864 of NZ_JBVIHM010000038.1, forward strand.
ACCTGGCTCGCGTGCGACGAACACCGCGAGCACCTCTCCCAGTTCCTGGGCGTACGCGGGTTCCTCAAGGACGTGGTGCCACTGGCCGAGTGGGAGTCAGCCGCCGATCGCTGACATCGGGCGGTCGGGCTGGAGGAAAGCCGGGTCGTCCAGACCGGATCCGGCCTTCTTTCCCCACATCGCCAGCCGCCACAGCCGGGCGATCTCCTCGTCCGGAGCGCCCGAGCGCAGGGCCGCGCGCAGGTCGGACTCCTCGCGCGCGAAGAGGCAGGTGCGCACCTGGCCGTCGGCGGTGAGCCGGGTCCGGTCGCAGGCCGAGCAGAACGGGCGGGTCACCGAGGCGATGACGCCGACCCGATGGGGTCCGCCGTCCACCACCCAGCGCTCGGCGGGTGCGGAGCCCCGCTCGTCGTCGCCCTCGGGGGTGAGCGTGAACCTCGTACGCAGCGAGGCGAGGATGTCACCGGCGGTGATCATGCCGTCGCGCTTCCAGCCGTGCTGGGCGTCGAGCGGCATCTGCTCGATGAACCTCAGCTCGTATTCGTGCTCCACGGCCCAGGCCAGCAGCTCGGGGGCCTCGTCGTCGTTGAGCCCGGGCATCAGGACCGCGTTGACCTTGACCGGGGTGAGCCCGGCGGCGCGGGCGGCCTCCATGCCCTCGATGACGTCCTTGTGGCGGTCGCGGCGGGTGAGGGTCTTGAAGACCTCGGGGCGCAGGGTGTCGAGGGAGACGTTGACCCGGTCGAGACCGGCCGATTCCAGCGCGGCCGCGGTGCGCTTCAGGCCGATGCCGTTGGTGGTGATCGACATCCGGGGACGGGGCTCCAGGGCCGCGCAGCGCTCCACGATGCCGACCAGGCCCGGGCGCAGCAGCGGCTCGCCGCCGGTGAAGCGGACCTCGGTGATGCCGAGCTCGGTCACGGCGATGCGGATGAGGCGGACGATCTCGTCGTCGGTGAGCAGGTCCGGCTTGGCCAGCCACTGCAGGCCCTCTTCCGGCATGCAGTACGTACACCGCAGATTGCAGCGGTCCGTGAGTGAGACACGCAGGTCAGTGGCCACACGGCCGTATGTGTCGATGAGCACTGTGGGCCCCCTCCCCCGATTACCGGTTGGTGTATGCAGCCGAGCCTACGCGAGAGGGGTGACAACCGCGGGGGCCGTTTGACACGAGGTGCGACGCGGCCGCGTCGTAGGACCCTACGACGCTGCCGCGGCTCGTCCCCGTACGGAACGCGCTAGTGGGCACCGACTCCGGTGAGGGACTTGACCTCCAGTTCCGCGTACTTTCCGGCGTCCGGCTCCTCCTTCGAGAGCAGCGATCCGATCAGGCCGAGCAGGAAGCCCACGGGGATCGAGATCAGGCCGGGGTTCTCCAGCGGGAACCAGTGGAAGTCGACGCCCTTGAACATCGACGTCTTCGGGTTGCCGGAGACGACCGGCGAGAACAGCACGAGCACGACCGCCGTGGTCAGACCGCCGTAGATCGACCACAGCGCGCCCTGGGTGGTGAACCGCTTCCAGAAGAGGCTGTAGAGGATGGTCGGCAGGTTGGCGGAGGCGGCGACCGCGAAGGCGAGTGCCACCAGACCGGCGACGTTCAGATCGCGGGCGAAGGCGCCGAGCACGATGGCGACGGCCCCGATGAAGACGGTCGCCCAGCGCGCGGCCCGGACCTCCTCCTTCTCGGTCGCCTTCCCCTTGCGGATGACGTTGGCGTAGATGTCGTGCGCGAAGGAGGACGACGAGGCGAGGGTGAGGCCCGCGACGACCGCGAGGATCGTGGCGAAGGCGACCGCCGAGATCACCGCGAGCAGGATCGCGCCCCCGTTGGAGCCGCTGCCGCCGCCGATCTCCAGGGCCGCCAGTGGCGCCGCGGTGTTGCCCGCCGGGTTGGAGGCGATGATGTCGCCCGGTTTGAGCAGCGCGGCCGCGCCGAAGCCGAGCACGATCGTCATCAGGTAGAAGGCGCCGATGATGCCGATCGCCCAGTTCACCGACTTACGCGCGGCCTTGGCCGTGGGGACGGTGTAGAAGCGGATCAGGATGTGCGGCAGGCCGGCCGTGCCCAGCACCAGGGCGATGCCGAGCGAGATGAAGTCCAGCTTGGAGGTGCCGGTCTTGCCGTACTTGAGGCCGGGCTCCAGGAAGGCGCTGCCCTTGCCGCTGTTCTTGGCGGCCGTGCCGAGCAGGTCCGAGAGGTTGAAGTTGAACTTCAGCAGGATGAGGAAGGTGATCAGGATGGTGCCCGCGATGAGCAGGACCGCCTTGACCATCTGCACCCAGGTGGTGCCCTTCATCCCGCCGATCGTCACGTACACGATCATGAGCACGCCGACCAGGGCGACGATCAGGACCTTGCCCGCGTCGCTGGTGATGCCGAGCAGCAGCGAGACGAGCACACCGGCGCCGGCCATCTGCGCCAGCAGGTAGAAGATCGAGACGACGATGGTGGAAGTGCCCGCGGCTGTGCGCACGGGACGCTGGCGCATCCGGTACGCGAGCACGTCGCCCATGGTGTAGCGGCCGGAGTTGCGCAGCGGCTCGGCGACCAGGAGCAGCGCCACCAGCCAGGCGACCAGGAAGCCGATCGAGTACAGGAAGCCGTCGTAGCCGAAGAGCGCGATGGCTCCGGCGATGCCGAGGAAGGACGCGGCGGACATGTAGTCGCCGGAGACCGCCAGGCCGTTCTGGAAAGCGGTGAACTGGCGGCCGCCCGCGTAGAAGTCGGCCGCGCTCTTGGTCTGGCGGCCCGCCCAGACGGTGATGACCAGGGTCGCGACGACGAACACCGAGAAGAGCGTGATGATCAGCGGCCGGTGCTCGCTGGTGGCGGTCGCCGCGAGCGGGAGGTGGGCGTACGGGGCGCTCATGCGTCGGCCTCCATGCGGGACTTGATCGCCTCGGCACGGGGGTCGAGCTTGGCGACCGCGTACCGCGAGTAGAGCCAGGCGATGAGGAAGGTGGTGAGGAACTGGGCGAGACCGAAGACGAGCGCCACGTTGATGTTGCCGAACAGCTTGTGGCCCATAAAGCCGCCCGCGTAGTTGGACAGCAGGACGTACAGCAGGTACCAGGCGATGAAGGCGACCGTCAGCGGGAACGCGAACCGGCGGTGTGTGCGGCGCAGTTCGGCGAATTCCTCGCTCGCCTGCACCTCGACGAACTTCTCGGTGGGGGGCTGGGCGGGGCGCGTGTCGATACCGCCTTCGGGCGGTGGCACGTCGGTGGCCACGGAGTCTCCTCGCGATGCGGGTGCGGTGGGGATGGACGTCAAGGGGGACCTCACTGTCGGGGACGGGGTGATGGTGGTCCCCCTGACAACGGCACGGAGGGCGGCGCGTCTCGGTTCAGACCGGTCGTTTTTCTCGGCACCCTTTCCCGGCGCCGCCTTCACGGCGTTCGCACAACTTCTCGGACCAAACCGCCCGAACTCGTTGATGGGCCCGCATGATCAGCGATAGCTTCGCTGGTCATGTACCCGTCCATCCGTGACCCGCGGTTGGACGGCTCTCACGGATGATGTGGAGAACCCATGGCTCATCTGGGATCCGGACGGCGACGGGCCCTCGTGCTCCCCGCCGGCCTGGCGCTCACGGCCTCGCTCGGCTTCCTCCCGGCGGGCACGGCGTCGGCCGCACCGGCCCCCGCCGCGGACGGACCGGACCTCTCGTACGTCGTCAACACCACCGGCGGGCACGGTACTTCGGCCCGGGTGCAGAAGGCGATAGCGAAGGCGGGCGGCACGGTCGTCGTCTCGTACGACCGGATAGGCGTGGTCGTCGTGCACTCCACGAACCCCGCGTTCGCCCGGGAGATACGCCGGGCCAGGGGCGTCACCTCCGCCGGTGCCACCCGTACGACGCCCCTGAAGGCGCAGGCCACCACCGAGGAGGGCACCACCCAGGCCCTCACCCCGGCCGAGGCCGCCAAGGCGAAGGCGGCGGCCGCACCCGGCCAGGAGCCGCTGGAGGCCAACCAGTGGGACCTGCGGGCGATCGGCGCCGACAAGGCCGCCAAGATCTACCCGGGCAGCCGCCGGGTCACCGTCGGCGTGATCGACACCGGGGTCGACGACACCCACCCGGACCTCGCCCCGAACTTCTCCGCCTCCCAGTCGGCCAACTGCGTGGGCGGCGTCGCCGACACCTCGCCGGGCGCCTGGCGGCCGTACGTGGGCGGCAGCGACCACGGCACGCACGTCGCGGGCGAGATAGCCGCGGCCCGCAACGGGATCGGCGTCGCCGGGGTCGCGCCCGGCGTCAAGGTCGCCGGGATCAAGGTCGCCGAGCAGGGCAGCGGGCTGTTCTTCACCGAGGCGGTGGTCTGCGGGTTCGTCTTCGCCGCCGAGCACCACATCGACGTCACCAACAACAGCTATTACGTGGACCCCTGGTACTTCAACTGCAAGGCCGACCCGGACCAGAAGGCACTGCTCGACGCGGTGACCCGGGCGAGCAGGTACGCCGAGCACAAGGGCGTCCTCAACGTCGCGGCGGCGGGCAACGAGAACTACGACCTGTCCAAGCACGCCATCACCGACACCACCAGCCCGGACGACCAGCCCGCGCCGCACCCCACGGTGACCGTGGACCCGGCCAAGTGCCCGGACATCCCGGCCCAGTTGCCGGGTGTCGTCACGGTCGCGGCGACCGGGGTGCAGAACGTGAAGTCGTACTACTCCAGCTACGGCCTGGGCCAGATCGACGTGGCCGCGCCCGGCGGTGACAAGTACCAGATCCCGGACACCCCGGACAAGAACGGGCGGATCCTGGCGACGCTCCCGGGCGGGCAGTACGGCTACAAGCAGGGCACGTCCATGGCCACGCCGCACGTCGTCGGCGTCGCCGCGCTCCTGAAGTCCAAGAACCCGTGGGCGTCCCCGGCCGAGCTGCGGGAGATGCTCAAGGAGCAGGCCGACAACCCCGGCTGCCCCACCGGCCTGTACGACCCGGACGGCAACGGCGTCCAGGACTCCACCTGTGAGGGCGGCAAGCGCGTCAACGGCTTCTACGGCCGGGGCGTCGTCAACGCGCTGAGCGCGGTCACCGAGTAAGCGGCGCGGCGGTTCTCCGCAGCCACCGCACCTTCCGTACGTACCGAGACATCCGTCAGCCACATGGAGACCCCATGACGTTGCACTTCTCCCGTACGCACCGCGCCCTCGCCGTATCCGTCGGCATGGCGACCATCACCGCGCTCGCGGTCCTGCCGGGCACGGCGTCGGCCATGCCGGCCGGCGGTGCGGCCACCAAGGCGGCCCCGGCCGCCGCCTCGCCCTCGCTCAGCTATGTCGTCAACCTCCGCAGGGGATACGGGCACGCGGACCGGGTCAGAAGGGCCATCGAGGCGGCCGGGGGCACGGTCGTCCAGTCCTACGACCGGATCGGCGTGATCGTCGTCCACTCCGCCGACCCCGGCTTCGCGACGGCCATGCGGGCGGTACGGGGAGTGGAGTCGGCCGGGGCGACCCGGACCGCGCCGCTGCCCGCGCAGACGACGACCGACGTCGGCACGCCCAAGACGCTCAGCGCCGAGGAGGTCCGGGCCGCCACCGCCGGGGCCGCGGCCGGCGAGGACCCGCTGGAGCCGCTCCAGTGGGACCTGAAGGCCATCAAGGCCGACAAGGCCCACGAGAAGACCCTGGGCAGCTCCAGGGTGACGGTCGGCGTCATCGACACGGGCGTGGACGACACCCACCCGGACATCGCGCCCAACTTCGACCGCGCCAAGTCGGTGAGCTGCATCGGCGGCAAGCCGGACACCACCGACGGCGCCTGGCGGCCGTTCACCACCGGCGGCTCCCCGCACGGCACGCACGTGGCGGGCGAGATAGCCGCGGCCAAGAACGGCGTCGGCGTCACCGGTGTGGCGCCCGGCGTCAAGGTCGCCGCCATCAAGGTCTCCACCCAGGGCGGCAGCTTCTTCTACACGGAGGCCGTCGTCTGCGGCTTCATGTGGGCCGCCGACCACGGCATCGACGTCACCAACAACAGCTATTACACCGACCCCTGGTACTTCAACTGCAAGACCGACCCGGACCAGAAGGCCCTGGTCGAGGCGATCACCCGGGCCAGCCGGTACGCCGAGTCCAAGGGCACGGTGAACGTGGCGGCGGCGGGCAACGAGAGCTACGACCTCGCGGCCGACTCGATCACGGATCCGGCCAGCCCGAACGACTCCACGCCGGGCGACCGGACCGTCGACCCGAGCAAGTGCTTCGACATCCCCACGCAGCTGCCGGGCGTGGTCACGGTCGCCGCGACCGGGGCCAAGGGCCTGAAGTCCTCGTTCTCCAACTACGGCCTTGGCGTGGTCGACGTGGCGGCGCCGGGCGGCGACTCGACCGCCTACCAGCCGCCGCAGGCCCCGGCCACCAGCGGTCTGATCCTCGGCCCGGTGCCCGGCGGCAAGTGGGCCTACATGGCGGGTACGTCGATGGCGACCCCGCACGTGGTGGGCGTGGCCGCGCTGCTCAAGTCCGCGCACCCGCATGCGCCGGCCTGGAAGATCAAGGAGCTGCTGAAGGAGGGCGCCGACGCGACCGCCTGCCCCGACCCGTACGACATCGACGGGGACGGGAAGGCTGACGCGGTCTGCGAGGGCGGCCGGCATCACAGCGGGTTCTATGGGGCGGGGGTTGTGAACGCCCTGCGCGCGGTGCGGTAGCGCTCCGCGGGGGCGCGGGGATTCGGCTGCGGGCCGTGTGCGGCTGGTCGCGCCCACGCGGCGGAGCCGCCGATGTCACAGCCCCGCGCCCCTCAGCGGTCGCGGGGCCGCAGCACCGGTCCGCGAGCCCCCCGGTCCCTACGGCTTGATCAGCACCTTCAGGGCCGTGCGCTCGTCCATCGCCTTGTAGCCGCCGGGGACGCCGTCGATGCCGACCGTCACGTCGAAGACCGGGGACGGGTCGATCGCGCCGGACAGGACGTCCGGCAGCAGCTCGGGGATGTAGGCGCGGACCGGGGCGACGCCGCCGCGCAGCGCGATGTTGCGGTCGAACATGACGCTGAGGTCGAGGCCGGTGCCGCTGCCGTGCGGGACGCCGACGTAGCCGATGGCGCCGCCGTCGCGGGTGATCTCGACGGCGGTGCGCATCGACTGCTCGGTGCCGACCGCCTCGATGACCGCGTGCGCGCCCTGGCCCCGGGTCAGCTCGCGCACCGCGTCGACGGCGGCCTCGCCGCGCTCGGCGACGACGTCCGTGGCGCCGAAGGTCCGCGCGATGTCCGTACGGGCCTGGTGGCGCCCGAGAGCGATGATCCGCTCGGCGCCGAGCCGCTTGGCCGCCAGGACGCCGCAGAGGCCGACGGCCCCGTCACCGACGACGGCGACCGTGGAGCCGCGCCGCACGCCCGCGCCGACGGCCGCGTGGTGGCCCGTGCCGAGCACGTCGGAGAGGGCGAGCAGGGCGGTGAGCAGGTGGTCGTCGGAGGCCGCGGCGGCGGGCAGCCTGACCAGCGTGCCGTCGGCGAACGGCACCCGGACCGCCTCGCCCTGGCCGCCGTCGGAGCCCACCGAGCCCCAGAACCCGCCCTGCGGGCAGGACGTCTGGAGTCCCTCGGCGCAGTACTCGCAGTTGCCGTCGGACCAGACGAAGGGCGCGACCACGAGGTCCCCGGCCCGGAACCCGTTCACCTCGGAGCCCGCCTCCTCGACGACGCCGAGGAACTCGTGCCCGATCCGCTGCCCGGGCTGCCGGGCGGACTCGCCCCGGTAGGCCCACAGGTCGCTGCCGCAGATACAGGCCCGCAGCACCCGCACGACCGCGTCGGTGGGGAACCGGACCACGGGGTCGGGCACGTCCTCCACCCGGATGTCGTGGGCGGCGTGGATGACGGTGGCGCGCATGGGGCAGGTCCTTGCTGGTCGGTACGGGGATGGTCCGGATCCGGCCATACCGGGGGTCCGGTTCTCACCGTACGCCTGTGCGGAGAGGGGGTGCGCGGCGAGAGAGGCGGGCATCCCCCGGAAGCCGGGACGGCTGCGGGCGTAGGATTCCCTCCTCCGGGGCTCTGGGGAGGTCAACTGCCGTGACAGGCATGGAAGTCGCGCTCCTACGGCTGGCGGGCACCGTGGTCTCCACCGTCGCCAAGTCCCTCCTGAGCCCGAAGCCCGGCGCGGGCCTGGTGTCCGCCCCCGTCCGTCCGCTGCCGAGGCCCGCGTCGCCGGAGCGGCTGGCGAAGGTCCTCGGGCGGCGTCCGACGGACGCGTACGGCTCACTGCCGGAGCACGAGCGGACGGCGGCGGCCGATGCCGTGGCGGACGCGTTCGCGGCGGCGGGCGAGATCACGCCGGAGCGCCTGTTCTCGCTCGACCTGGACCCCGAGCGGCTGCGCGCCGCACTCCACCGCCCTCACCCGGGCCCGGGTGAGGGCCTGTACGAGGAGTTGCTGGGGCTCTGCTGCGCCCATGTGGTGGAGCAGCTGACCGCGCACCCCGCGTTCGCCGCGCGGGCGGCGGTGGAGCAGGTGCGCGCGGCGGGTCGGACGTATGGGCTGGTGGCAGACGTACGCGACCGGCTCGGCCCGCGACCGGAGGCGGCGGCACTGAGCTTCGAGGGGTGGTATGCGGCTTATGTCGCCGAGACCCACAGGCGCCTCGAACTGTTCGGGCTGACGCTGGGGCGCTCGCGCGGCGAGTGGGCGCTGGACACGGCCTACATCAGTCTCGCGGTGAGCGGCGAGCGCGGGGGCTTCGGCCTGGCCCGGGGCGACCAGGTACCGGTCAAGGCCGAGCAGGCGCTCGCGGGCGCCGACCGCCTGGTGCTGCGGGGACCTGCGGGCTCCGGCAAGAGCACCCTGGTGCAGTGGCTGGCCCTCAACGCCGCCCGGCGCACCTTCACCGGGGAGCTGGCGGACTGGAACCGGTGCGTCCCCTTCGTGCTGCGGCTGCGCGCCTTCACCCAGGCCGACGCGCTCCCGCTGCCTGGCGAGTTCCTGCGGGCGGCCGGGGTGCCGCTGCACGGGGCGGCGCCCGCCGGGTGGGTGGAGCAGGTGCTCGCCGGCGGCCGCGGGCTCGTGCTGGTGGACGGGGTGGACGAGGTCCCGGCGCGACTGCGCCACCGTACCGAGACCTGGCTGAAGTCGCTGATCGCCGCCTTCCCCAACGCCCGGTACGTCGTCACCACGCGCCCCTCCGCCGTGCCCGTGGACTGGCTCTCCCGGCAGGGCTTCACGGCCCACTCGCTGCTGCCGATGGACCGGGACGACATCCGCGGGTTCATCGGGCACTGGCACGAAGCCGCGCGCGGCGAGTGCCTGAGCGATGTCGAACGCGCGCAGCTCGCGACGTACGAGACCTCGCTGCGGCAGGCGGTCGGCAGCCGCCGCGACCTCGGGCGGCTGGCCACCAACCCGCTGATGTGCGCCCTGCTGTGCGCGCTCAACCGGGACCGCCGGATGCAACTGCCGCGCGCCAGGAAGGAGTTGTACGACGCGGCCCTGGACATGCTGCTCGTACGGCGGGACACGGAGCGCGAGATCGCGGGCGTGGAAGGGGTCGAGCTCACCCGCGAGGAGCAGACCGCGCTCCTCCAGCGGCTCGCCTACTGGCTGATCCGCAACGCCCAGGTCGAGGCCGAGCAGGGCGAGGCCATGGAGATGATCGCCGACTGGCTCACCGCGATGCCGCAGGTACGGGGTACGCCGGAGCAGGTCTTCGCGCATCTGCTGATCCGCAGCGGCCTGCTGCGCGAACCGGCCCCCGGGACGGTGGGTTTCGTGCACCGCACCTTCCAGGACTACCTGGGCGCGAAGGCGGCGGTGGAGTCCCGCGACTTCGGCGTGCTCGCGGCCAACGCGCACGACGACACGTGGGACGACGTCGTCCAGATGGCCGTCGGCCACGCGCGCGCGGACGAACGGGCCCGTTTGCTCAAGCAGTTGCTCCGCCGGGCCGACCGGGCCCCGAAGCTGCGGCACCGGCTGGTGCTCCTTGCGGCGGCCTGCCTTGAGCACGCGCCCGAGCTCGACCCGGCGATCCGGGAGTCGGTCCAGACCCGGACGCGGGAGCTGATCCCGCCTCGCAGTCTGGACGATGCGGAGAAGCTGGCGAAGGTGGGGGAGCTGGTGCTTGAGCTGCTGCCGGGACCGGACGGGCTCGACGAGTACGAGGCGGGGGCGGTGGTGCGGACGGCGGCGGCTATCAGGGGGGATGCGGCGTTCGAGGTGATTTCGCGGTTTCGGGGGGATGGGCGGGGGCGTGTGGCCGACCAGATCTCCAGCGCCTGGGGGGCGTTCGATACCGAGGAGTACGCGCGGGAGGTGCTGGCGGCACGGCCCTGGGACGGAGTTTCGCTGACCGCCACGACTCGGCAGGAGATGCGCGCCCTGCGACTGGTTCCTGGCGCGCGGCGCATCCGGGTGTCGGGCAACCACACCGACCTCACGCCGCTGACCGAAGCCCAGGAAGCGGAGTACGTCTTCATCTACGGCAGCATGGATCTCACGGATCTCACTCCCCTGGCCTCGCTCCCCCGGCTCAGGGAGGTGGGTCTGAGCCGGTGTACGGCACTGCGGGATCTCACACCGATCGCCAAGCCGGACCTTGAGTCCATCTCCCTCTACATGCTCGATCCGGAGCTCTCGCTGGAGCCGCTCCGGCAGGCGACCGGGCTCACAGGCGCCTATATCGGCCATCCCGCGCTCATCGAGAGCCTCGCCGAACTGCCCCTGGGCCCCCGGCTGTCTTCGCTGGTACTTGAACGTCAGATCCGGTACGCGAGTCTCGACGGGATCGAACGCTGGCCGCTCCTCATCGATCTGACGCTTGCCGGACAGTCGCAACTGCGGGAACTGTGCCGGATGCCGGACGTGCTCGGCCGGCTCACACACCTGGGCCTCCACGAGCTCGCCTCTCTCGATCTCGGTGTGCTGAGGGGGGCCGCTCGGCTCAAGCGTGTGGTCCTCAACCAGTGCGAACTTCTGGCCGGTCTTGATGCGTTGCGCGAGCTTCCCCGATTGACAGAGGTGTACTTCGCGAGAGTCACAGCCGCCGGAGCACCGCTCGATCTTTCGCCGCTGGCAGATCTGCCCCCGCTCACGATCAACGTGCCCGACGACATGCCCCTCGTCGGCGCCGACCACATCCCCCCGGAACGCCTCAAGCGCACCCGCACCCGCCCCTGACCCTCACACCCCCGCCGCCCCCAGCGCCGTCCCCGCCGCGTACGTCACTCCCATGGCCACCGCGCCCCCGGCCATGTTGCGCAGTACCGCCGCGCCGGCCGGGGCCGAGCCCAGGCGGGCGCTGCCCCAGCCGGTGAGGGCCAGGGCGGCCAGGACCGAGGTGACCGTCACGTACAGGCGGACCGAGGACGGGGGCAGGACGATGGCCAGGAGGGGGAGCAGGGCTCCGGCCGTGAAGGCCAGGAAGCTGGCGCCCGCCGCGTGCCAGGGGTTGGCAAGCTCGTCGGGGTCGATACCGAGCTCCACGCGCGCGTGCGCGCGCAGGGCGTCGCGCTCGGTGAGCTGCTGCGCCGCCTCCCGCGCCACCTCGGCGCTGAGGCCGCGGTCCTCCAACAGGCCGCTCAGCTCCTCCAGTTCGGCCTCCGGATCCTCGCGCAGCTCGCGCCGCTCCTGCGCCAGGGCGGCCTTCTCGGAGTCCCGCTGGGTCGACACGGAGACGTACTCGCCCGCCGCCATCGACATCGAGCCGGCAAGGAGCCCGGCGAGGCCCGCCGTCAGCAGGGCGGAGCGGTCGTCGGTCGCGCCCGCCACGCCGACGACGAGGCCCGCCGTGGACACGATGCCGTCGTTGGCGCCGAGGACCGCCGCCCGCAGCCAGTTCAGGCGCGTGCCGAGGGCGCCCCGGTGGGCCTCGTCGTGGCCCCCGGCCGTCTCCGCTTCCGTCATGCGGCGAAGGGTCTCATCCGCCGCCTCACCACACCCGTACCGACCCACCCAGCGCGAACACCGGGCTCGTCGCGTCCGCCGGGATCTCCTTCAGCGGCTCGGCGATCTCCTCGACGGTCGGGCCCACCCTCGCCGCGATCTTGTCCAGGAAGGGCAGGTCGAAGCCGTACACCCGGGCCGCGTTGCCGCCGGTCATCCGCGCCACCTCCTCCCTGGGCAGCCCCGCGTAGGCGATCCGCAGGCCCTCTCGGGAGTAGGGGGTGGTGCCCTCGTCGTGCGGGTAGTCGCTGCCCCACATGATCTTGTCGAGGCCGATCCGGTCGCGCAGCGGCACCTCGTGGGGGCGCATGAAGCTGGCGCCCACATAGCAGTTGTCGCGCCAGACCCGGCTCGGCCCCGCGCCCATCGACTCCGCGAGGCCCGCGCCGAACTTGGACTCCGCCGTCGCCGCCCGGGTCGCCGCCGACACCAGGCGCTCGTGGTAGTAGTCGAGCATCTCGATCACGCCGGGGATCCAGCCCGAGCCCTGCTCGGTGAGGATCAGCTTCAGCGCCGGGTGGTGGCGGAACGCGCCGCCGAAGATCAGGTGCCACAGGGCCCGGTGCGAGAACCAGGTCGTCTCCACCATGAAGACGGCCCGCGCGGCCGGTTCCTCGCCGAGCGGCGGCGACGCGGAGCCGCCGTGGTGGTTGACCGGTACGTCGAGGTCGGCGCAGGCCGCCCAGATCGGGTCGTAGACGGCCGAGTACAGCTCGGGGACGCCCGAGCCCGGCGGGGCGCCCGGCAGCAGGATGCCGCCGGTCAGGCCCGCCTCCTTCACCCGGTGGATCTCCGCCACCGCCGCGTCGACGTCGTTCAGCAGGATCTGCGCCACGCCCGCCCTTCGGCCCGGCACCAGCGCGCAGAAGTCGGCCAGCCAGCGGTTGTGGGCCCGCAGGCCCGCCCAGCGCTGGTCGAGCTCCTCCCGCGTCGGCGCGGGCGCCATCAGGGAGGCCGAGGGGAAGAACGGCGGGATGGTGTTGGGAAATACCACCTCCGCGACGATCCCGTCCGCCTCCAGCTCGGCCACCCGCCGCTCGGAGTTCCAGTTGCGGTCGGCGGTGTCGGCGAGCAGGTCCTCGTACGGATTGACGTAGGTGGCGGCCCAGGCGTCGAAGTCGTCGTGGTGGCGCTTCTCCAGGTACGGCTTGTAGTCGAGGAGGTCGGCGCCCGCGTGGCAGTCGGCCGAGATCACCGTGTACCGGTCGGCCGTCATGACACCCCCAGGACCGGGAAGTCGTGGTCGGTCAGCCAGTGCCGGCCCACCTCGCGCGACCGCGCCCAGGACGCCTCGACCGCCGACTGGTCCTCGCTCTGGCCGAGTTCGGCCGGCGTCGGGCCGATACGCCGGGCCAGCGGGGCCAGTTTCGCTGTGTCGAAGCCGAAGACCTCCGCCGCCGCCAGGCCCAGCATCCGGCGCGTCTCCGCCACCGGGATGTCGTGGAAGGTCCTGCGCAGCCACTCCCTGGTGTGCGGCCAGGTGCCCTCCGGGTGCGGGAAGTCGGAGCCCCAGAGGATGTTGCCGACACCGATCTCGTAGCGCTGGGCCAGCTCGCGCCGTTTGGTGTTGGTGGCGCAGACGAAGATCTGGCGGTCCAGGTACTCGCTGGGCGGGCGCTTGAGCTCCGCGAACGGCGAGAGCTTCTTGCCGCCGTGCGCGCCCAGGTACAGCCGGTCCATGAACCACAGCAGGTTCGGCAGCCACCAGCAGCCCGACTCCGCGACCCCGAAGCGGAGTCCGGGGTGGCGCTCGAAGACACCGGACCAGAGCAGGAACCACAGCGGCCGGGCCGGCCACCAGGTGACCTCGCTGACGTAGATGCCGAGGTGGTCGCCGTACTCGTGGCGGGGCGCCGCTCCCGAGTGGGTGACGACCGGCATCCCGGTCTCGGCGGCCGCCGCCCAGACGGGGTCGTAACGGCGGTCGTGGTACGGGGCCTTGTCCACCCACATCGAGGGGATCATCAGCGCGCCGAGCCCGGACTCCCTGGCCCGGTGGATCTCCGCGACCACGCGCGCGACGTCGCCCGTCACCGGCAGCAGGGCGACCCCGCAGTGCCGTTCGGGATTCTGACCCACGAACTCGGCGAGCCAGCGGTTGTGCGCCTGCGCGCCCGCCATCCCGAGGTCGGGGTCCTGGTCGCCGGAGAGGCCGAGGCCCACCCCGAAGGGCGCGGCGGTCCGGCTGTCGACGGCGTCCGCGTCGGGGAAGACGACCTCGGCGGCCACCCCGTCCCCGTCGAGCTCCTTGAGCCTGCGGGCGGCGTCCCAACCGCCCTTCAGGCCCTCTTCGTTTTCGGCGAACCACTTGTCCGCGAAGGCCTCGTTGCGGACGCCCAGCCGGGTCATCTCCTCGCGGCGGCGGTCGCGCCCGTCGAGGAAGCCGTCGAAGTCCCGGTGGAAGCGGGAGTCGAGATAGGGCCGGTACTGCTCGGTGGGGAGCCCGGCGTGGCAGTCGGAGGAGATGATCAGGTACGGGTCGTTCTGTGCGCCTTGCGACCTGCTGCTCTTCGGCATGGCGAAATCCCTCAGTCCAGAATGCTGCTTTCCCGGGGGACAACCCCCGGACCCCCAGCCGGAAGCCCGAGTCGGCGCGTCGGCGAGAGTCGCAGCGGGTCAGTCGAGAACGAAGTTCTCCAAGTACGACGGATTGGCCCGGTCCAGCATCGACTGCGACCTCGCCCTGATCTGGCGGTCGCTGTGCTCGCTCGGCGGGAGCATCCAGAAGCGGTCGGCCCGGATGCCGTCGACGACCGCCTCGGCGACCTCCTCGACCGGGGTGAACTCGACCTCGTGCCCGGCCGCCCGCATCGCCGCCTCCCACTGGCCGAGGCTGCGGTAGGGCGCCTTGCGCGGGCGCTCCTTGGCGTAACGGTCGGGGCGGTTGCGGTGCGACTCCCACAGTCCGGTGCGCAGCATGTGCGGCCCGGGGAAGAGCACGGACGCGCCCACGCGCGCGTGCTCCGCCTTCAGGTGCGCGTAAAGCGACTCGGTCATGGTGACGACGGCCGCCTTGGTGACCGCGTACACGGAGGCGGTGGGCAGCGGCGCGATCCCGCCGTCGCCCGACGAGGTGTTGACGACATGGCCCGGCTCACCGGAGGCGATCATGCGGGGCACGAAGGCCTGGATGCCGTGGAAGACGCCCCACACGTTGACGGCGAAGGCCCACTTCCAGTCGTTGACCTCGTGCTCCCACATCCGGCCCTCGGCGCCCGAGCCGACGCCCGCGTTGTTGCACAGGACGTGGACGGCCCCGAACGTGTCGTACGCCGCGTCCGCCAGCTGCTGTGCGGACGCGCGCTCCGAAACGTCGACCACGCGCGCGTGGACCTGCGCCCCGTCCTCGCGCAGCGACTGCGCCGCCTTCTCCAGGGCCGTCTCCTCGACGTCCGCGAGGACCACATTGAGCCCCTCGGCCGCGAACCTGCGGGCCATGGCGAGCCCGATCCCGCTCGCCGCGCCGGTGACGACGGCGACCTGCCCCTCGGTGAGCCGCATCACACGCTCCCCGCCGGCGGGCCGTCGAGGATCTGCTGCGGGTCGTCGTAGCGCTGGTGGATGTACGGCAACAGGGCCTGGGCGCTGACCCGTTCGGCCACCCGGCCCCGCTGGTCGGTGGTCTTCTCGCCGATCGTGATCTCCACGACGCGCCGGACCGGGAGGTCCGCGACCGGGTCGTACATGGACTCGCGCAGCACCACGTCACCGGTGATCCGCTCCAGCTTGCGGACCTTCTCGTTGCGTACGCAGTACACGAGCACCGGGTCCGCGTCGAAGCCCTCGCCGTCCACGGCGGGCAGGAACTTGAAGTAGAAGTCGATCTTCTCCACCGGCTCCGGCAGCGGCAGCGCGCTGTCGACCGCGCCGCGCACCTCTACGAAGGCGATGCCGTGCCGGGCGAGCGCGGCCCGGACGACCAGGCCGTCCCGCTCGACGGTGACCTCGCCGAGCTTCTTCGGCTCGCCGAACACCTCGCGCCCGCCGATCAGCGCCCGCTCATGGGTCATCGGCATCACCAGCGGGTACCAGCCGGGCTGCCCGTCGTGCACGGCGGAGACCGCCACCGAGCCCGCGCCGAGCGGATAGCCGGGCAGGTCGACCCGGCTGATGTTGGCCCGTACGAGTGAATCCCCGGCGGGCTTGAGCGGTGGCGGCAGCACCGCCGCCACCGCGTCGGGATCGCTCTCCCAGACGGCCACCACACCGGTGGACCAGATGTCGGGGAGGCGGGAGCTCGCGGTGCGCGCGGCCCGGATCTCGTCCTCGGTCCGCGCTCCGTACCGTACGCGTGCCATGGCGTACCACCCTTCCTGGGTCGTGCCTCGCAGTGCGTTCCCCCGGGGTCTGTAACACAGTTACACCCAGGCCGATGAAGGTAAAGAGCCGTGCGGAAAAGAGCCGCGCGGAGCGGGAAAGAGCCGTGGGGACGAGAGCCGCGCCGGGAGGTGGGCCGTGCGGGAAGGGGAGCCGGGAGCGCCATGACGCGTGCGTCGCTCAGCCGCGAGGAGGTGCTGGCCGCGGCCGGCACGCTGGTCCGCCTGCACGGCCCGGCCGCCCTCACCATGCGCGCGCTCGCCGCCGAGCTCGGCACCGCCGTCACCTCGATCTACTGGCACGTCGGCAATCGCGAGTCGCTCCTGGACGCGCTCGTCGAGCGGACCGTGGAGGAGCTGGGCGAGATCGCGCCGCGCGGGACGACCCCCGCCGCCCGGATCGTCTCGGTCGCCCGGACCCTGCGCCGCGAGCTGCGCGCCCGGCCGCACCTGATCGCGATGGTCCACGAACGCGGCCTCACCGAGCGGATGTTCCTCCCCGCCCAGCAGGCCCTCGTCCACGAGATGCACGCGGCCGGGCTGCGCGGGGGCCCCGCGGCCGACGCGGTCCGGGCCGTCCAGTTCCACGTCGTCGGCCATCTGCTGGTCGAGCGCAACCGGGAGCGCGCGCCCGCGCAGCACCCGGACGAGGAGGAGCTGTGGCACGCGCCGGCACCCCGGGCCGCGGAGCACGATCCGGCGCTCGCGCGGGCGCTGGCGCGGCCGGTGGACGAGGAGCGCCTCTTCACCACCTCTGTACGCGCGCTCGTGGCGGGCCTGTTGGCAGCCGGGGAGCCGGCGGGCTGACCGGCCGCCGCCCGCGTTGTCAGTGCGGCCCCGTATTCTCTGTGACCATGCTCGACGACCGTACGACAGCAGCAGCAACGTGGCCGGCCGCCTACCCACAGGGGTACGCGGTCGTCGACGTGGAGACCACCGGCCTCGCCCGCGACGACCGGATAGTGTCGGCTGCCGTCTACCGCCTGGACGCCCAGGGCAACGTCGAGGACCACTGGTACACGCTGGTCAACCCCGAGCGCGACCCCGGTCCGGTGTGGATCCACGGGCTGACCACCGACGTCCTGGCGAGCGCGCCGCTCTTCCCGGACATCGCCGCGGAGTTCGCCGAGCGTCTGGACGGCCGGGTCCTGGTAGCGCACAACGCGATCTTCGACTGGCAGATGATCTCCAGGGAGTACGCACGGGCGAAGCGCACCGCGCCGGTGCGCCAGCGGCTGTGCACCATCGCGCTCTCCAAGGAGCTCGACCTGCCGCTGCCCAACCACAAACTGGAGTCGCTGGCCGCGCACTACGGAGTGGTGCAGCAGCGCGCGCACCACGCGCTGGACGACGCGCGCGTGCTGGCCGAGGCGTTCCGCCCGAGCCTGCACGAGGCGGCGCGGGTCGGGGCGCGGCTGCCGCTCCTCGAATGCCGCCCGCTCACCGAGTGGTCCGACGGCCCGGCCACCCCCCGCATCGGCTACCAGGCCACCGGTTCGTACGGCCGGAGCTCCAGCTGGCGGCCCGCACGCAAGCGCCCGGTATGTCCGCACCCCAACCCCGGCCGTTACGAAGTGGACAAACCACTCAAGCAGGGCATGCGGGTGGCGTTCTCCGGCGACACCTCCATCGACCGGGAGCTCCTGGAGGACCGCGCGGTCGAGGCCGGGCTGCACGTGGCGACCAGCGTCTCCCGGCTGACCAGCCTGCTGGTGACCAACGATCCGGACTCGGCGACCTCCAAGACCGTGAAGGCGAAGTCGTTCGGCACCCCGGTCGTCGACGAGGCGGCCTTCACCCAGCTGCTGCGGGACGTGGCTCCGGCAGACGGGTGACCGTATGGCGTGCCGCCCGCCGTTGCGGCGCGGTGCGCCGCACCCTGTGGCGCATGGCACGTTGTGAGGTCTGCGGAAACGACTACGGGATGTCCTTCGAGGTGCACGCGCAGGGCGTGGTGCACGTATTCGACTGCTTCTCGTGCGCCATCCACCGCATGGCGCCCATCTGTGAACACTGCCGGGTCCAGATCATCGGCCAGGGCGTCGAGGTCGAGGGGCACTGGTACTGCGGCGGGCACTGCGCCCGAGCGGAGGGCCGGGTGGGCATCGTCGACAAGGTGTGACCCGGCCGCATCTGCCTCGCCAGGGCCTTCGAGGCGGCCTGCTCGCCCGGTTCCCCGTTCTACGGGGGTGGTCCGCGACAGACCCCCGACGGTACGAGTCGGTCGTACGCTCCCCGCCGGTGCGGGGGTCCGGCCCCCGGCGGTACCCACTGCCGGGGGGTCTTTCGCCACGTTGTACCGTCGATGCGTGTACCGCTTCCTGTTGTCCCGGCAGTGGGTGCTCGTCACCCTCCTCGCCCTCGTTCTCATCCCCACGATGATCGAGCTGGGCTTCTGGCAGCTGCACCGCCATCAGCACCGCGTCGCGCAGAACACCGTCATCGCGGACAACGTGAAGGCCAAGCCGGTCCCGGTGACCGCGCTCACCTCCCCCGGCCACACCGTCCCGCACGCCCAGTACTGGCGCCGGGTCACCGCCACCGGCACGTACGACACCGCCCACGAGGTCGTGGTGCGCCGTCGGACCGCCGCCGACGGGCGCGTCGGGTACCACGTCCTCACCCCGTTCGTCCTCGACAGCGGGCCGACCGTGCTGATCAACCGCGGCTGGGTGCCGGACAACGGCAGCCAGACCGAGTTCCCGCAGATCCCGGCCCCGCCCAAGGGCGAGGTCACGGTCACCGGGCGGCTGATGGCCGACCAGACGACCGCGGCCAGCGGCATCAAGGACGTCAAGGGCCTGCCGCCCCGCCAGGTGATGCTGATCAGCAGCGCCCAGCAGCAGAAGGCGCTCGGCCGCCCGGTCCTGGGCGGCTACATAGAGCAGACCGCGCCCGAGTCCGGCGACTCCCCCGAACTGATCCCGGCCCCGGACCACTCCTCGATCGGCCCGCACATGGCGTACGCCGTGCAGTGGTGGCTGTTCACCGCCGGGGTCCCGGTCGGCTGGGTGATCCTGGTCCGCCGCGAGAAGCGGGACCGGGCCGAGGCGACGGCGAAGGCCGGGGCGGCGGAGCCCGCACCGGCGACGGCCTGACCGGGCCGTCGCCCGGCGATCCGTACCGTCCGGTCCTATTGACGTACTGGCCTGATTGACAATTCCGCCGGGCGGGAAGACGCCTGAGCGTGACGCGACGTATCCAACGCATCGAGGACTACGCCCTCATCGGCGACCTCCAGACCGCCGCCCTCGTCGGCCGGGACGGCTCCATCGACTGGCTCTGCCTGCCCCGCTTCGACTCGGCGGCCTGTTTCGCGGCGCTGCTCGGCGACGACGACAACGGCCACTGGCGGATCGCCCCGGCGGGCGCCGGGGACTGCACGCGCCGCGCCTACCTCGACGACTCGCTCGTCCTGGAGTCCGTCTGGGAGACCCGCACCGGCACGGTCCGCGTCCTCGACTTCATGCCCCAGCGCGACACCTCCCCCGACGTCGTACGGATCGTCGAGGGCGTCAGCGGCAGGGTCGAGATGAGCTCCGTGCTGCGGCTGCGCTTCGACTACGGCCGGGTGGTGCCCTGGGTGCGCCGCGCCGACGGCCACCGGGTCATGGTCGCCGGCCCCGACTCGGTCTGGCTGCGCACCGAACCCCCCGTCAAGACCTGGGGCCAGCAGATGAGCACCCGCTCGTCGTTCACCGTGGGCCCCGGCGAGAAGGTCGCGATGGTGCTGACCTGGCACCCCTCCCACGAGCCCCGGCCGGCGATACTCGATCCTTTCGAGTCGCTGGAGCAGAGCCTGGCGGACTGGCGCGAGTGGGCGGACAAGTGCCGCTGCACCGGCCCCCACCGGGACGCCGTCGTCCGCTCCCTCATCACCCTCAAGGCCCTCACCTACGCGCCGACCGGCGGCATCGTCGCCGCCCCCACCACCTCGCTCCCCGAGGAGCTCGGGGGCGTGCGCAACTGGGACTACCGCTACTGCTGGCTGCGCGACTCGACGCTGACGCTGGGCGCGCTGATCTCGGCCGGCTACCTCGACGAGGCGGCGGCCTGGCGCGACTGGCTGCTGCGCGCGGTCGCGGGCGACCCGGCCGACCTCCAGATCATGTACGGCCTCGGCGGCGAGCGCCGGCTGCCGGAGACCGAACTGCCGTGGCTGAGCGGCCACTTGGGCTCAGCCCCGGTCCGGATCGGCAACGCCGCCGTCAGACAGCTCCAGCTCGATGTGTACGGGGAGGTCATCGACTCCCTCCATCTGGCCCGTACCGCGGGCATGGCCGCCAAGCCGCACGCCTGGAACGTCGAACTCAGCCTGCTCGGCTTCCTGGAGTCCCGCTGGCGCGAGCCGGACGAGGGCCTGTGGGAGGTGCGCGGGGAGCGCCGCCACTTCGTGCACTCCAAGGTGATGGCGTGGGTCGCCGCCGACCGCGCGGTGCAGGCCCTGGAGTCCAACCCGTCCCGGCGCGGCGACGCGGAGCGCTGGCGGCGGATGCGGGACGAGGTGCACCGGGAGGTGTGCGAGAAGGGGTTCGACGCCGAGCGGAACACCTTCACCCAGGCGTACGGGTCCCAGGAGCTGGACGCGGCGACGCTGCTCATCCCCCGGGTCGGGTTCCTGCCGGGCGACGACCCGCGGGTGATCGGGACGGTGGACGCGGTACGCGCCGAGCTGGGCCACGACGGCTTCGTGCGCCGCTACAGCACCGAGGGCACCACGGTGGACGGTCTGCCCGGCGACGAGGGCACCTTCCTGGTCTGCTCGTTCTGGCTGGCCGACGCGCTGCGGCTGACCGGCCGCGAGAAGGAGGCGCGGGAGCTGTTCGACCGGCTCCTCGCGCTCCGCAACGACGTCGGGCTGCTGGCCGAGGAGTACGACCCGGCGGCCGGCCGGCAACTGGGCAACTTCCCGCAGGCCTTCAGCCACATCGGACTGGTGGCGACCGCGATGGGACTGGAGGCAGGATAGGCGCATGGATCTTGGACTGAAGGACCGCGTCTACGTCGTCACCGGTGCCTCCCGGGGCCTCGGCCTCGCCTCGGCGCGGGCGCTCACGGCCGACGGCGCGAAGGCGGTGCTCAGCGGCCGCGACGAGAAGGCGGTGGCGAAGGCCGCCGAGGAGCTGGGCCCGAACGCGCTGGGCGTGGCCGTCGACAACGCGGACACCGGCGCGGCCGCCCGTCTGATCGCCACCGCCCGCGAGCGGTTCGGCCGCTTCGACGGCGTGCTGATCAGCGTGGGCGGCCCGCCGCCCGGCTTCGTCGCCGACAACACGGACGAGCAGTGGCGCTCGGCCTTCGAGTCGGTGTTCCTGGGTGCGGTACGGATGGCGCGCACGGCGGCGGAGGAGCTGGACGAGGGCGGCGTGATCGGCTTCGTCCTGTCGGGTTCGGTCCACGAACCGATCCCCGGCCTGACCGTCTCCAACGGCCTGCGCCCCGGCCTCGCGGGCTTCGCCAAGTCCCTGGCGGACGAGCTGGGCCCGCGCGGCATCCGGGTGGTCGGTCTGCTCCCGGCCCGCATCGACACCGACCGCGTCCGCCACCTGGACGCCCTCTCCGGCGACGCCGAAGCCGCCCGTACGGCCAACGAGGCCCAGATCCCGCTGCGCCGCTACGGCACCCCGGACGAGTTCGGCCGCACGGCCGCGTTCCTGCTCTCGCCCGCCGCGTCGTATCTGACGGGCCTGATGCTGCCGGTGGACGGCGGGTCACGGCACGGCTTCTGAGGCGACACCGAGGCGGGGGTGGCGCTCCACTCCCGCCGGCGGTACGAACACCCCATGAAGGAACCGGAGTTCACGGCGGGGAGTCGCCACTACGACGAGGCGCTGGCCGCTTCGGCCGACATCCTCGCCATGGCCGAGGAGCTGGCCGCCGCGCAGCCGGACACCTACCGGCCGGACCTGGCCGCGGCGCTGGGAAGTCACGGCGCTCTGCCGGCCCGGGCCGGGCGGCGCGAGGAGGCGCTTGCGCCCATCGAGCGGTCGGTGGCCGTCCACCGGGAGCCGGCGGCCCCGCACCCCGACGCCCACCGCGAGCCGCCGGCGGCCTCGCTCGGCGCCCTGGCCGGGCTGCTGGCCGCGCTGGAGCGGTACGCGCCCGCCCGGGAAGCCGCCGAGGAGAGCGTCGAGCCACGCACGGCTGGCCCGGGAGGACCCCGCCGTCCATCTCCCGGCGCTGGCGGCCGGGTTGAGCGGGCTCGCCGCGCTCCTCGACGCCCTCGGCGAGCCGCGTGCCGCGCGCAGGGCGTCGAGGCGGGCCGCACGGATCCGCCTGCGGCTGGCACGGGACATCGGCGGGCCACTGTGGCCCGGGGTCAACTCACCCGCTGCGCCCGGTGCTTGACCCCGCGCAGCCGCACCTCGGCCGGGAGCGCGGCGAGGCCCGCCGAGTCGCGGGCGTGGGCGAGGGCCTCCGAGGTGAGTCGGGAGAGGGCTTCGACGGGGGCCGCGTGGGGCTCCAGGAGGAGGGCGACGCGAGCCGTCGGTGTGGTGCGGCGGCCGTGCAGGGTCACCTGGGCGCGGGCCACACCGGGCAGCGACTCCGCCTCGCCCGCCAGGACCGTCTCCATGGCGCGGCCGCGCAGCAGCGCGCCCTCGCCGTCGCCCGAGTCCACCAGGACCTCGGCCAGCCGCGCCCGGCGCAGCTGGGCGAAGAGCCACCACAGGGCGAGCAGGACGAGTACGGCCAGCGCCGCGATGACCGTCGGCCACCACCAGCCGTGGTGGTGCCAGCGCTCCCGGCGGGCCCGGTCGAGCAGTACATCGTCGGTGCCCTGCCAGGGCCACCACGACGGGACCGAGAGACCGGCCCCGGCCGCGAGGACCGCACCGCCCGCCGCCACCAGGATCAGCCCGACGAGGCCGATCAGCACCCGGTTCACCGTCCTGAGCATGGGTCACCTCTTCCTGGCGGCACGGCCCACGTGCACGGAGAGCCCGGGCTGTCCGGCGAGCCCGAGCTCCTTGATGCCCGCGCCCAGCGCGGCGTCCAGATCGGCCCGTACGTCGTCGAGCTCGCGGAAGTGCGAGACGGCCCGTACGGCGACCTTTGCGCGGCCCATCCTGACCCGCACCGACTGCACACCCGGGACCTCCATCGCCCGGTCCCGCAGCACCAGCGCGGCGGCGGAGCGGTCGAGCCCGGCGCGGACCTCGGCCGAGGCGCGCCGCATCGGCAGCACGTCGCGCAGCCCCGGCGTCACCGCGAGCACGATCAGCCAGATCCCGACGGCCACCACGACGCCCGCACCGGTGAGCACCACCGTGTCGTCCACGGCGTGCCGGGCCGGCCAGTCGGCGAGCCGACGGCGCCAGTGCATCGCGGGGCGGTCCGCGCGTACGGCCGCGATGTCGTACAACAGGGGGCCGGACACGGCCAGTACGGCCAGGGCGACCAGTATGGCGGGCACCCGCCGCACCGACCAGAAGCGCCCGGCCCGCCCACCCTCGTCCTCGGCGAGGACCGGCACGGGGTCATAGGCGGCGGACGACTGCGACTGGTCGAGCCCGCCGTCGGGGTCCTTGCCGGAGCCCTCGGCAGGGTCCTTCTCCATGACGACGGGGAGGCGCCGGGTACCGCTCGCGCCACTCGTTCCACTGGACGGGTCGTGCCCGCCCGGCTCGCTGGGCTCGCTCATGTGATCCTCCCCCGGTCCGCCGTACCGGTGTGCGCCGAGTGCAGACGCTCGATCTGCACCGCCACCTCGGGCACCTCCATGCCCGCCAACGCCCTTACCCGCTCGGCCACTTGCCGACGCACGGCACCGCACTGGGCGCCGAGATCGGAGGGGTAGCCGAGCTCCAGGCTGACCCGCACCCGGGCCACGTCCTGGTGCACCGTGACCGCCGCGTGGGGCACGGTCCCGCCCTCGGGGAGCGCGCCCAGCATCTCGCGCGCCGCCTGTGCGGCGATCTTCGCCACGACCCGGTCGGCGATACGGGTCGCTCCTCGCTCGGCGGGCGCGATACGGCGGGGTGCGCCGGCCGGCCCGGGGCCGAGGGGGTCCTGCGTGATGGCGGGGCCGTCCTTGCCCCGGGCGCCGGTTCTCCCCCGGCCGGGCCGCGCCTCACCGGACCCGGACGCCGCCGTCGACGACACCGTCATGAGTCCGCGTCACCGCCGCCGGTCGCCGCGGTCGCGGTCCCGGGGGCGGAAGAAGTCGCCGGGTTCGAGATCGCCGTCCATGAACCTGCCCACCACGAATCCGATCGCGCCGAGCGCCGCGACCAGCAGGAACGCCCCGAAACCACCGAAGTATCCGGCGAAGCCGAGCGCCATGCCGGCCACCATGCCGATCACCGCCATGCTCATTCTGAGCTCCTCAGTCGCTTTTCAGTCGGGGGCCGGGGCCTCACCGGGGCCTCACTGGAGCCGGGACTCCGGCTCGTCCTCTTCCTCATCCGGAAGTTTCACGTCGCTCACCGCGATGTTGACCTCGACGACCTCCAGCCCCGTCATCCGCTCCACGGCCGCGATCACGTTCTCCCGTACGACACGGGCCACCTCCGAGATCGACACGCCGTATTCGACGACGATCTCCAGGTCGAGAGCCGTCTGGACCTCGCCGACCTCGGCCTTCACCCCGCGCGCCACTGCCGATTTGCCGCCACCGGGCACCCGGTCGCGCACCGCGCCGAAGGTACGGGACAGACCGCTGCCCATCGCATGGACGCCGACGACCTCGCGGGCCGCGAGCCCCGCGATCTTCTCCACCACGCCGTCGGCGATGGTGGTACGGCCGCGTGTGCCGGGGTCGCCACCGCCGCGCTTCGCGGTGGAGCTCTTTCTGGTACCGCCCTCGGCGGTGTCCCTGCCGCCCGGGCCGGACGGTCCGGGGCTGCTGCGTTCCACGGTGTCACTCATGGCGTTCATCCCTTTCGGCTTCCCCCTTCCCCCCCGCTGCCCACACTAAGTGCGGTTGCCCCGTCTCGCGCCAGGGATGCGGCAGGCTGGAGCAATGACGCCAGACGTATGGAGCACGGAGGTACGGCGCCGGCTGGCCCTGGGCAGGCTGCTGCCTCTCGGGGACGCGGCGGACGGCGCATGGGTGACGGAGCGGGCGGCGGGGGCGGTGCTGCGGGCGGCGTGCGCGTCGGTGCCGGGCCTGGCGGTCACGTCCCTGCGCCTCGCGCTCGCCGACCCGGCGGCGGCCGGGGTGCCCGCGGTTCCGCCACCGCCGAGCGGGCTGCCGCCGGGGGATGTGCGGGCGGTGGTGGAGGTGGCGGTGTGGGGTGACGGCCGCCCTCGGACGGAGGAGGTGCGGGAGGCGATGCTGTCGGCGTCGTCCGCGCGTCTGGGCCTGCGCCTGTCCCGGGTCGACATCCGGGTGACGTCCCTGCTGGACGCCCCCGCATCCTCGTCTCCCCCGGATCCCCCACCCGGAGTACGCCCCGGGCCCCCGCTCTCCGTCCCCGGCGTGGCGTACGTGACGTCGGAGCTGGCGGGTGCGGAGTGTCTGGAGGTGGCGGTCGCG
This sequence comes from Streptomyces sp. NPDC031265, assembly GCF_055570295.1. Taxonomy (NCBI): domain Bacteria; kingdom Bacillati; phylum Actinomycetota; class Actinomycetes; order Kitasatosporales; family Streptomycetaceae; genus Streptomyces; species Streptomyces sp. NPDC031265. The sequence goes on from NZ_JBVIHM010000038.1 coordinate 56,552, forward strand.
CCGGGGTACCGGGCGGTGGAGGTGGTGCGGGAAGTTCGGGGGGTGGTGGGGGGTGGGGTGGCGGTGCTGGTGACGTGGGTGGGGTGACGTTTCCCCACCCCGCCCCTTCCCGTAAGCCCTGGGCGGGCGGCCGGGTGGTGGGCTGAGGCGGGCTGCTGGGGGCTACTGGGGGCTGCACCCCCAGGCCCCCGGTTCGCCTGCGGGCCGGTGGGGGCGGGTCGCGCAGTTCCCCGCGCCCCTGAAGGCAGAACGGGGCCCGGCCCACATTGCAGCCACTCCGGCGCTTGAGGAGAAGGGCAGGGGCCGCAGGCCCCGCCCCTCTAGGGACGCGGGGAACTGCGCGACCAGCCACAGTTGACCCGCAGACGGACGGGGCCCGGGGCGCAGCCCCGAAGGCGGGTGCGGGGGCGCAGCCCCCGGTAACCCACCGTGCCGGGGTCCGGGGCCGGAGCCCCGAGAGCGGGGTGCAGGGGGCGGAGCCCCCGCCAAAACCGGGTCCGGGGGCGCTCCCTGGGGCGCAGGCCCCGCCAAACCAGGTCCGGGGGGGCGCTCCCTGGGGTGCAGGGGCGCAGCCCCCGGTAACCCACCCACCCCCGCGCCGGGGTCCGGGGCGGAGCCCCGAAAGCAGGGTGCAGGGGCGCAGGCCCCACGAGCGGGTGCAGGGGCGCAGCCCCGCCCGGGGTCCGGGGGCGCAGCCCCCGGGAAACCACCTCAACCCCCACCCACCCCCGGAGGGTTAAGGGAACGGGCGGGGTGGGGGGAAATCAGTCCGCGAGGCCCGCCAGGGATCGCAGGCGGCGCGCCTGAGCGCCCCGCTCCGCGACCCGCTGCTCCTCGTACGACCGCCCCGACGCCCCCCGCAGCAACGCCTTCGTCTCGATCACCGCATCCCGCGGCGCAGCCAGCAGCGCCCCCGCCAAGTCACGTACGGAAGCGTCCAGCTCCGCCCCCGGCACCGCGAGGTTCGCGAGCCCGATCCGCTCGGACTCCTCCGCTCCGACAAAGCGGCCGGTCGCGCAGATCTCCAGGGCGCGGGCGTAGCCCACCAGGCTCACCAGGGGGTGGGTGCCCGTCAGGTCCGGCACCAGGCCCAGGCTGGTCTCGCGCATGGCGAACTGCACGTCGTCGGCGACGACGCGCAGGTCACAGGCGAGCGCGAGCTGGAAGCCCGCACCGATCGCGTGGCCCTGGACCGCCGCGATCGACACGATGTCGTTGCGGCGCCACCAGGTGAACGCCTCCTGGTACTCGGCGATGACCCCGTCCAGCTCCGCGTCGGAGCCGCGCGCGAGGTCGATGAAGGACGGCTCGCCGTCGAAGCCTTCGGGAGTGAAGGCCTGGCGGTCGAGCCCCGCAGAGAAGGACTTGCCCTCTCCCCGCAGCACAACGACCCGGACGGTGCCGGGCAGCTCCTGACCGGCGGCAGCCAACGCCCGCCACAGAGCGGGAGACTGGGCGTTGCGCTTGTCCGGGTTGGTCAGGGTCACCGTGGCGACTGCGTCGTCGACGGTGAGCCGGACGCCGTCCTTGTCGAGTACGGGGTCGGGCGAAGCCATGGGGCGCCTCCGGGTCGGGTGCGGTCAAATAAGTGACTGCACAGTAACTACCCGGCCGACCGTGCGGCCGACCGGGTGGCAACCCGACCCGGCGAGCCCATGGATCCGCCCGGCCCCGGTCAGGCCGAGGCGGTCTTCTTGCCGCGTGTCGCTCCGCCGCGTCCGCGCAGTACCACCCCGGACTCGCTGAGCATCCGGTGGACGAATCCGTAGGAGCGGCCGGTCTCTTCGGCCAACGCCCGGATGCTCGCACCGGAGTCGTACTTCTTCTTCAGGTCTGCCGCGAGCTTGTCGCGCGCGGCACCGGTTACCCGGCTGCCCTTCTTCAGAGTCTCGGCCACCCGTGCCTCCTCATGGGAAGTGCGCTCTGGACTTCTCATGATCACCCCTCCCGGGCTTCCTGGCCACCCATTCGGCAAGGTCCGTGCAACCGGGTTTCGGCGCAGGACGGCGCGAGACGGGGCCGGAATCACAAATTCCGCACGGCCACGGAACCGCCCCGGATTCGAGCGCGGCAAGAACGCGCTGGTCAGGGGTGTGTTCGGGGTCACACTCCGGAATCAGTCCGTCCCGTACCCACCGGATCTTGATCCCGTGCATGACACGCCGGGGTACGAGACGCACTCACTCAGATTGAGGATCACACGTAAGCCGAATGATCCATAGGGAGTGGATCAGTCGCCCCGGATCAGGCGAGGGCGACCAGATCCGCGTAGTCGGGACCCCACAGGTCCTCGACCCCGTCGGGCAGAAGAATGATGCGCTCGGGCTGCAGAGCCTCGACCGCGCCCTCGTCGTGCGTCACTAGAACGACCGCGCCCTTGTACGTACGCAGCGCGCCCAGGATCTCCTCGCGGCTTGCCGGGTCGAGGTTGTTGGTCGGCTCGTCGAGGAGCAGGACGTTGGCGGACGAGACCACCAGCGTGGCCAGGGCCAGCCGGGTCTTCTCGCCGCCGGAGAGCACGCCCGCCGGCTTGTCCACGTCGTCGCCGGAGAACAGGAACGAGCCCAGCGTCTTGCGGACCTCGACCAAGTCCAGGTCGGGTGCCGAGGAGCGCATGTTCTCCAGGACCGTGCGGTCCGGGTCGAGCGTCTCGTGCTCCTGGGCGTAGTAGCCGAGCTTGAGGCCGTGGCCCGGGGTGACCTCGCCGGTGTCCGCCTTCTCGGCCCCGGCGAGCAGCCGCAGCAGGGTCGTCTTGCCGGCGCCGTTCAGACCGAGGATGACCACCCTCGATCCCTTGTCGATGGCCAGGTCGACGTCGGTGAAGATCTCCAGGGAGCCGTACGACTTGGACAGGCCCTCCGCGGTCAGCGGGGTCTTGCCGCAGGGCGCCGGGTCCGGGAAACGCAGCTTGGCGACCTTGTCGGAGACCCGTACCGCGTCCAGGCCGGAGAGCAGCCGCTCGGCGCGCTTGGCCATGTTCTGCGCGGCCACCGTCTTGGTCGCCTTGGCGCGCATCTTGTCGGCCTGCGAGTTGAGGGCCGCGGCCTTCTTCTCGGCGTTCTGGCGCTCGCGCTTGCGGCGCTTCTCGTCGGCCTCGCGCTGCTGCTGGTAGAGCTTCCAGCCCATGTTGTAGACGTCGATCTGGGAGCGGTTGGCGTCCAGGTAGAACACCTTGTTGACGACCGTCTCGACCAGGTCCACATCGTGGGAGATCACGATGAAGCCGCCGCGGTACGTCTTGAGGTAGTCGCGCAGCCAGACGATCGAGTCGGCGTCGAGGTGGTTGGTCGGCTCGTCGAGGAGCAGGGTGTCGGCGTCCGAGAACAGGATGCGGGCGAGCTCGACACGGCGGCGCTGACCGCCGGAGAGGGTGTGCAGCGGCTGGCCGAGCACCCGGTCGGGCAGACCGAGCGCGGCCGCGATGGTGGCGGCCTCGGCCTCGGCGGCGTACCCGCCCCTGGTGAGGAACTCGGTCTCCAGGCGCTCGTACTTCTTCATCGCCTTCTCGCGCGTGGCGCCCTTGCCGTTCGCCATGCGCTCCTCGTTCTCGCGCATCTTGCGCAGCACCTCGTCGAGGCCGCGCGCGGAGAGCACGCGGTCACGCGCGAGGACGTCGAGGTCGCCGGTCCGGGGGTCCTGCGGCAGATAGCCGACCTCGCCGGAGCGGGTGATGGTGCCGCCGGCCGGGATGCCCTCGCCGGCCAGGCACTTGGTGAGGGTGGTCTTGCCGGCTCCGTTGCGGCCGACGAGACCGATGCGGTCGCCCTTGGCGACTCGGAAGGACGCGTTCTCGATGAGGATGCGGGCGCCGGCGCGCAGCTCGATGCCGGTGGCGGTGATCACGGAAATACTCCAGGGCGGTATGGACGGCGGACGGACGGGGGTCGAGGAGCGTCGACGCCGCCTAATGCACAAGGAGAATTGCCATGGGCCAATTCTAGCGGGGGTGTGCAACTGCTTTAACGTGCGGTGATCTCTTACGAGAGATGCCCCCCGGGCGCGCTGACGACCCGCGCGGGGGCGGCCCGGGCACCGGTCGGCCGCGCGGCCTCACGCGCCCCGGGCGGCGCCCACGCGCGCGGGGAACTCGTTGCCCAGCGGGGTGCGGCCGGGGGCGATGCGCCCGAGGGCGTCCACCGCCACCACCTCCTGGGTCCACACGTCCCGGTCGCGGCAGGGCTGGGCGACGAGCAGAACGCCCTCCACGCGCGCGATGCGGCCCGGGTCGAAGGCGCACTCCCGCCGGGCGGGCAGCATCCAGCGCAGATCCCCGTCGGCGGTGCGGTACGCGGCGATGCGCTCGGGGGTGACGACGGCGAGCATCCCCGCCGGAGCCAGCTGCTGGAGCACGCCCGCGGCCCGGCCGGGGCGCCCGGCGAGCCAGCCCGCGAGGCCCGGGACGGCCCGGTGCCAGCGGACCGCGTCGACCGAGAGCACACGCGCGGTGTCGGTGACCATGCCGTCGCTCCACAGCGCGAAGGCATGCCCCGGCGCCGTGCGCACCGCTAGCGGACGGCGCCCCTCGCGGCGGTACGTCCAGCTGCGCGCCCCGCTCCTCGGGTCGTACGCCTCGACGGCCGCGCCCCGCACCCGTACCGCCGGGCGGGCCGGCGCGGCGGCGGGCAGCACGGTGAGGCGGTCGCCGTAGGGGGCGGGCCGGGCGTGCTGTGCCTCGGTGACCAGGGGAAGGGCCAGTACGGCGGCGACGGCGACCAGCGCGAGACGGTTCCGGTCCATGAGGCGCCGAGCGTATCGGCCACCGTGTCAAAAAGGGCGCAACGCAATGAACTGTTTGATACTCAGGGCGACAACGGGTGACGGAGGGTGGTGAGCCCGTGCAGTTCGACGACGACGCCGATCTGGACGCGTCCGAGGTCAAGGATGTGCGGGGCAGCCGGGTCCCCGGCGGCAGGGCCACCATCGGCGGCGGCATCGTCGGACTCATCGCGCTCGTACTCGGCCTGCTGTTCGGGGTCGGCCCCGAAGAGCTGGGCCTCTCCTCCGGCGACTCCACCCCGGCGACCTCGGTGTCGGCCCAGGGGCAGGTGCGGGAGAGCTGCCGCAAGGGGCGCGACGCCAACACCAAGGAGGACTGCCGGGTCCTCGCGGTGGTCAACAGCGTGCAGGACTACTGGTCGCAGGAGTTCCCGCGCCGGGGCGGCCGCTACTCACCCGCGCAGACCGTCTTCTTCACCGGCCGGGTCCCGACCGCGTGCGGGACGGCGACCTCGACGGTCGGGCCGTTCTACTGCCCGGGCGACCGGCAGGTCTATCTGGACCTCGGGTTCTTCGACGACCTGCGGACCAAGTTCGGCTCCACCGGCGGCCCGTTCGCCCAGGCGTACGTGGTGGCGCACGAGTACGGGCACCACGTCCAGAACCTGATGGGCACCCTCGCCCGGTCGCAGAACGGACAGCAGGGCGCGAACAGCAACGCCGTGAAGGTCGAGCTCCAGGCCGACTGCTACGCCGGGGTGTGGGCGCACCACGCCACGACGACCCCGGACCCCAGGACCGGAAGGCCGCTGCTGACCCGACTGACCGACCAGGACATCAAGGACGGCCTGGACGCGGCGGCGGCCGTGGGCGACGACCGGATCCAGGCGAGGTTCCAGGGCCGGGTCACCCCGGAGTCCTGGACGCACGGCTCGGCCCAGCAGCGCCAGCAATGGTTCTCCACCGGCTTCGGCACGGGCGACATGGGCCGCTGCGACACCTTCGCGCGCTGAGCCGGCGCGCCGGCCGCACACGGCCTGGCGCTGTCCGAGGGGCGTTGTCGGTGCCGGGTGCAAGACTGAGATCCAGGTCACATCGAGGCAGGCCCACGAGTGGGACGGGAGTTCGTGATGAGTGTGTATCCGACGATTCTGTACGCGGACGCGAAGGCTGCGATCCGCCTGTTGAAGGACGCCTTCGGGTTCACGGAGACGAGTGTCTACGAGGACGCGGACGGCCTGGTGCTGCACGCCGAACTCGCCAGCGGCACCGGCATGGTGATGCTCGGCTCGAAGAGCCGGGGCGGCCTGTTCGCGGACGCCATGCGCGACGCGGGCCCGGTCGGTGTCTACGTGGTGGTGGACGACGTGGACGCGCACCACAAACGGGCGGTGGAGCACGGCGTGGAGATCCTCATGGAGCCCACCGACCAGGACTACGGCTCACGGGACTACATGGCACGCGACGCCGAGGGCAACGTATGGAGCTTCGGTACGTACGCCCCCGGCGCGGTCGGCTGACCCCCGCCAGGCCCTAGGGCCTGTCCGGCGGATCTTGTCTGGGACGCGGGGTCCTGGCACGCCCTCCCCCAAGGCCTCAAGGGCCAGGGGGGACCTGGGCCCCCAGTGGCGTTGTCGTAGGTTGCCGACTCCCCCAAGCTCTCGACTTCGTTCGAGCGGGGGGGACCCCCATCGCGTCGACGCCCTCCTCCGCCTTGCAGCATTGGGGTCTCCCCTGCTCGAACGAAGTTGAGAGCTTGGGGAAGCACCAGGACCCCGCTCACCAGGACCGGAAGGCGCAGGCACCTCGCAGGCGACCAGATCCCCCGGACAGGCCCTAGACCCCGCCGGTGTGGACCTGGAAGGCCGCGCGGCGCACGGCCTTGGCCAGGGCCGGGTCCGGATGGGCGGCGGCGAGGGCGACCAGGACCTGGACGGTACGGGGGTGGCCGACGGCCCTGACCTCGTCGAGCAGGGCGGGCACGGTGCCCTGCACGGCCGAGTCGAGGTGGCGCACCATCAGCTCGACCTCGCCGTGGTCGGCTACGGCTGCGGCGGTGTCGACCCAGAGCCAGGTGGACTCCTCGCGGGTCAGGACGGCGGTGACGTCCTCGGGGTCGCTCCCCTCGTGCTCGGCCAGCCAGAGCAGGGCGTAGGGGCGCAGGAAGATCTCGTCGGCGGCGGCGCGCACCTCGGGCTCGGCGGGGGCGCCGACGACCCGCAGCGCCTCGAAGGCGAGCCCGCGCACCAGGGCGTCCTCGCCCCGGGCCGCGTCGAGCAGCTCGGTCACCGCGCTGCCGACGGGCCGGGCGGCGAGCCAGGCGCGGTACTCGGCGCGGGCCGGGCCGGGGGTGAGCCGGGCGCAGCCGCGCAGCATGTCCCCGGCGGACTGCTCGATGTTGCCGGCCGGGCTCTGCGCGGCGACGCAGATCTGCTCCAGCTTGACCCACACCGCCCAGCTGCCGAGCGGGGTGAGGGTGGCCGAGCCCTCGCCGAGGGTGAGCGCGCCGACGGCGGCGAGCCCGGCGAGCACCCAGTCCAAGAGGAGGGAGAGGAAGGCGAGGGAGGCGGGGCGGTCCCCGCCGGTGCCGTCCGCGTCGGTGCCGTACGGGACTTCGCAGCGCTCGTCGCGCAGTTCGTCGACGCGCTGGCCGAGCAGATCGAGCAGGGCCGGTACGAGGACGGGACCGGCCGAGAGCTGGAGGAGGGAGAGCACCTGGGGAACGGCTTCGACGACCTCGGCCACGGCGGCGGGCGCGATGGCGGCCGGGGCGGGGTGGACGATCGACCAGGCGTCGAAGAGGGCGACCCAGCCGCGCAGCACCGCGGCGTCGTCGCGGTCCCAGGCGCGCAGCCGCCAGCCGGGGCGCGCGGTGCCGCCGTGCAGCTCGACGAGTCCGGCGAGCCGGGCCCGGTCCCAGCCGGCCCGTACCTGGGCGGGCGTCAGCCGCAGGGTGGCGGCGGCCAGTTCGGCGGCGGCGCCGGACAGGGTGCCCGTCGGGGCGGGGCGGGGCGCGCTGCCCCGGGCGCGCTCGGCCTCGGCCCAGCGGGCGACGCGTACGGCGTCGGCGAGGACCGCTCTGGCCTGGCGGGCCAGTTCGGCGGCGGCGGGGGTGCCCTCGGGCGGCCGGGAGCCCGCCCGGGAGCGGCGGTCGCTCACGGCCCGGCGTGCGCTGGCGAGGGGTCGGGCATCCTTCGCCTGCGGTGCGCGGACAAGCCGCAGTCTGGAGTCTCGCGGCAACTTCTCTTCAGGCTTCCGGGACGTCACGGATGCAGTCTTCCCGTTGACGGGCAGAAAGCCCAAACGGAATGGGGCATGCCCGGATCCCGCGCGGGCCGGGCGCGGCCGGGGTCCGGGGGTTGTCACGCGGGGTGGTGCGGTCCGTTGACGGGCCGAAAGCCGAAGCGGAATGGGCGTCCTGATCGCCTGGGCGGTGCCGGCGGCCCCGTGTGCCGCCTCGGGGGCTCCAGCCCCGCGCCTCACATGAGCGGGGTCAGGAAGCGCCGCAGCGCCTCCTCGTAGCGGGCGGGGTCCGCGTTCCACATCGAGGCGTGCGGGGCGTGCTGGACCGTGCGAAGGGTCACCAGATCGGGGCGGCGGGCCGCGAGTTCACGGGTGAGGTGCCAGGAGGCCAGGGTGTCGTCGGGGCCGTGGAAGACCAGCGCCGGGACGCGCAGGCCGGCCGGGTCGGCCGCCTCGCGCAGATGGTCGCCGTGCGGGCCGGTGCGGCCTTGCGCGGCCCGGACGGCGAGCGGCAGCAGCGCGCTCGGGGCGCCGTGGGCGAGGGCGAGGGCGCGCAGTGTGCCCTCCCAGTCGAGCACCGGCGAGTCGAGGACGACGCCCCGGATGTGCTCGCGCATCCCGGAGCTCGCGGCGGCGTGCAGCGCCATGGTGGCGCCGGTGGACCAGCCGTGCAGGATGACGCGCTCGGCGCCGGAGCGCACGGCGTACCGGATGGCGGCGTCGAGGTCGCGCCACTCCGAGTCGCCGAGGTGGCCGAGGCCGTCGGGGGGCCGGGGGGCGCCCTCGTCGCCCCGGTAGGCGAGGTCGAGCACCGGCAGCTTCTGGCGGTGCAGGAACCCGATGACGTTGAGCGGGTGTTCGCGGGTGGTGCCCAGGCCGTGCACGGTGATCACCCAGGTGTTCCGTACACCCTTCACCAGCCAGGCGGGCAGCACACCGAGCTCGGCGGGGATCTCCACGTCCTCGTAGTCGAGGCCGAGCGCCTCCTTCGGGGTGCCGTGGTGCAGCTGCGGGGTGAGCCGGACCCGGTCCCCCGGCTGCGGGCTGCCCCGGGTGACCCGTTCCAGTCGGCGCACCACGGTGTCCGCCGGGTGCGGCACGTCGACGACCTCGCCGACCACCGCGCGGATGCCGGGACCCTCGATCCCGTACGTCCCGGGGCGCAGCGAGGCCAGGCACCGGGTCAGGGCGATCCGCCCGGACCCGGTGGCGTGCACGGTGAGGTCGGGGTCGGTGGGCAGCGGGCGGCCTGGCGGCGCCTTGAGGGCCGCGTCGCTCGCGTACCGTCCGGCGGCCACCGCGGCCGCGCCGACGCCGATGAGTGTGGTGACGGCCGCTGCCGTCGCTGTAGCCGGGCGCACCGTTCCAGTGTCGGCAGTGCGCGGCGACACGGCCAGTGGGCGGGGGCCTACCGGGGCAAGCCCGGGCCGGGGGCGTCGTCCTGGCCGTACCCCCGGAACTGTTCGGCGGCCCGGTCGAGGTCGGCGCCGGAGAGCAGGGAGGGGGTGCGGCCGGGGACGGAGGAGGCGGCGAGCCAGAGGCGGCACATCCACTCCAGCTGGGCGGTGCGGTCGTATGCCTGGGAAAGAGTGGTTCCGTAGGTGATCGTCCCGTGGTTCTGGAGGAGACAGCCGGTGCGGCCTTCGAGGGCGCGCAGCATGTTCCGCGCCAGTTCCTCGGTCCCGTACAGCGCATAGGGCGCGACCTGGACCGGCCCACCGAGCGTGGCGGTCATGTAGTGGACCGGCGGGAGCTCGCTGACCAGCGTGGAGACGGCCGTGGCGTGCACGGCGTGGGTGTGGACGACGGCCCGGGCGTCGGTGTGCCGGTATACGGCCAGGTGCATCGGCAGCTCGCTGGTGGGCCGCAGCGTGCCGGTCACCTGGCGGCCGGTGAGGTCGACGGCGACGGTGTCGTCCGGGCCGAGGCGGTCGTAGGGGACGCCGGTGGGGGTGACCAGGACCAGGTCACCGACGCGTACGGAGACGTTGCCCGAGGTGCCCACGACCAGGCCTTCCTCGGCGGTGCGGCGTGCGGCGGCGGTCAGCTCGGCCCAGGCCGTGGCGGTCGCTCCGGAGTCCTTCGGCTCTCCCATGGGGGCGATCCTCGCAGGCTCCGCGCAGCGGGCGAGGGAGTGAGCAGAATCTCTTCAATGGGGTCTATGGCCGGTTCGCAGGGTTTGTCAGGGCCTGGTCGCACCAAAAACCGGTCAGATACACCGCGAAGCCCGACCCAGTTCACCTTCCGTTCATCCAGGTTACTTACGTTCGTCCAGCCACTGACGTCGAACGATTGACTGGGTAAATGGAACACATCACGCTGCTGCTCGCCATTGTGGTCGTGACAGCTCTAGTGTTCGATTTCACGAACGGTTTCCATGACACCGCCAACGCGATGGCCACGACCATCTCGACCGGCGCCCTGAAGCCCAAAGCAGCGGTCGCCATGTCCGCCGCGCTCAACCTGGTCGGCGCGTTCCTGTCGGTGGAGGTCGCCAAGACGATCTCCGGCGGGATCATCAACGAGAAGGGCATCAGAACAGAGGTCATCTTCGCGGCGCTCGTCGGCGCGATCCTCTGGAACCTGGTGACCTGGCTGCTCGGCCTGCCGTCCAGCTCGTCCCACGCCCTGTTCGGCGGTCTGATCGGCGCGGCCGTGATGTCGGCCGGCTGGTCCTCGGTGAACGGCTCGACCATCGTCACCAAGGTGCTGCTCCCCGCCGTCGCCGCCCCGATCGTCGCTGGCGTCGCCTCGATGCTGGCCACGCGTCTGACGTACCGGATCAACCGAAACGTCGACCCGGCTGCCGAGAAGGCCACCGCCAAGGGCTACCGGGCCGGACAGATCGCCTCCGCCGGGCTCGTCTCGCTCGCCCACGGCACCAACGACGCGCAGAAGACCATGGGCATCATCACGCTCGCCCTGGTCGCCGGCGGTGTGCTGCACCCGGGCGCCAACCCCCCGCTGTGGGTCATCGTCTCGGCCGGCATGGCCATCGCCATGGGCACCTACCTCGGCGGCTGGCGCATCATCCGCACCATGGGCAAGGGCCTGACCGAGCTGGCGCCGCCGCAGGGCTTCGCCGCCCAGTCCGGTGCCGCGACCGTCATCCTGGCCTCCTCGCACATCGGCTTCTCGCTCTCCACCACCCAGGTCTGCTCCGGCTCCGTCATGGGCGCCGGCCTCGGCCGCAAGGGCGGTGTGGTCCGCTGGTCCACCGCGACCCGCATGTTCATCGCCTGGGGCCTGACCCTGCCCGCCGCGGGTCTGGTCGGCGCCGGCGCCGAGTTCCTGACCGGCCAGGGCACCTGGGGCATCGTCCTCGTGGCGATCCTGCTGATCGCGGGTGCCGGCTTCATCTGGAAGCTGTCGCGCCGCGAGCCGGTCGACCACAACGACGTCACTGCCACCGCCACCCCGGCGGAGTCCCCGGCCGAGCCCGCCGGCGTCGTGACCACCGCGATCGCCGCCGTCACCCCGCCGCCCACCGCCGCCGCCGTGGCCGCCGATCTGACGGCCACCATCCCGGCCCCGGCCCCGGCGGCCCCCGTCGACCCGGCCCGCCCGGCCACCGTCTGACCCGGCCGCGCACCCCAAAGGAATCGTCATGCACATCGACTGGGCAGCTCTCGGCACCGTCTTCGGTGTCAGCCTCATCGTCACCGTCGGCCTGGTGGGCCTGTTCACCGTCGGGATCGTCGGCCTCAGCAAGCAGCAGTCGGCCGCGGCCGGCAAGGGCAACGTCGCCGTGGCCCGCACCACCGCCTACCTCTGCTTCGCGCTCTGCGCGGCGGCCGTCGCGTACGGCATCAGTCTGATCGTCGGCAAGTAGCCCGGCGAGCAGCGCCGCACACACCTCGAACCGCCCTCCGGCCCGGCCGGAGGGCGGTTCTCTGTGTGCCCCAACACACTCTCCCGTCGCAGGTCAGCAGCGAGTTGACGGGCGTTCCCGGGCGTGGTGGACTGCCCGAGCCATTTACGGCGGCAGAAGAGGAAGCCGGTGCGAATCCGGCGCGGTCCCGCCACTGTCATCGGGGAATCATCCCCGTGAGCCAGGAACTCTCACCGCCGGTCGACGTCGTACCAGGGCGCGGACACCCTGAGTGAGGACATACCGCCATGCGCGCCTGCCTGTTGCCGGCACCTCCCGGAAGTACCAGAGTTCTTCGCGGCGTTGCGGCGGGCTGATCCCATGCGTGCCGATCGCACTTTCGCGTACGGCGCCACCGCCGGTCTCCTCGGCGACCTCCTCCTCGGCGATCCCCGCCGCGGGCACCCGGTCGCCGCGTTCGGCCGTGCCGCGGCCGCCGTGGAGCGCACGCTGTGGCGCGACCACCGGGGCTGGGGCGCGCTGCACACCGCCGTGTGCGCCGGAGGCGCCGCGGGCGCCGCACTGCTCGCCACGCGCGCGGTACGGAAGCTTCCCACCGCGTCCGTCGCGCTGACCGCCGCCGCCACCTGGGCCGTCGTGGGCGGCACTTCGCTGGGCCGGGAGGCCCGCGCGATCGGCGAGGCACTGGAGGCCGGGGACGTCGAGGCGGCCCGCGCGCGCCTGCCGCACCTGTGCGGGCGCGACCCGCAGTCCCTGGACTCGCCCGGCATCGCGCGCGCGGTCGTCGAGTCCGTCGCCGAGAACACTTCCGACGCCGTGGTGGGCGCGCTGGTGTGGGGGGCGCTCGCGGGGGTTCCAGGCCTGGTCGCGTTCCGCGCGGTCAACACGCTGGACGCGATGGTCGGCCACCGCTCGCCGCGCCATCGGCGGTACGGGTGGGCCTCGGCGCGCCTGGACGACGTGGCGGGCTGGCCGGGCGCCCGGCTCACCGCCGCACTGGCGGTGGCCGCCGGGGGCGCGCCGCGGGGGGGCGCGCGCGGGGGGGGGGAAGGACGGAGGAAACAAACAAAAACCCAAACCAAGCCCCCCGGGAGGACGTGTTTATGGGGTGTTTGGGTGATGGTCGGGGA